>CAZWZG010000112.1:3348-6042 GCA_964638245.1 uncultured Rhodobacterales bacterium
CGTTGATTGAAACGTCCGCGCCGAGTGAGGCGATCGTCGAAGACATCAGCGAACGGATCGCGGGGCATGGTGGGGCCGCTCTGATCGTGGATTACGGCGACTGGCACGGGACCGGCGACACGTTTCAGGCGTTGGAAGGGCATGCGCCCGTCGATCCCCTTGCTAAACCGGGGAAGGCTGATCTGACCGCGCATGTCCGCTTTCAGCCTTTGGCGAAGGCTGCCGAACGTGGCGGCGCAGCGATGGCTGGCTTTGCGACCCAAGGCGTCTTTCTGGAACGGCTCGGGATCACGCCGCGGGCCGAACGGCTTGCCGCCGAGCTCTCGGGCGCAGAGTTGGACAATCACATCGCCGCCCACCGCCGCCTACTGCATCCCGACGAAATGGGGACCCTGTTCAAAGCCATGGCCATCCGACCCACGCAAGGAACCGCCATTGGCTTCAGCGACGCTTGACCCGCAGTCTCGAAACGTCGAGCCTTCCTACAGTGCAACCCCAACCGAATCCTGACCGTGACCCTGAAGCCGATCATCGCTGACGACCTCCTGCCGCTGCGCCACGGGTTCTTTACCCGGGAAGGTGGCGCGTCGAGCGGGATATTCGCCGGATTGAACTGTGGCCGGGGATCGAGCGATCAGGCCGACGCCGTAACAATCAACCGCAACCGCGTTGCAGAGGCGTTGAACGTTGCACCAGACGCCTTGAGCACGATCCATCAGGTCCATTCGCCCGAAGTCGTCACCGTCACCGCGCCACCAGAGCCTGGCACGCGCGCGGATGCCTTGGTGACCAGTACCCCGGGCGTGCCGCTTGCGATCCTGACGGCCGATTGTCAGCCGGTTCTGTTTGCGGATCACGAAGCCGGCGTCATTGGAGCGGCCCATGCCGGATGGAAAGGGGCGCTGGACGGTGTTCTGGAAACGACGGTGGAGGCCATGGTGGCGCTTGGGGCCGAGCGCGGGCGCATCGTCGCCGTGATTGGCCCATCGATCAGCCAGCGCGCTTACGAGGTCGGGCCGGAGTTTTTTGACCGCTTTTATGATGAGGACCCCGAGACAGCCCGTTTCTTTGCCCAAGGAGACGGCGACCGTATGCTTTTCGACCTGCCGTCTTATGGCATGGCTCGCCTGCGGGCCGCAGGCGTTGGTGCGGCGCATTGGACGGGGCATTGCACCTACTCGGACCCCGATCGCTTCTATTCCTACCGCCGCAGCGTCCATCGCAAGGAAGCCGACTATGGTCGGCTGATTGCTGCGATCCGGCTCTAGGTTAATTGTCGCGAAACGCGCGACAGCGCCAAGATTTCTCCTTAATTGTTGATCAAACCCGGCCGTTAACCGTCTAAACCACCGGTTTTTATCAATTTTTAGGAAACATCAGTCTTTCTTGGTTTTTGCCGCTGCGCCATTGGCTTGCCCCATTGCCATGCGAGTTTTTGGACAACAACAAACACTGAGGCAGATGCAATGACCAAGACCACACCGACCCGCCGCTGGATGGCCTCCGCCCTTCGGACCGCCCGGGAAACCCAAGCGAATCTCCCCTTCAATCGGGCCAACCGCCCGGCGCGCGCCGCTCGGAATGTGGCAGAGGCTTCTCGAAAGCAGGCCTGAATGGGGCGCCCACCGGACGGCTTTGCCCTAACCGTTTACGCGCTTGTGACTGTCCGGGCACGATAATGGCCCTTCCTCGAAACAAACCGCAAACCGCCCCCGGGATTACCCCCTGACGGCGATCCAATGGTTTTCTGGCGTTGACGAATGCCTGCCTTTTTCGGATTCTGTGTCCATAGTCAATCTGCGTAGGTGGGGGCCAGTGCAGATGTGACCAGACCGGAAGGCTGATCGCATGAGTTACAATCGCCCCGCCGCGCAGGTTCCTGCGGCGCCCCTATCCTCGACCCAGATTCAGGGTCGTTTGAAGCCACAACAGAAGTGGACCGCGCGCCGAGACCATTTGCGTCCTGTGCCCGCTCGAATCCCGCTGACGCGTCGCTATGAGGTGACTTGGATCAACGAGGCTGGCGACATTGAGGAACAGACGCAAATCGCGCCTGCGCTGCCCTTGTTCGAAGATGCCTTCGCGTCATTCACCCATGGCACGTTGATCCAGACCACCCGTGGCCCTGTTGCGGTTGAGGATCTGATGCCGGGCGAAATGTTGGAATGCGCCAACGGGCGTGTCGCAGCGTTGCAATGGAAAGGGGCAATCACGATTGTACCGGGCGCGCCGACCCTGCGTCCCGAGCCGCCCAAACTCTACCGTGTGACTGCGGATGCGTTCGGCCTTGGGCGCCCGGCGCGCGACCTTCTGCTTGGACCAGCGGCGCGACGCCTTGTCAAAGACCCCAACGTGCGCGCTGCGATTGGCGCAGAAGCCGCCCTGGTGCCGGTTGCGGCTGGCGCTGACGGGTATTCGATCATCGAGGTCACGCCCGTTTCGGCCACCCGCGTCTATCACCTTGCCACAGAGGGCCATCAGACGATCATGGCGGGCGGTGTCGAGGTCGAGACGTATCACCCCGGTCAGGAGTTGACGCTGAGCCTGTCAGAGGATCTGCGCCAAACCTACCTGCAACTGTTCCCGCATATTCTGAGCCTTGGCGGCTTTGGCCGCGTGCTGTACCCGCGCCTATCGACCGAGGACATGCGCGACCTGTTCTAAGAACAAACGAGGGACCGCGACGCCGAATGG
>CAZWZG010000112.1:6142-7404 GCA_964638245.1 uncultured Rhodobacterales bacterium
TTCTCAAGGCTGCGCCCAAATGGTGAGGACACCTGAAACAGGTTGACCATCCGGTGGACATCCGTGGTGCGGTTCTCGCCCGCGGCATGGAACAATGCCGGGTTGAAGAACATGGCGTCGCCCTTTTCCATCGGGCACTGAACGAAGTTCTTCTCGAACGCCTCGGCAAAATCGGGCCGGCGATACGCCGCATATCCGGGGCGGTAGAGCTGGGAAAACGGCAGAAGTTTCGTCGGACCGGCTTCGACCCCCATGTCGACATGTGCCAGCCCTCCCTGGAGCGTCATGAGCGGCGACAGGTCATGCACATGGGCGGGATAGCGAGCCACGGTTTCGGCCGTTTGGAACCCAAGGTGGTAATCCCGGTGCGCCCGCTGTGGCTGTCCACCCGGATGCACAAGGTTCACTTGCGCCGTCATTTGGTAGTTTGGCCCAAGCCATGCCTCGGAGGCGGCATCCATCGAGGGCGACGCGAAATAGCGAATGTGTAAGTCGGGGTCGGCGAGGCACAGCTTTTGGAGGCTGTTCCAGATGCGGTCATTGCTGCCAGCGGCGGCAAAGTGGTCGGCGCCTTCACCTTTCTCGGCCTTTTCTTCGGCGATGATACGCTCGAAGACCTTTGTGGCCGCGTCGATCGCGTCATGATCCGGCTGGGCTTGTCGCAGGATAAACGCCCCTGCCCCCTCTCCAAGAATGCGCGCCCATTCCGTCAGGATCGACCGGCGCGTGTCAGGATCACCGAGCGCAAGACGCGGCGCCTCGTAAATCGGGACGTTGCATTGGATGTCGACTGCTGTGGGGACATCGGCGGGGCTGACCGTTTGGCTGATAAGCGCCTCAAAGTCCTCCAACCGGCACGCATCCGCGCTGTAAAACCCTGCAATCAGGTTCTGCATCTTGTTCATGGCTCAATCCTCCCGCGTGCGAGTTTGGCGGATTTGTTGCGTTGCGTCCCGCTCAAAACACATCAAGAATACATCAATGACCCATCGCTTTCCGATCAAGGAGATTGCCCGTCAGGCGGGTGTCGGCGTTGCAACCGTTGATCGTGTGCTGAATGCGCGCGCCAATGTGTCCCCGCAAACGCGCAACCGCGTTCGGGCGGCAATACAGGAGCTTGAGGGCCAGGAAGCACAGCTTTCGGCGCGCGGTCGTCGCCTGTTCGTGGACTTTGTCGTCGAAGCCCCACAGCGGTTTTCAAAGGAAATCCGGCGCGCGGCCGAGACGGTCTTGCCGACGCTCGGCACAGCGGTTTTTCGGCC
>CAZWZG010000112.1:7504-10287 GCA_964638245.1 uncultured Rhodobacterales bacterium
ACGCCCGGTTCGTCCTTGGCGCGCCGGATCACGAGGGACGTCTTGACGCTTGCCACGTTGTCGGCGGCGGTCAGTTCCTCGGTCAGAAACGTCTGGAACGTCGACAGGTCCGGCGCGACGCATTTCAGGATGAAATCAACTTCGCCGTTCAGCATGTGGCATTCACGGACCAGCGGCCATGAAATGCATTTCGCCTCGAACGCGGACAGGTCTACCTCGGCTTGGCTTTGCAGTCCGACCATCGCAAAGACTTCAACCTCGAACCCAAGCGCCCGCGCATCGACATCGGCGTGATAACCCTTGATCAGCCCTTCGCCCTCAAGCGTGCGGACGCGGCGCAAACAGGGCGGTGCAGAGATGCCGACCCGGCTGGCCAGATCCACGTTGGTCATGCGACCGTCGGCTTGCAGTTCAGCCAGAATCTGTCGATCAATCGGATCCAGTTTTGCAGTTGGCATGCACGGTTCCCCCTTTTTATTTTGATACGAATTCCCAAACGGATGCGCAAGATTATTTCGCAAATACGCAATAATCGAAAATATCATGGCAGGACCACGTCGATGTGAGGACGTGAAACCGCCCCTTTCCCTTGCCTCGGCTGCCCCTTATATCTTGTCTCCCAAAGGACGGAGGGCACCATGGCAGAGACGAAACACACCCGCGTATTGATCATCGGCTCTGGCCCCGCGGGGTACACGGCTGCAGTGTACGCCAGCCGCGCCATGTTGGAACCCGTTCTTGTCCAGGGCATTCAGCCGGGCGGGCAGTTGACCATCACGACCGAAGTGGAAAACTGGCCCGGCGATACCGAGGTGCAGGGCCCTGATCTGATGGTGCGCATGGAAGCGCATGCCAAGGCCGTCGGCACCGAAATCATCTCCGACCACATCGCCTCGATCGACCTTTCGACACGGCCCTTCGTGGCCAAGGGCGATGGCGGCACGACCTATACGGCCGATGCCGTGATCCTTGCGACCGGCGCGCAGGCCAAATGGCTTGGCCTGCCCTCGGAAGAGCATTTCAAAGGATTTGGCGTCTCGGCCTGCGCCACCTGCGACGGGTTCTTCTATCGTGGCAAAGAGGTTGTCGTTGTTGGCGGCGGCAATACGGCGGTTGAAGAAGCGCTGTTCCTGACGAATTTCGCCTCGAAAGTCACACTGATCCATCGCCGCGACAGCTTGCGGGCGGAGAAGATCCTCCAGAACCGGCTTTTCAACAACGACAAGGTTGAGATCCTATGGGACCACGAAATTGACGAAGTGGTCGGTGGGGACACACCAAAAGGCGTTGAAGGCATTCGCGCTAAACATGTTGCAACGGGCGAGATTACCGAGGTGCCCTGCGCAGGGTTCTTCGTGGCGATTGGTCATGCCCCCGCTTCCGAGTTGGTCATCGATCAACTGGAAACGCACAACGGCGGATACGTTGTCACCAAGCCGGACTCGACGGCGACCTCGATCCCGGGCGTGTTTGCCGCTGGTGACCTCACCGATCATATCTATCGGCAAGCGGTGACCAGTGCTGGGATGGGCTGCATGGCGGCGCTTGAAGCAGAGAAATTCCTCGCCAAGCAAGAAACCGCCCCCGCGCAAGCGGCCGAATAATTCGATATTCGTGACGAATTGAGGCTTTGCGGCGGCATTCGCCACAGAGCCGAAACACTAAGACCTCGCTTTCGATAAAAGTCTTTGCTGCACATGCGAGATGTGCAATGCGTTCACGCATGAACACACCTGTGAGTCGCATACCTGCAAGTGCAAAGGCGAGCCCAGTGGACGAGGACGACCTTTTCCGTCTGCTCCGCCAGCTCGACGCTGAGCCCGAAGCGTCCCAGCGCGGAACAGCTTCGGCCTTGGGCATAAGCCTTGGTCGGCTCAATGCGATGCTTCGTGCGGCTGTCGAAGACGGCCTGCTCACAATCACCGATCGCGCCGGACCGGACAAGCGGGCGCGCTTTTCTTATACGCTCACAGCGCGCGGTGCGGCTGAAAAGTCCCGCCTCGTCCATCAGTTTCTTGAGCGAAAGCTCACTGAATACAACGCCTTGCATGCCGAGCTCACTGGCACGCAATCAAACCTACGCCCCCCGAAATCGAGGAACTTCGATATGCAATCCAACCTCACGCCGATCCCGGAACTGTACGTTTCCTACGACAGCGCGCAAAAACTTAAGAACGACGCCGCTGACCTGCCAAGCTGGGACCTGACTCCGCGCCAGATCTGCGACCTGGAGCTTTTGATGAACGGCGGATTCAACCCGCTCAAAGGCTTTTTGACCGAGGCCGACTATACGTCTGTGGTCGAAAACATGCGTCTTGCGGACGGAACGCTTTGGCCAATGCCGATCACACTCGACGTCAGTCAGGCCTTTGCCGACAGCATTGAGCCTGGTCAGGACATCGCGTTGCGCGATCAGGAAGGCGTGATCCTTGCGATCCTTTCCATCGAAGACAGCTACACGCCCAACAAGGCGCGCGAGGCTGAGATGGTCTATGGCGCCGATGACGACGCGCACCCGGCGGTCAACTAC
Source organism: uncultured Rhodobacterales bacterium (assembly GCA_964638245.1). GTDB lineage: Bacteria > Pseudomonadota > Alphaproteobacteria > Rhodobacterales > Rhodobacteraceae > CAZWZG01. Next base: position 10,035 of record CAZWZG010000112.1, read on the forward strand.
CTCCACAACGTCGCCGGTCCGGTCTATTTGGGGGGCTCGATCACCGGCATCCAGCCGCCGATTCACTACGATTTCAAGGCCCGCCGCGACACGCCAAACGAGCTGCGCGCCTATTTCCGCAAGCTGGGCTGGCGCAAGGTTGTCGCCTTCCAGACCCGCAATCCCTTGCACCGCGCGCATCAGGAACTCACGTTCCGAGCCGCAAAGGAAGCGCAGGCCAACCTGTTGATTCACCCGGTCGTCGGCATGACGA
>CAZWZG010000113.1:0-5138 GCA_964638245.1 uncultured Rhodobacterales bacterium
CTCATGATCGGCGAAGGACCGGCGGCGCGGTCGGTGCGGATCGAATTGCAGCCCTTCACGCTTGTCGGCGCGACGACACGGCTCGGGCTTTTGACGACCCCTTTGCGCGATCGGTTCGGCATCCCGTCGCGGCTGGACTTCTATTCGCCGGACGAGTTGCTGCGGATCGTGACGCGCGCCGCCGGCCTTCTTTCGATGGACGTAGAAGAGGCTGGAGCCGAGGAAATCGCCCGCCGAGCACGCGGCACACCACGTGTTGCAGGCCGTTTGTTGCGACGGGTGGTGGATTTTGCATTGGTCGAGGGCGACGGACGTTTGACCAAAGCGATTGCCGATGCGGCATTGAACCGGCTTGGGGTGGATGCGCTGGGCCTGGATGGGGCGGATCGGCGGTATCTGAAGCTGATTGCGGACGCGTATCAGGGCGGCCCGGTCGGAGTTGAGACACTGTCGGCGGCCCTGTCGGAAAGCCGGGACGCAATCGAAGAAGTGATCGAACCGTTTTTGCTCCAACAGGGCCTGATCCAACGAACACCGCGGGGCCGCATGCTGGCCAGCCGGGCTTGGAGCCATCTGGGGCTCGCACCACCTGCGGATCAAAGCGATCTTTTTGGGTGAACGGCAGCGGGGGCCAGCCCCCGTCCGCTGCGCGGACTCCCCCGGGATATTTTTGGCCAGATGAAGGATGCCTTGAGGTCAGGATTGGGCCCGAGTAGGCAAGCGGGATGACGCCAGAAGAGATCACACCGTTTTTCACCCGATCGGACGGACAGTACCTGTTCGCGCGTTGGGGTCGTCCCATCGCTCCGGTTGTGTTCGGCGTACAGGAAGAAACGCTGCCGATCATCAAGGGCGCGATTGAGGCCGTCGTGACGCTTGCGGGGCACAAGATGGCCGAGACCGACCCCGAACTGGGCGCGAACCTGATGATCTTTTTCCTGACGGATTGGTCGGAGTTGATTGAGACGCCGCATCTTGACCGGCTTATCCCCGATCTTGGTCCCTTGGTGGAGCGACTGATCGAGGCGGACGCCAACCAGTATCGCATTTTCCGCTTTGACGAAGCGGGTGCGATCCGGGCCTGTTTCGCTTTTCAGCGGATGACACCTGAATTAGGTGAGGTTCCAGCCGAGGCCATTGCGCTCAGCGCGGCAGCGCAAATGATTGTGCTTTGGTCCGACGAAAGCTTTGGCCGTGTGGGCCCGATTGCGGCGGATGAAGCCAGTGGTGCCATGATCCTGAACCCGGACATTGCCGCGATTATCCGGGTGTCCTACGATCCCATCCTTCCCTCTGTAGCGCACGATCCAAGCCATGCACTCCGCCTTGCGGCGCGGATTGCTCACGTGTCGTAATTTGGCCTGATTGGGCGGCTACATTTGCGTATCCATTGATGGAGACGAGATGCGCAAAGCCGTTCTTTTGCTGGCCTTTTTGGCAACACCCTCTTTGGCGCAGGTGCCGGACGCTTCGCTGAGCCAGCGCCAGCTTGACCGGATCGCGGCCAATCCCGAAAGCTTTGCGTCCACCACCTTGCGCGAGATGTTCGCCTTGGATCCCATAAACGGAGTCGCAGATGCCACGTCGATTGAAAGATGGGACCTTCGCGATCGGGGAATGCGGCTTAACAGTCATTTAGGTCTGCCCTTGGCCTTCGATCATGATGGCGATTTTCATGTGAGCCGCGCTGAGGTGGCAGCGGTAGAGCCGATGCTTAGCGATGGTCACAAGCGCCAAATCGAGGCGTTCTTTGATGCCCATGACCGCGATGGAAACGACATCCTCGATCCAGCCGAAATCCGCGCCGGAGCAGAAGCGACGCTGGATGAGCGCACCGGCGGCGTTGTCAGCGCGCCGTGGCATTTGTTGAGTTTTGATACCAACGGCGATGGCAAGGCGACACCTGAAGAGATGGTCGGGTTTGTGCAGGCGCGTGCGGGTCGACAGCTTGCCGAGATCAAGGCGCCGAACGGGCAGGTTTTCGGGGGTGACGCAATCGACTGCACACTTCCTTCGCTCAGCGCTACTGCGACGACGGTTCACATCAAGGCCTATGAAGGCGCCGCTTTGTCGACGGTGTCCGTGGCAGGACGTGACGCCGAGACCACCATTGCCCGGCTTGAGATCGAGCCCGGCGAGACGCCGCTCTATATCTTTGCAACCGCAACGACCCACGTCCTTTGGTCGCTGCATGGTGCGACAGAACGGGTCGAGCAATTTGTCGTCGCGCAGCGTGACCGCGGCGCGGGCGTTGCGGGTCTTGAAAGAGGGCGCGTCACGCTTTGGGATGAACCCTTTTGCCGTACTCGGATCTCACGGACCGACATCGGTACGGCGCAGGTTGTATTGGATCTGACGCGCGCCGACGCAACGCTGGAGTCCTACACGATTGGCGATATGCGGGTGCCGTCTGGCATAGATACGATCGCCGAGGCGGAACAACCCGGGCTGATTATTGAAAAGGATGGCAAGCGCTTCCATTGGGGAGAGAACGGTCTGACACCCCTAAAGGAATTTGCGGGCGACCCGCACAATCGAACCCGGCAAGAGCTTTACCGGTTTCACCCGCTCGGTATCGACAGCGTTGCGCCCGAGGACGTGATCGCGCGCGGAACGGTCGAAGCCTACGACATTCTGCCGCAAGAAGCCGGGCTGTTGCAGCTACTGGATGCAGGCAACCTGACGCGCCGAGCAGATGGCGCCTATGTCATTGAGAAGCCGTTTGCGCGATTTCCAGCCGGTTTGAACGGCGCACATGGCGTCGACTTTCTGCTGATGCCGGGCATCCAGATGCCAGCAGGTGATCCTGGACATTCGACCGTGCGCCGGGTGGATACAGGCGAATGCCTCGTGGAACGGTGCCGCTGATTGCACTGACCCATGAACTGGGCCAAAACGGGAGCATGCGTCACACGTTCGAAACACGCGTCTATTATGAAGACACCGATCTGGCCGGGATCGTCTATTATGCCAATTATCTCAAATATATAGAGCGCGCGCGCAGTGAGTTCGTTCGCACGCTTGGCATCGATCAAAACCGACTGCGCGAAGAAGAGGGTATCGTCTTTGCCGTCGCTCGGGTTGAGGCCGATTACAAGGTGCCGGCCAAGTTCGACGATGTGGTGACCGTTGTCACTCAGCCGCTGAAAGTTACGCCTGCCCGTCTTGTCTTTAGCCAAGATGTTTGCCGCGGTGACGAGGTGCTTTTCGCTTCTGTGATAACGCTGGCCGCGCTGTCGCCCACAGGTCGCCCGGCGCGCATTCCGGCGGCGATCCGCGCGGCTTTGGCCTAACGCGGCGTCGCTGACACGATCGTGTTGGCTATTGGCTTTCTGATGCGTTAATGTTGCGTCAAACAACGCGCAACAAGCGCAGCCAGACAGGCAGAGCAGGCAGATGGAAACCGAAGTAGCAGCCCTCGCGAGCGAGGCCGACTATTCCCTTTTGGGCCTATACGCGCGGGCCACTCTCACCGTTAAAATCGTGATGATCATGTTGATCCTCGCCTCTGTTTGGAGCTGGGCGATGATCATCACCAAGACTCTGATGATCCGGCGGGCGCGCGCCGAAGCGGCGACGTTTGATCGCGCGTTCTGGTCGGGTGAGCCTCTGGATGACCTTTTCGATAAGGTTGGCGCGGAACCGACCGGTGCGTCCGAGAAAATCTTCGCTTCCGGCATGGTCGAGTGGCGGCGCTCGCATCGGCAGGACGGGGTGCTAATCCCTGGAGCAGAAGCACGGATTTCGCGCACCATGGATGTCGCAATTAGCCGGGAGAACGACGATCTTGGGCGAGGCCTCAGCCTTCTGGCCACTATTGGCTCGACAGCGCCCTTCATTGGCCTTTTCGGCACGGTCTGGGGGATCATGAACGCCTTCATCGAAATCGCCGAGCAACAGAACACCAATCTAGCAGTCGTGGCGCCGGGGATCGCAGAGGCTTTGCTGGCCACTGGGCTGGGACTTCTGGCCGCAATTCCAGCCGTGATATTTTATAACAAGCTCGCTGCGGACAATGATCGCATCGTGGCAGGCTATGAAGCCTTCGCCGACGAATTCGCGACGATCCTGTCGCGCCAGATGAACGGATAGGCCCATGGGCGCTGGTGTCATGCAGAACGAGACGGGCGGGGGGCGCAGGCGCCGCCGTCGGTCCCGCCCGATGTCGGAAATCAACGTCACGCCTTTCGTGGACGTAATGCTGGTGCTTTTGATCATCTTCATGGTGGCAGCGCCGCTGCTCACCGTGGGCGTGCCGGTGGAACTCCCTAAGACCGCCGCGAACGCGCTGCCAACCGAACAGGAAGAGCCGCTGACGATCTCTCTCACTGCGGAGGGCGAGATCGTCTTACAATCAACGCCCATCGCTGCCGCCGACCTGATCCCGCGACTGCGCGCCGTGGTTCAGGAGCGGACGTCGCGGCAGGTCTTCCTGCGCGCGGACGGTGCAATCCAGTATGCGCGCGTGGTCGAAATCATGGGCGCGCTCAATGCGGCCGGGTTCGAGGATATCGGACTGGTCACGGATGTGGGCGGCCCGACCTTGGATGGCGATGGTGGCTGACACCCATGACCGCCGGTTGGATCATATCCGGGGTGGCCCACGTGGTGCTGATCCTGTTCCTGCTGGTGGGCGGTATCTTCAACCGCGACCGCCTGCCGCCGGTTTCCGTGGCTGAGGTGTCGATCCTGACCGAGGCGCAGTTTGCTGCGCTCGTACCTGCAGGTGACCCACCTGAACTGGCAACCGACGCCGTGCAGCCCGCGCCGCCCGAGGCAGAGGACGCTGCGCCGGAAACGCCGAGCGAAGACACCCAGCCGGACTTGAGCGAACCAGAAGCCGCCGATGCCCCCGACGCGCCCGCACCGATCCCGGAAACGCCGGATCCGCTGCCTGAACCTGCTTTAGTCCAGCCTGTCGATCCGACCCCGCCGACGCCTCCAACGGAAACAGAAGGCGCGACGGTGATCGCCGCACTCCCGCCCCCACCTGCCGAGCGTGTTGCTCCCGAGCCTGCTGCGCCCCCTCCGCCGGAGGCCGAGCGTGCGCCCGAAGTGGTCGAGGAAACTGCACCGGCGCTCGAACCCGATCCCGCACCTATCGTGGAAGACGAACCGCCCGCCGCGCCCGAAGAAGC
>CAZWZG010000113.1:5238-10215 GCA_964638245.1 uncultured Rhodobacterales bacterium
GCGGTTTCCATGAACCGGGACGGCACCGTCGTGGGCAATCAGGTCCGGCAAGTCTCCGCCAGCGGCGGCGACGATGCCGCCCAACGCTCGGCCTTTGAGAAGGCCCGGCGCGCAATTCTCCGCTGCCAGCGCGGCGGATTCCCGTTACCGGTTGAGAAATACGACCAGTGGCGCGAGATCGAAATGGTGTTCAACCCCGAGGGAATGAGGCTCCGATGAAACGGTTTTTGCTTTGCGTATTGGCGCTCCTCGCGCCCCTTGCCACACCCGCGATGGCCCAGAACGGTCCCTTGAGGATCGAGATCACCGAAGGCGTGATCGAGCCCTTGCCCTACGCGATCCCGAACTTCATCGCGGAAACACCGGGGGCAGAGGATTTAGCCACCCAGATCAGTCGGGTTGTGGCCGCTGACTTGTCGGGTACCGGGCTGTTTCGGGAAATTTCGCCGTCTGCATTCATTTCGAACGTCACCGATTTCGATACCGTCGTTCAGTTCCCCGACTGGAAAGCCATCAACGCTCAGGCGCTGATCACTGGCGCCGTCTCCCGCTCGGGCGATGGTCGTATCTCGGTGAAGTTCCGACTGTTCGATGTTTTCTCCGAACGTGCGCTAGGCGAAGGGCTTCAATTCGAAGGCACCGAGACCAGCTGGCGTCGCATGGCCCACAAGGTTGCCGATCAGGTTTATTCCCGGATCACAGGCGAGGGGCCGTATTTCGACAGTCGCGTGGTCTTTGTGTCGGAAACCGGGCCAAAGAACGACCGTCAAAAGCGGCTTGCAATCATGGATTATGATGGCGCGAACATCCAGTTTCTGACCGACAGTTCGGCGCTTGTCCTCGCCCCCCGCGTTTCACCCACCGGCGACCGCGTGCTTTACACCAGCTTTGAAACAGGCGTGCCGCAAGTGTTTGAGTTGTCGGTCAACGACGTCTCGCGTCGCGCGCTTAATCTGGGGCAGGGCGCACAGACCTTTTCGCCGCGCTATTCGCCAGATGGTCGCTCGATCCTCTACTCGCGTGCAGGTGGTGGCAATACCGACATCTACCGATATGACACCGGCACGGGGAACAGCACCCGCCTGACCTCCTCGCCAGCGGTCGACACGTCGCCCTCGTTCTCGCCCGATGGCAGCCGGATGGTTTTTGAATCCGATCGTTCGGGTACCCAGCAGCTTTACGTGATGAGCGCGGGCGGTGGAGAGCCGCGCCGGATCAGCTTTGGTCCGGGTCGCTATGGCACGCCCGTCTGGTCGCCGCGTGGGGACCTCATCGCCTTTACCAAGCAGAACGAAGGGCGCTTTCATATCGGCGTCATGCGCGTTGATGGCTCTGAAGAGCGTCTCCTGACCGCGTCATTCCTCGACGAAGGCCCCACCTGGGCACCAAACGGACGGGTTTTGATGTTCACGCGCGAGACCTCCGGGGCCCAAGGCGCGCCAGCGATCTTCTCGGTCGACATATCGGGGCGCAACCTTCGCAAATTGCCCTTGGCAAACGCCGCATCGGATCCCTCGTGGTCGCCCTTGCTGCCCTAAGACATCGATTTCCAAGCCCGCTGCCCGATGCTATAAAGCGGGCAAAGAAAGCAGAAAAACAAGAACAGACAGGACAAGATCATGACACTGACAGGCAAGATCCTTCTCGTCGCCCTGACCCTTGGCCTTGGCGCATGTACCAACGCCGACCGGTTCGGCCCCGGCGGCCCGGGCGCGACGGATGCATCCATGGGCGCCTTCGGCGACCCGACTGACCCGACGAGCCAAGCGTTTTTCATGGAGACCATTGGCGACCGCATCCTTTTCGAAGTCGACACTTCGACGCTTTCGCCCGAGGCCGAAGCCACGTTGGCGGCACAGGCACAATGGCTGATGGCCAACCCGGCGTTCAACGCTGTGGTCGAAGGGCATGCCGACGAACGCGGTACGCGTGAATACAACCTCGGCCTCAGCGATCGCCGCGCCGCCGCAGCACGCACCTTTATCGTGGCGCAGGGTGTCGCTCCAAATCGCGTTTCGACAGTCTTCTTTGGAAAAGAGCGCCCGATCGAGATCTGTTCGACCGAGGCTTGCTATAGCCAGAACCGTCGAGCCGTGACCGTTCTGCGCGCAGGATCGGGGGTCTGACGCCATGCGCGCGCTCGTCTTCGCCCTTTGTTGCTTCGCCGCGGTCCCTGTCATGGCGCAGGACCGCGAGCAGACGCTCGCGGATATCCGTCAGGACCTGACTGTGCTCTTCGTCGAGGTTCAAAACTTGCGCCGCGAATTGTCGACCACCAGCGGGCCGAGCGTGAACTTGTCGGGCACGAACATACCGGGCCGCGTCGACCAACTTGAAGCAGAACTTGCGCGTCTGACGGCCCAGACCGAGGAATTGCAGAACCGCGTTGACCGGATCGTGACAGATGGCACGAACCGGATCGGCGATCTGGAGTTTCGACTGGTTGAACTTGAGGGTGGGGACATCAGCCAGTTGGGGGAAACCACGACACTTGGTGGGGGCGAGATGCCGCAAGTCGCGGCGCTCCCGGACACAGAAATCACGCCGGAAGTACAGCTTGCCGTCGGTGAGCAGGCCGATTTCGATCGCGCTATGACGGCGCTCAATGAGGCGGACTACCAGACAGCCGTCGATCTTTTTGCGGCCTTCACGACGACGTATCCCGGTGGCCCGCTGACGGGAGAAGCACATTTCCAACGTGGTCAGGCGCTGACCGAGTTGAACCTGACAAGCCGTGCTGCACGGGCCTACCTTGAGTCCTTCTCGGGCACGCCGGATGGTCCGCGCGCTCCGGATGCTCTGCTAAATCTCGGCATTAGTCTGGAAGACCTCGGCCAAGTTCAGGAAGCCTGTATCACGCTGTCCGAAGTCACGACCCGCTTCCCGGCAAGCGATGCCTCGATCGAGGCTCAGGCCGCCCGAGCCGACCTTGGCTGCTCCTGATCGACCCATGACCCTCTCGGCGCGGTTTGCGGCGAGCATGGATCGCCTATGGGCAGGTGGCACGGGCCTAGGCGTGGCCGTTTCGGGTGGTGGCGACAGCATGGCGATGCTGCACCTCATGGCCGACTGGGCACGCCCGAAAGGCGTGAAGCTTTATGCGGTCACAGTCGATCATCGGCTGCGGCGCGACAGTGCCAACGAGGCGGCACTGGTCGAGCGGGTTGCGGGCGACCTTGGCGTGGACCATGCAACGCTCAGCTGGGATGATTGGGACGGGCACGGCAACCTTCAGGACGCCGCGCGCCGTGCCCGCCATGGCCTTTTTGACGCCTGGCGCGGGGACGTAAGCCAAGTGGCACTGGGACATACCATGGATGATCAGGCGGAAACCGTCCTGATGAACCTTGCGCGAGGCTCAGGGGTCGAAGGCCTGTCAGGTATGGCCGCGCGCATGATGTTGAGCGATCCACCGCGGATGACCACGCCACCCCAGCGGTTTCACGGTTGGCCTCCAGCGGCAGAGGCTCCGAGCAAAGGCTATGAGTTGATCCGCCCCCTTTTGCATATTCACCGCGAAGAGCTTCGCGCGTGGTTGCGGGGGCTAGGTGCGACCTGGGTCGAAGATCCTTCCAACGATGACGATCGGTTCCGTCGGGTTCAGGCGCGCAAGGCCCTGGCCGCCCTCACGCCCTTCGGTCTCGGGGCCGAGGAGCTGGCTGCGACAGCGGCGCGTATGGCCCGAGCGCGAGACGCGCTGGAAGCGCATGCCGCCGACGCCGCGGACCGCCTGACGCGCATCGAGGCCGGGGATTTGGTGTTCGATTTGGCCGGTTTTCGTGCGCTGGAGCGGGAAACCCAGATGCGTCTTCTGGCCGCCGCCATTGTTTGGGTCGCCAATGCCCACTACCGCCCTCGCGCGATCCCGCTCGAAGAGGTGCTCGATCAGGCGCTTGATGGAGTGACCGGCTCGCTCGGCGGGTGCCTTGTTTCAGCAAATGCGTCGGGCTTTCGCGTTTCGAGAGAGCCAGCGGCGGTGCTTCAATTGCGCGCGCCAGCAGGCGAGACATCGCTTTGGGACAATCGCTGGCGCATTTCTGGGCCCGCAGCCAACGGTCATCAGATTGGCGCATTGGGGGAGGCCGGCCTTGCCTCGATCCGCGATCTTCCCGAAGGCCTGCCGCGCTCAACATTGATCGCCAGTCCGGCGATTTGGGACGGGGATCGCCTTGTGGCCGCCCCAATTGCCGCCTACGGTCCGCACCTGACGGTAGAGTTCTTGCCTCGGTGCGGCGATTTTGTCACCTCGCTGGTCCATTGAAGATCACGCGGCAGCCTCTATCTCTAGACATGACTACGACGCGTCCGGCGTCGTGATATAAGGAGTATTCCCCTTGGGAAACGCGCGCAACATCGCCTTCTGGGTCGTCCTGTTTTTGCTGGTCCTGTCGCTTTTCACCATGTTTTCAGGTGGTCAGACGACAATGTCCTCGCGGGAAGTCGCCTATTCGGAATTTGTCGAAATGGTCGAGCGGGGCGAGGTGAGCACCGCTGAAATCGATGGCGAGCGTGTCATTTTCCAGGGCACGAACAACCAGTCCTTCGTAACCATTCAGCCAAATGGCGCTGAAACGACGGATCTACTGTTGAACAATGGCGCGGATGTTGACGTGCGTCCGCAGGAGCAATCGGGCCTCCAGACCATCCTGATCAGCCTTTTGCCGATCCTTCTGCTGATCGGCGTCTGGATCTATTTCATGAACCGCATGCAAGGCGGTGGGCGTGGCGGCGCTATGGGCTTTGGCAAATCCAAGGCCAAGCTTCTGACAGAAAAACATGGCCGCGTGACGTTTGACGACGTGGCTGGCATCGACGAAGCCAAGGAAGACCTCGAAGAGATCGTTGAATTCCTGCGGAATCCGCAAAAGTTCTCGCGATTGGGCGGCAAGATCCCGAAAGGTGCGCTTCTGGTGGGCCCTCCGGGAACCGGTAAGACGCTTCTGGCCCGCGCTGTGGCTGGCGAAGCGGGCGTGCCCT
>CAZWZG010000114.1:0-10175 GCA_964638245.1 uncultured Rhodobacterales bacterium
AAGGCCCAGAACACCTATCGCGGCCTCGTCTCCATGCATCCGCGTGCAACCAACAGCCGTAACTATACCCAGTGTGACAGTCTTCTGATCGGCGACAAATGCGGGGCCCACACGGTCCCGTATATCGAGGTCAAGAACAACTCGAGCCGGGTCGAGCACGAGGCGACGACGTCCAAGGTCGACGATGATCAGCTGTTCTACTGCCGTTCGCGCGGCATGGACGAAGAAGAAGCGGTCGCTGTGATCGTGAACGGTTTCGTCAAGGATGTGCTTCAGGCGCTTCCGATGGAGTTCGCCATGGAAGCACAGCAGCTTGTCGCGATCTCACTGGAAGGCAGTGTGGGATAAGTATGGGCTTCGGCGCGCTGACGCCTGAGCCTTTCCACCGAGACGCAGAACATGACAGAGCAACACTCAAACAAGGAGCGCGCAGTGTCGGTCAGGTGGTACCTGCTGGCCGCGGTCCTTGGTTCATTGGTTGGCGCCATTCTGGACGCAACGCTTTATCGTGATGGTGGCTCGATGCTGATGAAGGTTGGCTTCGTTGTAGGACCCTTGGTTCTTTATCTGGCGCGACGGGCGCGCGGCGGCTCTAAGGATAGCGACGCATGAGCCGCACGATCCTGACTGCTGCGCTTTTAACGGGCGGGTTTTGTGCCGGTTTTGCCGTCGTGATCGACTGGTTGACCGATATGTTGGCTTGGGGTCAGCTTTTCGGGATCAGCTTTGCGTCCGGCTTTTTGGGTAGCATTTTCGCAAGTCTCGTCCTGAGGCGGCGCCAATGATCCCGGAAATCTGCGATATTTCCGCGGATCGGCCATGTTTTGGCCGAATTGACGCGTATCATGTGCTCAAGCGACGGTTGGGGGCCGAACGTGAAGGTGTGTCCCATGGGCGGCATGAGCATGGCAGCAACGCAGCGCAGCGGTTTCGACGAGCGGTTGGGCCGGATAAACGCTGGTGGTCCCAACACGATGGGCAAAATGCTGGTTGGCCCGGGCGAGGAAGTGCGCGCCAAGGATGCCAAGAAAGCCGCCAAGCAGATGAAAAAGCGGGCCGCCAAGAAGGCGCGCGCCGTTCGAACCGGCGATACGGCTGGCGACATCATGGCGTTTCCCTTTGCCCTTCTGATCGGCGCGCTGTGCGTTGTCGCAGGACGCGTGGCTTCCTGGCAGTTTCTCACCCCCGGCGGTCCGATGGCCGACCAGATCACGCTCCCAGAGCAGGTGGCCTCCTTGCCGCTGCCGCTGTTTGCGGATCTGGCAATTGCAGCCGTTCTGGCGCTGATGCTGGCCTGGGCATTCAAATGGACATCCGGGTTGAAGCGCCTCGGCGTCATCCTGGGCTTTGGCGCAATGATTTCCGGCGAGGTGTTCCTCGTTCAGATGTTCCCGGACATTTTCGCGAACTTCTATGCGGCAGACTATGTGGCCTCGGCGGCCAGCGCATCGTTGCCCGAGTTTTCGGAACTGCCCTTCTTCTAAACCGCGCGACATCGCGTAACAGGGCCTCGATTCTCGGGGCCCATTCCCTATTTCAACACATGACACACGCCGCGCCATCCCGGGCCGCGGGAAGGAGACCCTATGCTTGAGATCAAAGACCTGGCCGTGAAGCTTGAAGAAGAGGACAAGGCGATCCTCAAAGGTGTCGACCTGTCGATCAAGGCCGGCGAGGTGCATGCGATCATGGGACCAAACGGATCCGGCAAATCGACCCTGTCCTATGTCTTGTCGGGCCGTGATGGATACGAAGTGACGGGCGGGACGGCTATGCTTGAGGGCGAGGACGTTCTTGAGATGGAACCGGAAGAACGGGCCGCTGCCGGCTTGTTCCTTGCCTTCCAATACCCGGTTGAAATCCCTGGCGTCGGCAATATGACGTTTTTGCGCACCGCGATGAATGCCCAGCGCAAAGCTCGCGGTGAAGATGAGATTTCAGCAGCAGAGTTCCTGAAGCTTGTCCGTGCCAAGGCCGCAACGTTGAAGATCGACGCCGATATGCTGAAGCGCCCTGTCAATGTCGGGTTCTCTGGCGGCGAGAAAAAGCGCAACGAAATCCTGCAGATGGCAATGCTTGAGCCAAAGATGTGCATCCTTGACGAGACCGACTCAGGCCTCGACGTCGATGCCATGAAACTTGTGTCCGAAGGTGTGAACGCGTTGCGCGATGCTGGCCGCTCGTTCCTTGTCATCACGCATTATCAGAGGCTTCTCGATCACATCAAACCTGACATTGTGCACATCATGGCCGATGGTCGGATTGTGAAGACAGGTGGGCCGGAACTGGCGCTGGAAGTTGAAAACAACGGTTACGCCGACATCCTTGCGGAGGTGGCGTAATGGCCGCAGGACTTGCCAAGGACGCCCCTGAGGATCGGCTTGGGTTCGTCGCAGTGCCCGAGGGCGCTGGCTGGGCCAACGAAGCCCGCGCTGGCGCACTGGCGCGTGTTCGGGCAATGGGTTTGCCTGGTCGGCGCGATGAATACTGGAAATATACGCGTCCGGATTCGCTGAATAGCGCAACGCCCATCCCGGCAGCGAAGTTCGAGAACGACGAGGTGCCGATCTTTGATGCGATCGACCGGCTGAAACTTGTGTTCGTTGACGGCGTGTTTTCCGAAGAGATGTCCGACCCGATAGAGGGCACCGGGATCGAGATCACGCGGCTATCGATTGCCACTCAAAGTGACATTCACTGGGCGCGCGATGTCTATGGAAAGCTTGAAGAAAACGGACAGAACCCAGTCGCTCGGCCGTTCGCGGCCCTGAACACGGCAACTGCGACGGACGGCCTAGTTCTGCGCGCGACGGCTAAGGTCGAAAAGCCGGTTGCGCTGTTTTACATCCATGAGGACGAGACGTCGGACGCGACGCTGCACCATGTGATACGCGTCGAAAAGGGCGCCGAAGTGACCGTTCTCGAGAACGGACCGGCGGCAGCGCGCTTCAACAAATGCATGGAAATCGACATCGCCGATGGTGGATCGTTCCACCATGTGCGGGCGCAGGGTCGAGATCACGAGCGCCGCGCTGTGACGCACATGTTCGCGCGTCTAGGCGAAGAGAGCAGCTTCAAGTCCTTCACGCTGACCGCGAATGGTCGTCTGACGCGCAATGAGGTCGTGATCGAACTGACCGGCGACAACGCGATTGCCCATGTGGGCGGCGCAGCGGTGGGCGATGGCGATTTCCATCATGATGATACGGTCTTTGTTACCCATGACGCCGTGAATTGCGAAAGTCGCCAGGTCTTCAAGAAGGTCCTCAAGAACGGCGCTGTCGGCGTGTTCCAGGGCAAGATCCTTGTCAAAGAAGGGGCGCAAAAAACAGACGGCTATCAGATCAGCCAGTCATTGCTCCTGGATGAGGACAGCCAGTTTCTCGCCAAGCCGGAATTGGAGATCTATGCCGACGACGTAGCGTGCTCGCATGGCTCCACGTCCGGCGCGATCGATGAAACGGCGCTGTTTTACCTGCGTTCGCGCGGGGTGCCCGAGGCCGAGGCGCAAAACCTTCTGGTTTTGGCTTTCTTGGCCGAAGCCATCGACGAAATCGAAGACGAAGCCTTGGCGGCTGATATCCTATCGCGCCTTGAAGCCTGGCTGACCCGCCACCGCTGATGAGCGCCACGAACGATATCTTTGCGACCTATCTTGGTCCGGCGCGCGTCTTGCGCCGTCGGATCGAGACGTCACCCGGTGAGGCTGGAGCGTTGATGACGCTGATGATGGCGTGCTTCATCATCTTTGTGTCCCAGTGGCCCTACCTGTCGCTTCAAGCCCAGATCGACCCGTCGCGCGGCGTAAGTGAGCGCGTTGCATATGCTCTCTTTGCGTGGGTGTTTATCTGGCCACTTGCCTTTTACGTCATCGCCCTTGGCACTTACGCGCTTTTTCGGCTTTTGCGGTCGGTTTCGACGGCGTTTGAACATCGTATGGCGTTGTTCTGGGCGCTGTTGGCGGCGGTTCCGTTGTGGCTTTTGTGGGGGATGCTGCGGGGGATCATCGGCGAAACGTCGGCCGTAGACACCGTCGGGTTTCTAGCGTTTGCAGCTTTCGTCGTTTTCTGGTCAACAGGCTTGCGCGAAATTCATCGCCCACGGCACGGGCATGCGGCAGCTGAGAAAGAAAACGAATGACCTTCACGCTGGCATCTCTGATCGAAATGGCACTGCGCACGCTGTCAAACCCCCGCGAGGGGGCGAACGAGGTTTTGGCCCTGGGCATTCCAAGGAACATCCTATGGCTTGCGCTAGCCGTGACAGTGCTTTTGACGACCCTGACCATGGGGCTCAGTGCGTTGGTCGACCTGACGTTCAACGGCGCACCGACCGTAGCCGAAACGGTTCCATCCGATCCGAACATGCCTCAGCCAGTATCCATCGGGCCAATGGCATTGGCGCTGATAGTGGGGTTTTCCGCGGTCGTAACCGTCTATGGCGTCCATTTCATCGGGCGCTTGTTCGGGGGAACCGGCGGATTTGATGAATCGCTTGCCCTCGTGACATGGCTGCAGTTCATCATCCTTGGTCCGGCCATCTTGAATGCGTTATTCGGGCCAATTTCACCTCTGCTCGGGGGGATCATTACCCTTGCCGCCCTAGCGATGCAGTTGTGGCTGCTGACGCATTTCGTGTCCGTGATCCACGGGTTCCCGTCCTTGGGCACGGTGTTCGTCATGATCCTATTGTCGGGATTTGCCGTCGGATCGGTGGCCATTATTCTTTTGTCGAGCATTGGCATTGCAACGGGCGTCCTTGATGTCCCGCAGCCCGGAACGCTTCAGTGAAAGACCAGCCCATGAGTTTTGACGTCGAAGCCATCCGCGCCGACTTTCCGATCCTGTCGCGACAGGTGAACGGCAAACCGTTGGTCTATCTCGACAATGGCGCGTCAGCCCAGAAGCCGCAGGTTGTCATCGACGCGATCTCGCGCGCTTACGGCGAAGAATACGCCAATGTGCACCGCGGTCTACACACACTCTCGACCATCGCGACCGAGAAATACGAAAGCACGCGCGGCACCATTGCGCGGTTCCTGGGTGTTTCGGACGAAAACGAAATCGTCATGAACTCAGGCACCACCGAGGGCATCAACCTTGTGGCCTACGGTTGGGCGATGCCGCGCATGGAGGCGGGCGACGAGATCGTGCTGTCGATCATGGAGCATCACGCCAACATCGTGCCCTGGCATTTTTTGCGCGAACGGCAGGGCGTCGTGATCAAATGGGTTGATACGGAACCAGACGGGTCTTTGGACCCCGAGAAGGTCCTTGCGGCTATCGGGCCCAAGACGAAGCTGGTTGCGGTCACGCATATGTCCAACGTCCTTGGCACTGTTGTCGACGTTCAGACCATTGTTGAAAGCGCCCATGCCAAAGGGGTACCCGTCCTGGTCGACGGAAGTCAGGCTGCCGTGCACATGCCACTTGATCTCGACACGTTGGGGGCGGATTTTTACGCGATCACCGGTCACAAGCTTTACGGTCCGTCTGGATCCGGAGCGATCCACATCAAAAAGGATCGGATGGCCGAGATGCGCCCTTTCATCGGCGGCGGTGACATGATCCGCGAGGTGCACCGCGACACAGTAACATGGGCCGACCCGCCAATGAAATTCGAGGCCGGAACGCCGGGCATTGTCCAGCAGATCGGCTTGGGTGTCGCGCTGGACTACATGATGTCCATCGGTATGGACGCCATCAAAGCCCACGAAGACCAGATTGCGGCTTATGCCAGCGAACGCCTGTCGGGCCTGAACTGGATCAACCAGCAAGGCACGGCACCGGGCAAAGGAGCGATCTTTTCATTCTCGATGCAAGGCGCCCATGCCCATGACATCTCGACCATTCTCGACAAGAAGGGCATCGCGGTAAGGGCGGGCCAGCACTGTGCGGGGCCGCTGATGGACCACCTTGGGGTCGCCGCCACAGCGCGCGCGTCGTTTGCGATGTACAACACGACCCAAGAGGTTGATGCCCTCATTGAGGCCTTGGAGCTTGCCCACGATCTCTTCGCCTGATGCTCCCTTGCAGCGATGCACGCTCGCGTCTATAGACCGGATTAGGCACCCGTAGCTCAGCTGGATAGAGCGCTGCCCTCCGAAGGCAGAGGCCATAGGTTCGAATCCTATCGGGTGCGCCAACTCCGGTTCAGTGTTGTTGTGTCTTGGGACCAAGCGTCACCCAAAGGGCTGCCGCGATCACGAGGACGGCGCCGATTGCGAACTCTGGCCCCGGGATTTCGGAG
The DNA here is from genome assembly GCA_964638245.1 of uncultured Rhodobacterales bacterium. Lineage (GTDB taxonomy): Bacteria > Pseudomonadota > Alphaproteobacteria > Rhodobacterales > Rhodobacteraceae > CAZWZG01. The sequence continues at coordinate 6,250 of CAZWZG010000114.1, forward strand.
AAAACGAAGTAGCCGACACTGACCGACAGGACGAGGCTGAGGTAGCTCAGGACCGACAGAAATCCGGCCTCTCCGTGATAATGTGCGCGCAAGAAACATAGTTGCGCGGTCTGGGAAAAGGCCCCGACGAGGACCAGCGGCAAGAGGTGATTGGCGTCTACGGGTGTCCAATCCATCGCCGCGAATGGCGCCGTACATATGGCCAGACCCGCCGTGTAGAACGTCATGAGCACGATGGACGGAGCCGCACGCAAGCGGCGCGTGGCGATGATGGCGGCGGATCCTGTGAAGACCACGAGGACAAGCGCCGCTAGACCGATGGTCCAGGGCACATCGCGCGGATTGGCGGCGATCAGAACTCCGACAAGTGCGACGAACGCGGCAAACCAGCGCCGTGGCCCGATCCATTCCCTCAGCAGGATTGCTGCCATGACCATCGTCACCACCGGGCGGGTGAAATTGATTGCAGTGAAGACCGCAAACGGCACGCGGGAAATCGCGAAGAAACTCGCCGTCAGCGTGATGACGGACAGCGCTACGCGTAGGATGTGAAATCGCAGATCCTCGATCTGACGAAACGCATGCCGCTGCATCCAGATCAGCGGCAGGATCAGGATCAGGCCGGTCAAGGCACGGATGAACACGATCTGTGTCGAAGGATAATCGGCACCCAGCCATTTAACGATCGAGAGCGCCCAGATATTCAGGGACAGGTCGGCAATCAGCCAAGCACCACCTTTGAAATTGTCCCGAGGCGCGTCGCTTGTCATTCCCGTTTGGCGATAAAGTTGGCCATAAGCCGAAATGCCCCGGGCACGAGGTTTTCCATCTGATGGTGCAGGATCAGGGATGTGTGGATGTGCCTACCCTTGCCGATATCCGCGACAAGAAGCGACCCGGTCAAATCGTCCTCACCGGGATCCGACATCGACAGAAGCGGGGTATAGGCTGGGTCCCAGGACTTAGCGAAGTAGAGGCCGCGTTCCTTCACCCAACCGTCCCAGTCGTTCGCATTGATGGCGTTGGGCTGCGAAAGGATAGGGTGCTCTGCAAGCGTCGCGACCTCTGCGGCCTCGTTGGTGACACGCCACCGCAAGGACGGTTGTCCGATCTCAAGGCGCTTTGGCGGAACCGTTTCGGGGTCCCAGTTGTCCCAAGGGCGATGATACAGCGTCAGAAGGGTTCCACCCGCCTCGGTCCAGCGGTGAAGTTTTGGCATCGCGTCGACCAATCCGGGCCGAAAGCGCATCGCGAAAATCCCAACGACAATGACGTCAAAGCCAGCGAGTGCTGTTTCGCTTGCCAGATGATCATCGTCGAGGGGCGTCACATCCGCGCCCATCGCGCTGAGCCATTCACCTACGCGATCGTTGCCAGCCCCAATGTAACCAACACACCCGGTTGGCAGCGCGACATCGAAAACACCTATGGTGACGGCGGCAGGGCGTGCGCGCGCCGTTGGCGCAACGTGATCATGCTCGATCATGCGAACGCTCTCGGCCGGTTTTCCGTTCACCAAGGCTTGGATCTGGTAGAGACCTTCGGCGACGTCTTCCGGCGCGCTGAGCGTGAACCCGGTGTCGGTGCGTTCGGAATGCCAACGCTCGGGTAGGGCAAGCTCAACTTTGGCGTCTGGGGGGGCGAGATCGGACACCGTGAGAGTGACTTTTCGGTTTGCCGATTGCGTGTTGAGAACAGCCGCTTCCGGTGCGAGCGAGACTCGTCGGGGCGGCAACACCACCGGTTCCGTCTCGAAGGGCAGGGCGGTCGATACTGCTATACCGTTGTTTTCAAAATCCATACGCAGACGAGGCTTTTGCGGCGCTTGCGGGTCGTATTCGGCGCGATAAGGGTCACTTCCCGCGGCGTCTTCATCAATGAAAAGCGTGCCGTCATTGACCGTCCATCCGTTGGGCAACTCAAGGGCGATGGAGGCGTTCTCAGCACTGCCGGGATCAAACTCCGTTGTAAGGCTTGCCGACCCGCCAGCCTCAACGAAGGCCGAACCGGGAATGGCGCGTGCTTCAATACCGTTGGCGAGGCGAAGGACATGGCCCAGTTGCACGATCTTCGCATCCAGCCGGTGCAACACCTCCTCGGAAAGCTCTGCAGGACAACCCGCGCGAGCAGATTTGATCGCAGAAAGTGCGGACGCAGCAGCATTGGCCACGGATGGAAAGTCAGGGAACGCACCAACGGCATTGTCGATCGCGCGCTGCGCGGCGCGTAGGTCGTCCGCTATGCCGCCCGAGCCAGATAGGTTAGCCAGCTCACCAACCGTCCGAGGCAAGCCGGTCCACAGCGTTTTGTCAGGCTGCTCGACATGACTTTCAGCGAGGTGCAGCGGCCAGTCGCGCGTTTTGCCTGCTGGTACCCAATGCCCCATGCCTTGCGTGCGGTGATAGGCGCGTGACTGCTGACCTATCCTGTCCCATGTCCAGCCCGTCATCGTTTCGCGGTCATTGCCTTTGATCGTCAACGTCGCCGGGGGCGGCGGCAAATCGTCGTCATAGGCCTGTCCCGCGCCCGACCATGCCGGAAGATACATCTTCTTGACCTGCCAGGGCGGCAGGTTCGTGGGTTGCGCTGGATCGGCAGCTGCCGCCATCACGTCGTGGGCGGCTTCGGTCATCGCGCGGTGATGGCCATGCTGACCAGGTACATCCAGAAACGTCGGGCAGATGATGTCGGGTTTCTCGGTCCTGATGATTTCGACAAAGCGCAGCATCGTGCGGTCGCGGCCCCAGCGGGCAAGCGTTTCTTCTCCGCTCTTGGAAAAACCGAAGTCGGTGATCGTGTCTTCGGAGTGTGTTGAATGCCAGTACATCCGCATGCCCAAGACATCGCACGCTGCTTCCATTTCGCGGGTGCGCAACGCGCCAAGGTCAAGTCCGGCTTCGGTGCCGATATCATTCTGTCCGCCTTCGCCTCTGGTCGAGCAGGCGTATGAGATGTTGATCCCATCGCGGAAGGCGAGAGCGGCAAGCATCCCCGAGATCTCATCGTCAGGATGTGCGCCCGTCTGCATGAAGCGAACCACCGATGTCAGCGGTCGCAGCGCCCACCAGAGTTCCATAAGCCGTGGCCGCGCGCGGTCGTGTTCTATGCGGGTCTGGTCGAGGGTCGACATGGGGGATGTCCTTTGGTCAGGCAACGGCTGCGATACGGGGCGTGAAGGCACGGTTGATGACCAAGGCGCCCGCTCCGAGCGTGCCTGTCATGCGCCCCGATGCCCCGCGCAACAGGCGTTCGGTCGTGCGTCCGGGGCGGTTCGAAACCGAGCGCTCGGCTAAGACAACTGAATCGATGAGGTGGTCGAAAATCGCATCGGGCATCGCCCCGCCAAGGATCACCGCGTCGGGATCAAACATGTTCTCGATGATCGTGACGGCATTCGAAAGGGGCTCAGAAGCCGCATCCAGCCATGCAAGCAGGTCTGCGTTGCCCGAGGTGTAAGCCTTGGCAAGGCCGTCGCTGCTATCGATATCAAGGCCTGATCCGGCAAGGTGTTTCTGGACGGCGAGTCGGCTGATGGCGTTTTCGAGTGGGATGGTTGTCCCTGAAGAGACAACTGGAATGTGACCGATTTCACCGGCATTGCCGAAGGCGCCCGTCACCAATCGTCCGTTTTGCATCAAGCCAAGGCCAAGACCATTGCCGAAATAGAGGAAGGCGAAGGTGTCAAGACCGCTCGCCACCCCAGCCACTCGTTCGGCGACGGCGGCCGCGTTCGCGTCGTTTTCGACGACCACGGGCAGGCCAAGGGCGTCGCTGAACCATGCGGTCGGCGAGACATCATGAAAAATCGAGAACTCAGACCCCGTACCGCTTAGGCCCGTAAGTCCAAAGGGACCGGGCATCACGAGACCAGCGCCCAAGACCTTGGCTTCGTCGATTTCCGCCTTCTGAATGATTGCAGATTTCGC
>CAZWZG010000115.1:0-6913 GCA_964638245.1 uncultured Rhodobacterales bacterium
AGAAAGCCGTGCCAGATGACCGATTGCACAAAATCCCACGTCCATCCCGGCTCGACCGTCAGGCCATATGCCCCGGTCAACGGGAACCACTGCAGCTTGGCTGCAAATATCCACATCAAAAGCAAGCCCGACAGGATCGGCGGGATCGAGGTGAACACCATCGCCGCCGGGATCGCGACCTTGACCAGACGCGGCGAGCGTTCCCAGACCATCAGCGCGCCCAGAAGGTTGCCGATGATGAAGGTGATGATCAGCGACAGGATCATCAGACCCAGCGTCCAGGGCAGCGCCCGCATAATCAACTCGCTCACCGGGGTCGGAAAGCTGGCCGTAGACAGGCCGAAGTCGAAGACGAGTACGTTTTTCAGATAAAGGAGGTACTGCACGATCAGCGGCTGATCGAGGCCGAAGCTGGCGCGCAACTGCGCCAGAACTTCGTCGGCATTGGCGACCGTTCCGGCACCCGCGGCCATCCGGCCCAGCATGATGTCAGCCGGATCAACCGGCGACAGACGCGGGATGATCCAGATCAGCGTTGCCGCGATCCAGATCGTCAGCCCGAGCGTGATCAGCCGGTTGACGAGGTAATCCTTCGGGATCCGTCCCATGGTCCTCCCCTCTGTTTTCTCATGGCCCCGCGGTTATGTCCGCGGTGGTCGGAAGTGGCGATCAGGCCGCCTGCCCCGCAGCGTCACGGGAAATGTTGTGGTTCCAGCCCGAGAGCACCATGCGCTCGTCAGGGTGCTTGTTGCCCGCCTCGATACGGTCCTGCCCGTCGTACATCTGACAGAGCACCGTCTTGCGGGTGGTGTCCGAACGGTTGGGCATCGAGCCGTGAAGCGTGAAGTAGTGAAAAAAGATCACGTCACCCGCCTTCGCCTCGACAATCTGAGCGTTCTCGATCGGGTACTGATCGAGCGTGTCATTCTGGCTCCGCCCGTCTGCGCCTTCGACGCGTCCCAGCCGGTGCGAGCCGGGGTAAACACGCAAGCAGCCCATGTCGTCGGAGGCATCGCTTACATGGATGATCCCGGCGATCATGCTGTCATTCTCGGTCGGGAAATACGGCCAGTCCTGATGCATCGGGAACGGCGATCCGTTCTCGGCAGGCTTCTGAAACAGCTTGGAATGGTGAAGGATGATGTCATCCCCGATGATATCGCGCACGACCTTCAAGAACCGCTCGTTCAAGAACGCGTTCAGCCATGTGCGCGAGTACTTCTGGACGTTATGCGTGTGAAAAATCACGTCGTTCGCCGACTTCAACGCATCGTTCGCCGCGCCTTCCCATGTCGCATCGATCTGGTCTCCGCTCGCGGTCAGTTGCCGCACGATCCGGTCGAAATCGCCTTCCAGCGCTGCAACCTCTTGCGGGTCAAAGACACCTTTCGCATGGTAGTAGCCGTGCTCGGCGAAAAAATCTGAAATCTCGGACATGGGGTAAATCTCTGTTGAAGTCCGGGGGCGGACCATCCGCCCCCGGTTCCGGGCGTTAGTTCGCCTTGGTCAGATTGTGGATGATCTGATGTGTCGATCCCCACCAATGGAACGGGTGGTTGTAGTAGTTGTCATTCGTCGGCCAGCCTTCCCAGTAAGTCGTGTTGACCGGAAGAAGCTTGAACGACTGCACCAGCGGAATGAACGGGAACTCAGCATCCAGATACTGGTAGGCTTCAGCCACCAGACCCGGCACCTCAGGATCGCCCAGCGCCTTGTCAGCCATGCCATCGACGATTGCCGAATAGCTTGCCGCCGCCGCGCTGTCCCAACGCGAGGTGTTGTTGAAGCCGGGCGAACGCTCGCCAACCGGCACAACATCCTTGACGGTGTAGCGGCCCATGGATGCCCAAGGCTCGTTCACCGAGCCACACGACAGCCACGAGTAGCTCATCTCATAAGCGCCGAACGGAAGAACTTCGCCCCAGAAGACGCCGTTTTCCACCGGAACCGACTTGGCAGCGATGCCAGCGCGGTTCAGCTGTTCGACGACAACGTCGATGGTCTTGGTGTATTCAGTCGAGGCAGAGTTCACGTGGATGTCCACGCTAAGCTTTTCACCGTCCTTCTCGTAAATGCCGTCCGAACCCATGGTCCAGCCCTCGGCTTCGATCATCGCCTTGCCAGCAGCCATGTCACCCGTCGGAGACAGTCCGAGACCCGCGTCGATCACAGCGTCGATGAACGGTGCCATCGAGCCATAGTCAGCGAACATCGTGCGCGACGGCACGGTTGCGCCTTCGGTGGCGACGTTCACGATCTGGTTGCGGTCGATAATCGTCGCAACGGCCTTGCGCATGTTGGCGTTGTCCCATGGCGCGATGGTCGTGTTGATTTCCAACTGACGCGCACAAGGGTCTGCGGCGGCATAGGGGAAATCGTCATACCATGCCGTCACGGCGTCGTTCTGGAACCGGATCGCTTCAAACGTACCGACCGAGACGTTTTGCGCCGCGTCCAGCTGGTTTGTCGCCATCAGCTGCGCCCGGCTTTCTTCGCCGCCGGTTTCCAGCCAGATCAGGCGCTGGGGCTCAGGCAGGTCTTGGAACCCGGCTGCAACACCCCACCAGTCATCGTCACGATCCCAGATCATCCGGTTCGTCGCACCCGAGGTGTACGTGTAGGGGCCTGTGCCGATAGGCGGGAAGAACGCGAAGGTCGCCGGGTCTTCACCGTTCCAGACATGCTCAGGCATGATCAGGAACGAGCCAAAGATCCGGTTGCCAAAGTTTTCGACCGCGAAACGCGGGTTCGGCGCGTTCAGCATCATCTTGACCGTCAGGTCATCCATTTTTTCGACCGACGCCACTTGGGCGCGAATGGTCGAGGCTTCACGCGACGAGATTTCCTCGTTCGTCAGCGCCATGTTGATCGTGAAGACCACGTCGTCGGCATCGAACGTCTCACCGTCCGACCATTTGACGCCTTCACGGATCGACAGCGTCCACTCGTCGCCCGCATCGTTCGAAACGATCTCGGTGCCCAGCCATGGGTCAAGCTCACCGGTGCCATAATTCAGGATGAACAGCGGCTCCCACATCGCCTGATGCGCGCCGTGCATCCGCTTGGTGCCGGGCGTGAACCAGTTGAAGTTTTCGGGATCTTTGATCGTCCGATCGAGGTCGAAAATCACCGTGTCTTCACGTGCCACATCCTGCGCCAAAGCCATGCCCGCCGAAGCAGCCAGAGCCATCGCAGAGACACGCAAAAGTTTGTTTGCGTAACGCATAAGCGTCCTCCCAGTTTTATCGGGCCACGCCAGTTGGCCCGGTTTTGAGGGTGCTGCAGCACCCGGAAATCCCGCTAACGCACGTAATCCATCACTAGGACACGGGTCGTCTCGGGTATGTCGTTCTTTGTTATCGTGGCCTCGGGGCCAAAGGCGAAGTCGATGTCTTCGTCCTTGAAATGGCTCAGGAAACTCTCGATCCACATCGTGTTTCGAGGTCGATAGCTCAGTGTTCTGAAATGCATCGGGATGACCAGCTTGGGCCGCGTCCGATGGATCATTGTCATCAAGTCGGGCAGCTCGATCGTCAGGTATCCCCCGGCAAGCGCAAAAAGGATATCCACATCCTCGAAAAACGAAATCTGGGCATCGGTCAGCGGGTTCCCGACATCGCCCATGTGGGCGCATTTGATGCCGTCAAGCTCGAAGCGGTACATCCCGTTCTGGCCGGGCACCTCATGCTCTGGGTGATGATCCCACTCGGCAGCTTCAATCGCCGTGACGGTCAGGCCAGCGGCTTCTGCCGACCCGCCGTTTTGGGCAATTGTCAGGCCGTTTAGGACAGCCGGTTCGCCCGAAATCAAATCAGCCCGGCAATGGGCATCGTCGTCATCAGAGGAGATCAGGACAAGGTCGCAGGTGTCGGTGATCGGGGCATAACCGACCCCTTCTGGCGTGTAGGGATCGGTTATGACCACCGGACCATCGGCTGGGAGGAGCCTGAACGCTGCGTGACCGTACCACTTGATCTCCATGGACGGCCTCAGTTGTTGCCAACGACATGCGGGCTGTTTGTCGCCCGAATGTCGTTGTTTTCGGGGCGGGGGTGATGGGTCCAGTGACCGGACACATCCTCACCGCGGCAAAGGATCGCTTCGACGCCTTTGGCCCACGACGGATCAATGATGCGCACATCGGGAGAGCAGTAGCGGAGCGTAAAGCCGCACCGTCGGCGGTCCGAGCGGTTGGGTTCGGAGCCATGGACAAGCATATCTGCATGCATCGAAATCTGACCCGCTTTCAGCACGTTCGTAAACGGCTCGCCCAGCGCCTCGGCATTCGCGGTGCCCTTGTGGAAGACGGCTTCGGCCTGATCGGTTTCAGCGACTTTGAAAGCGCCCTTGTCGTGGGTGCCGGGGATAAACCGCATTGCAGAGTTTGCGTCGTCAGCATCGTCGATCGCGAGCCAGACCGTCACCGTCCGCGCCGGAGACAGCGACCAGAAAGACGCGTCCTGATGCCATGGCACGGCTTTCGGGTCGTGAGGTTTTTTGGAAAGGATTGCCGTTGCCCAACAAAGTATGTTCGGTCCAACGATATCCTCGACGCAATCCAGAATGCGCGGGTCGGTCGCGATGTCCCAAAGGCCCGACAAACGCGCCTGATAGCAGTTGATGCCATAGGCCCCATCCGGCCCGAGATCATTCATTAGCTTGTCGGTGTACGCCCGCACTCGCCCGATGTCTTCGTCACCGAAAATATCGAAAGGCTGCACGAACCCATGCGTGTTGTAATGCGCGATCTCTTGCGCCGTCAGCCGCTTCGGAGCGGTGTTGGCGACAGGGTGAAATTGTAAGTCGGGCAAAGCAGCAGCAGTAGTCATACTGTTAGCGTGCTCCAGAAACTTGACCTTGGGGACGCCGCAGCTTGACTAATTTTTATGTTTTTTTGATATTTGGCTCAAGAATTGATCGCCGCTGACAGAAAAGGCCGCAGAGTTTGAAAATCGAGCAATTTACGGTCGAAACCTATCTTGGGCCCAACCAGCATTTCAGCTTTGCCAGAAAAACGCTTCCTGCTGGTGTACCCGATTTCGCGCATACCCATGATTATTATGAGGTTTTTCTCGTCGAACGAGGGAAAATGCGTCACTGGATCAACGGTCATGTCGAGGTGCTGGATCGCGGAAGCCTCGTTTTCATGCGGCCAAATGATTCTCATGCCTTATCCGCAGTCGACGGCACTCCATGTCAAATCATCAACATCGTCTTTGCCCGCGAAACCGCCAATCATCTGGTGGATCGCTATGGCGAGGAGTTTGATGGTCTTTTCTTCTGGACCATCCGCGAAAACCCCGAAACCTACCTGCTGCGCGGTGCCCGGTTCGAGCGCGCCGTCAACATCAGTCAGGAACTTCAGACCGCCCACCGTAGCCTGGCGAGGATCGAGGAATACCTGCTCAGCCTAATGACGCGCGTGGTCGACATCCCCATCGAGGCAAGCCAGTCGATCCCACCCTGGCTCCTAAAAGCTTGCACGCAGGCGCGCATGCCCGAGGTCTTTCGTGGCGGGCCAGCGGCCTTTGTCCGCGCGGCGGGTCGGGGCCACGAACACGTCTCACGCGTCACCAAGGAACACCTAGGCGTCACACCGTCGCAGTACATCAACCGTCTCCGGATGGAGCATGCGGCGCTCCTCCTTTCCAGCGACGACCGGCCCGTGCCGCTGGTCGCCGAAGACTGCGGGATCGAGAACCTAAGCCACTTTTACAAGGTCTTCCGCGCGCAATACGGCGTCACGCCCCGCCGCTACCGCCAGATCCACGCGCGCACGCCGGTCTAGCGATCCAGCCATGCCTGCAGGGCGGCGGTTGTCGCCTCGGGCTGTTCCAGCGTCGGCAAATGACCCGCCTGCTCAATGATCACCAACTCACTGTCAGGCAAAAGATCATGCATCAACTCGTGCCGGTCCAGTGGACACAGCTTGTCATGCCTCCCCATCAAGACCAGCGCCGGGCGGTCGTATGCTTTGAGCGTTTCCTGCTGGTTCGGACGCGCAGCAAGCGCGCGGGACTGCCGTTCGAACACCTCGGGTCCAAGGTCGAGGCCCATCTCCATGCAGATATCGAGAATGCCCTGCTTTTGTGGGCTGTCGACCAGATAGTTTGGCTTTAGCTCATCACGCAGGACCGAGCGAAGGTTCCCCGAACGCGCCGCCGCGATTTGTGGCTCGCGCAACGCGGCGACCTCGGGCATCTCGGCGCGGGGATTGGTGTCAAGCAGGGCCAACCGCTCAACCCGCTCAGGGGCCTGCCGGATCACCTCCATGGCGATGATGCCCCCCATGGACAGTCCCGCCAGAGCAAACGTCTTGGGAGCATCTGCCAGGACACTTGACGCAATCTCCTGCACCGTATCGGCGCGGGTCATGTCGCCATGATGCACCTCGACACCCTTCAAGCCAGCCTCCTGCGGCGCCCAGAGCCGGGCGTCGCACATGAGGCCGGGAAGAAGGACAAGCGCGGTCATCAGGCCGCGCGGGCGCCTTCAGCAAGCGTGGCCAGCTTGGCCCATGCGATCTCAGGATCGACGGCGCCGAAGCCTGCGAAGGTGCCAAAGCCACAATCCGATCCGGCGATGACTCGATCCGATCCGACGATGTCGGTAAAGCGTTGAATACGCTGAGAAACAAGCTCGGGATGCTCGACGAAGTTCGTCGTCGTATCGACCACGCCGGGAACCAGAACCTTGTCGTCGGGAATGTCGCCCGCCCGATCCTTGAAAACCGTCCATTCATGCCCGTGGCGCGGGTTCGACGTCTCAAACAGCACATAACGGGCCTTGGCCCTCATCAGGGTGTCGAACATTGTCGCCATAGGAATGTCACAGACATGCGGCCCTTCATAGTTGCCCCAGCAGATGTGGATCCGCACCTTGTCAGCGGGAACATCGCTGAGCGCATGGTTCA
>CAZWZG010000115.1:7013-8769 GCA_964638245.1 uncultured Rhodobacterales bacterium
GACTTCACTTCGCCCACACACATCGGACGCGCGTATTGCGGCGTGCCGCCGTCATTGGCGAGACGTTCAAGAAAGCTTGGGAACATCTTGAGATCGGCTGGCGCATTGCGCGGGCTGTCGCCGTCAAAGCCGGTGTAGCGGTCCTTGACGTAGGTTGCGTAGCTGATCTTGGAGGTTTCACCGTCCGAGACGATATCGATCCCCGCGGCGGCCTGTTTGCCGACCAGCATTGCAACGTGATCAGTCATGATTTTATCAAATTTCTCAAGGTTATAGTCCTCGCCTCGCTCTCGGGCGAAGAGCTGGTCGACGACCTCTTGCGAACGGGGCAAACTGCCCACGTGGGTTGATTTTACGGCCATCATTTCCTCCCGAAATTGGCGATCGGTATCGCGTCGGTATCACGTCGGTATTACGTCGGTGCCACCGAACGCTTCAGTTATCATGTGTTAATCTGTCAGCCCAGCCGTGTCCGCCTTTTTCGCCATCAGCACCGTGTGAAAGTCCGCGCGCGGATCTTCGGCCATGAAAGCGGTCATCGTTAGACCGGCATCTTCAAGCCTTTGGGCGTACTCGGCGGGCGAGAGCGACGCGTGATAGACGGTTTCGCCGCCGACGATGCCCGTGACCTCTCCTGCTTTGTGCCCCACCGTGACCATCAGACGCCCCTCAGGAGAAAGATGCGCCGCCAGCTGAGGGATCGTGGCACGTTGTTCGTCGGGTGTCAGGTGAAAGAAACTGTCCCAGGCAACGATACCGTCGAAGGTCTCGCCCAGATCGAGCGTGCGCATGTCCGCCACCCGCCAGTCCCCGTCGGGCCAGCGGGTGCGCGCGATGGTGAGCATCGCTTCGGAGAAGTCGGCACCCGTCACGCGGAACCCTTCGCCGCGCAGCCACGCCGCGATCGGCTCGCCTGCGCCACAGCCAAGGTCGAGCACCTTGGCCCCGCGCGGCAAGGCGTCCCCGAACGTGGCGAGCCAGCGCGCCTCGAAGAAGCTGCGCGAACGGGCGGTGTCATAGGCCTCGGCCTGCCGGTCGTAGACGGCGCGCGTGCCACCCGGATCTGGTGTCAGGCTGCCCATGTCGCTCCTGGCGCGTCGTCGGTTGTCACAACCCGGTAAAGCGCCGCTTCTCCGGACATGGACGGGCTGATCGAGTAGGGCGTTCCGGCCGGTACAAGGGCGGTGTCGCCGGGCGCCAGACGCTCATCCCGGTTGCCCGCGACAAAGGCCCAGTGGCCTTTGACCGGCATCAGAACGGTCGGCTTGTCCGAGGTGATGGGGCCTTCTGGCGAGGATGGGCGCGTCAGGAAATCGACCTCGAAGCCGGGTTTGTCACGGATGACGGCGTTTTCGCCGATCACGGGCGTGGGCGTTTTGTCCGAGAGCGCGACCAGATCCCAGTATCGGCGCACATAGCCGCCAACGACCTCGCGTGTCGTGGGTTCGGGATACGCCTTGAGCTGCTCGTCCGTCAGAAGCGGCATCGGGCCGATGCCATCGGGCAGTCTTTCGCCCTTCTTGGTGTCATAAAGCTTGCCCTTCTCGGACAGGACCAGCCCGTGGTCACGGGCATCCTCGATCACCTGCGGGGCCCAGATCACGCCGCCCCCGGCATCGTCACCGCCAAGGATGGCCATGATCATTCCGTAGTCTTCGCCGATGTTTTCGAAGCCCCGGAAAATACCCGTTGGGATGTTGAAGATATCGCCTTCTTCAAGCACGACCTCACCCGCATCGCCCCAACGCCCCCAGAA
>CAZWZG010000115.1:8869-10160 GCA_964638245.1 uncultured Rhodobacterales bacterium
GCGAGCGCCCAGAGGCCGTAGATCATCGGCGCGAGGCCGAGCATCGAAAGGGCCGTGAAAATATTGGCGGCGCGGATGTGGTGGGCCGGGATCGCCACGCGATTGCGCGCGAGGAACCAGCGCTCGCCAAGGACGCCAAGGCTCATCCAGGTGTCGTAGTCCTTGGGCGCAGGAAAGGCGCGGGGGTTGAGCCAGGTCCAGGCGAGAATTGCGGCGACGGGGATCAGGACCCAGGCGCCGAACCATGTGCGCGCGTAGATCGCGAAGATGAGAAGCGGGCCGATGATGACGCGGGTCCAGCCGCTCCATGGGTTGGCGTGGCGGGTCCACGTGGCGTCGTCCATGCCCATCAGGCGCTCGGTGGTGGCGTAAAGGTCCATCAGCCCGTGCTCAGAAGGATCTGTTTCCAGATCGCGGTTTCGTCATAGACGGTGAATTCGCGGCGCAACCCGCGCGGGCCGAATTCGGCGTGGGACAATCCGAGCACGTAGACCTCGGCACCCGTGGGACGGCCGAGCGCGCCCCAACCGGTGTGTTTGCCATGCAGGCTCCACCGCAGCGCAGCGCGCGGCGGCATCATGGGGTCTTCGTTGCCGATCCGGTGGTGGATCGTGAAGGTGGCATCCGGCAGCGCGGCGCGCAGGCCCATCCAATGGGTGTCGACGGAGCGCCAGCCAAAGCCGGTTTCGCCGCCGGGATATTCGGTCTGTACGGCGCGGTCGTATTCGCGTTCGACCACGGCCATGTCGCCCTGCATCATGCTGGTCAAAATATCAGCGAACCTTGCGCCCCATTCGTTGTCATTGCCCGTGCCATTGTACGGGCCCGGCTTGTCAGTCTTGGGGGTCAGCGGGCGCACGCAGTTGTCCGGGCCGCCTTCGCGCTCGATAAGGTCGGCGGCGTAATCCTTGGCGTCCAACCCCAGCTGTCGCACAATTGCGGTCTGGTCGCGGATCAGCCATTCATCGTTGATCTGGTTATTGATCGCGTGACAGTCGGCGATGATGCGGTATTGCAGCTTTTTGCCGGTCGCCTTGCCATAGACGCCATCGCCCGTGTGCGTGGCCGTGGAAATGATCCGGTGCGAGCTGAGCATCCCCTCTTCCGGGGTTCCCGACCAGATCACGTCCTCACCCAAAAGCTGGCGGTCGGGGAATTCGGCGAGGGTGGCCATGGTGGCCCCGATGACGGTCTGGTTGCCGATCACCACCGACGCGGGCGAGCGGACGACGATGTCGGGTGAGTAATAGTCGTGCAGCGTAGCGATGCCGCGGTCTTCCCAGATCTCTTT
>CAZWZG010000116.1:0-4671 GCA_964638245.1 uncultured Rhodobacterales bacterium
GGCGTGCTTTGAAGCGGCGCTGCGTCTTGTTGATCACGTAGACGCGGCCTTTGCGGCGCACGACACGGCAATCGCGGTGCCGGTTCTTCAGCGAGCGCAGCGAGTTGCGGACTTTCATGTCTCCGTCTCCTCAATGTGCGGCGCTGGCGCGCCAGTTAAACCTTTGAACCCGCTTTCGGGTCCTTTGCGATGGTGGGCGATACTGGGATCGAACCAGTGACCCCTTCGATGTCAACGAAGTGCTCTACCGCTGAGCTAATCGCCCTATGTCCCGACCCGATGGCCCTGCCCAAAAGAACAAGACGCGGGGATTACCCGCGCCGGTGGAGGGTCTATAAAAGCATGTCTCACACTCTTCAAGGGGTTTTGCAGTGCTTTCAATTCGCCCTATAGTCTTTGTGACGGAGGATGTGCCTTTTGAAAGCGGCTTTCACACTGCAAATGCCTGAAACGCGGCGGACAAGTGTCGCTTTTGCCTCGCCCCATAGCGGGCGGGACTATGGCTGGGCGTTTATGCGGCGCACGCAGCTGGATGAGCGGGCGATTCGCTCGTCCGAGGATGCGTTCGTGGATATGCTGTTTGAGGCAGCGCCGCGGATGGGGGCGCCGTTGTTGGCGGCCCGGGCACCGCGGGCGTTTGTGGATGTGAACCGCAGCCATGACGAGCTGGATCCGGCGCTTATCGAAGGGGTCAAGCGCACCGCGCATAATCCGCGCGTGGCCAGCGGGCTGGGGGTCATTCCGCGCGTTGTGGCCAATGGCAAAGCGATCTATCGCGGCAAGCTGACGCGCAAGGAAGCCGATACGCGGATCCGCGAGTACTGGCAGCCCTATCACGAGGCGCTGGGACATCTTCTGGATGAGGCGCACGAGACCTTTGGTGAGGCGATCCTGATTGATTGCCATTCCATGCCCCATGAGGCGATAGAAGGGCTGTCGCATCCCCGTGGCCATCGCCCCGACATTGTCCTTGGCGACCGGTTCGGTGCGGCGGCGGGCGGCGATGTTGTTGATCGCGTCGAGACTGCGTTTTTGCGCGCCGGGCTGAAGGTGGCACGCAACGCGCCCTTTGCCGGGGCGTTCGTGACGCAGGCCTATGGTCGCCCATCGCGGCGTCAGCATGTTTTGCAGATCGAGATTGATCGCTCGCTTTACATGAACGAGAGGGCGGTTCGGCCGAATGGGAACTACGAAGCCTTCAAGAAGCTGATGACGGGTGTGATTGCCGAGATCGTGGATATCGGACGCACCGCCGCTGCGCTGGCGGCCGAGTAAGGCGCGCCCTGCGGGCGCGTTTGGGAGGCGCTGCCTCCCTCGCCCCTCCGCCGTATTTTTCCAAAAGAAGAAGGATCAGCGCAGGGCGCGACCCTTGGTGATGGCGTCTGCGCCGAATTTTTCGCGGATGGCGTCGGCGGCGCGTTCGGCTTTGGCGCGTTGGGCGGCTCCTGGGTCCAGAAGATCGCCGGTGCGGTCGGCGTCGGCGGCGGGGCTGAGGTCGGATAGGCCAACGCCGATCAGGCGGAATGGGGCCTTGTCGGCGGCAGTGTCATAAAGCGCGCGGGCGGTGCGATAGATGCGGTCGGCGATCTGGGTGGGGTCGGACAGGCTCTGTCGTCGGGTCAGGATTTTGTGGTTTGATTGCTTGAGTTTAAGCGTCACCACGCGGCCCGCGATATCCTTGGCCTTGGCGCGGTCCGAGACCTTTTCGCTCAGCCGCCAGATGTGGCCGTCAAGGATGTCGGCGTCGCCGGTATCCGTGTGAAAGGTCGTCTCGTTCGAGATGCCTTTGACCGGGTCATTGGGCGAGACGCGGCGTTTGTCCTGACCCCGCGCGAGGTGCCACAGGCGCAGGCCCATGGAGCCGAAACGGTCGGTCAGGTCGCGTTCGTCCCAGCGCAGAAGGTCCGCGAATGTCCGGATGCCGGCGCGCTCAAGCGCGTCGCGGGTTTGCTGCCCCACGCCCCAGATCAGGGTGACGGGTTTATCGCGCAGGAAGGCGTCGGTTTCGCCTTTGCCGATCACGGAAAAGCCGCGGGGCTTGTCGAGGTCCGAGGCGACTTTGGCGAGGAATTTGTTGTGGGACAGGCCGATGGAGCCCGAAAGCCCAAGCTCGTCTTCCATGCGTTTGGTGAGCGTTGCGAGCATGACGGCAGGGGGTGCGCCATGGAGTTTTTGTGTGCCCGAGAGGTCCATGAAGGCTTCGTCGAGTGACAGGGGTTCGACCACCGGGGTGAGGTCGTCCATCATGGCGCGGATTTGGCGGGAGACCTGGACATAAGTGTCCATGCGTCCACGCACGACTTCGGCTTCGGGGCAGAGTTTCAAGGCCTGGAACATGGGCATGGCCGAGCGGACGCCCTTGATGCGCGCGATGTAGCAGGCTGTTGAGACGACGCCGCGTCGACCGCCGCCGATGATGACGGGCTTGTCCCGCAGGGCCGGGTTGTCGCGTTTTTCGACCGATGCATAGAACGCGTCGCAGTCCATGTGGGCGACGGTGAGGTCGAACAATTCTGGGTGCTCGATCACGCGCGGGCTTTTGCAGGCCGGACAGCGTGGGCCAGTGTCGAATGTGGTGAGGCAGGCGCGGCAGAGGGCGGGCATGTCGAACTCGGGTTCGGGGAGGTTCAGGATACCGCGTCCGGAATTTCGGCGCAACGTACGGTGCTGTCACGTTTCAGCGCGCGCACATCGTGCCGGGGCCTTGTTTTTAGGGCGATCAGGAAAAACGCGGCATCGGTATCGCGTCGGTATTGCGTCGGTATCACGTCGGTGCGCCTTGGGGCGGCGTTGGCGCGGCCCACAAGATGTGGGTGCGTATTCACGAGTATTAACAGAGGGTTAACGGATATGGGGTGCCGTCTCGTGCCGGACTGGCGATGCGAAGCGTCGTAGGGCACTCTTGCCCCATGACCCACGCCCCGTTCAATGGTGCCAAGCTGGCGTTGTTTTGCGCAGGCGAGATCGTCGTGATCCGCCGCGATGATGATCCCGCGATCCCATGGCCCGGGGCTGTTGATTTTCCCGGTGGCGGGGCCGAGGCCGGGGAGGCGCCTGAAGACTGCGTGTTGCGTGAGTTGCGCGAAGAACTGACTCTCGACTTGCCCGCCGAGCGGATCGAGTGGCGTCGCGCCTATCGCGCGCAAGGCCATGTGGTCTGGTTTCTGGTGGCCCGGATCAGCGAAATCGAGCGGGCGTCGATACGGCTTGGCGACGAAGGTCAGGCGTGGTGGAGCGAGCCCGTGGACACGTTTTTGGACCGCCAAGACGCTGTTGTGCATTTACAAAACCGGCTGCGCGATTACCTCGCCGCTGCCTTAAAATCCTCGTAAATCGGTCATTTGCTCCCCATATACCCCTTGGGGCAGTGAATTTTGGAGCAGAACACGCATGGATCAATTGATCGCTGAGCTTGGTGGAGGCGGAACGGCGCTTCTTTTCCTGGCGGCCTTTATTCTTCTTTGTATTTACCTCGGGGTGCGGATCGTTTCGCAGTCCGAAAAGCATGTGGTCGAACGGTTTGGGCGTCTGCGCTCGGTTCTGGGACCCGGCATCAACTTTATCGTGCCGTTTCTGGATCGCGTGGCGCACAAGGTGTCGATCCTTGAGCGTCAGTTGCCCAATGCCAGTCAGGACGCGATTACGGCGGACAACGTGCTGGTGACGGTTGAGACGTCGGTGTTTTATCGCATTCTGGAGCCTGAGCGGACGGTGTACCGGATCCGTGACGTCGATGGCGCGATTGCGACGACCGTGGCGGGTATTGTGCGGGCCGAGATCGGTAAAATGGAACTGGACGAGGTGCAGTCGAACCGTTCAGCCCTGATCGATACGATCAAGGCGTCGGTGGAAGAGGCGGTTCAGGACTGGGGCATCGAAGTGACCCGGGCCGAAATCCTTGATGTGAACCTCGATCAAGCGACGCGGGATGCGATGCTGCAGCAGTTGAATGCGGAACGGGCGCGTCGTGCGGCGGTGACCGAGGCCGAAGGATTGCGGCGTGCGGTCGAGCTTCAGGCGGATGCCGATCTATATGCGGCGCAAAAGGCGGCAGAGGCGCGCCGGGTTGAGGCGGACGCCGAAGCCTATGCGACGCAAGTGGTGGCCAAGGCCATTCAGGACAACGGGCTTGAGGCGGCGCAGTATCAGGTGGCGCTGAAGCAGGTTGAGTCGCTGAATGCGCTCGGGGCGAGCCCAAGTTCGAACACCGTGGTGCTTCCGGCGAACGCGATCGAAGCCTTTGGTGATGCGTTCAAGATGTTGCGCGGAGCGCGGTCATGACCTGGTGGACGGTTTGGTGGGGCTGGGTGCTTGGGGGGCTTTTGATTGCCTTCCTCGAAGTGCTGGCCCCCGCGCAGATATTCCTGGGCTTTGCGGTTGGCGCGATCATCACGGGGCTGATCCTGTTGGCGGGCGGCCCTGTGGCGGCGGCGTTGACCGGGTCGATGGCGCTGACGTTGTTGGTGTTTTCGGGCCTGTCGCTGGTCAGCTGGATCGCGCTGCGCCGCGTGCTGGGCGTGCGCAACGGTCAGATCAAGATCGTCGAAGAAGACATCAACGAGAACTGAAGCGTTCTGAGAAGCGTTTCGAGAAGGGGCCTGCGGGCCCCTTTATTGTTTCAGCTGAGGCTGCTGAGGATATCCATTGCGGCTTGCCGAGGGTCTTCGGACG
>CAZWZG010000116.1:4771-10157 GCA_964638245.1 uncultured Rhodobacterales bacterium
GCGCCTTCCTTGGCGGCGCGCACGACGCTGGGGTCGCCGTGGACGGTCAGGAAATCGATGTCAAAGCGGGTGAACCCGCGCACGGCGGCTTCAACGGTGGCGCCGATGTCGAACAGTTTCATGTCCAGAAAGATGCGCTTGCCGTACTCGGATTTCAGTTCGTTGGCGAGCGCGAGGCCGCCTGAGGTCAGCATCCCGAGCCCGACCTTGTAGAAGGACACCGCGTCGCCGAGGCGTTCGGCCAATGCAAGGCCTGCCAGAGGGTCGGCCACATCGAGGGCCACGATGAGACGGTCGTCGGACATATCGGTTCTCCTGATTTTTGCCCGTATTCAGGCGGGTGTGGCGAGGGTGCGGGCAAACGTCAAGGTATTGGGCGGGCCGAGATGTTGATATCGCCCCAAAGGCGCATCGGCACGGCCTCGCCCCGGCGGGCGTCGCGCACGGACCAGTCGGTGCCGTCAAAGGTCAGGCCAACGGGAAAGATCGTGGCGGGGCTGGGCGAGCGGGCGCGCAGATGGATGATGGTGCGGTTTCGGATCGCGTCCGCGATGGCGGCGATGCGGGGGTCCGGGGCGGCACCAGTCGGTGGGGCAACCTGAAATCGGTCGCGCGCCAGGGCGATCTGTTCGCGGGTGCCATCGGGGAAGCTTTCGATCAGTTTGGCGATGGCGGTTTTGCCCGATTGCGATAGCCCGAGTGCCGCCCACGCCGGGTTGGGGGCGCTGAGCATCACGCCGAGCGCTTCGGCCTCGGCCCGGTCAAGGCCGGTGAGGCGGGTGCGGTAGTTGAAGCCAAGCTCGATCCCGCCGCCCCGGCCCTGGTGGACGATGATGGGCAGGCCCGCTTCGGTCATCGCGTCGACATCGCGCAGGATGGTGCGGGTGGCGACCTCTAACTCGTCGGCCAATTGCACGCTGGTCTGTCGCCCCCGGTTCTGGAGGATCAAAAGGATCTGCAAAAGGCGAGCGGCGCGCATGGGATCATTAAACATGACAATAGATGTCATGTTAAGGGCGCTATCAGAGGGCGAATCAAAGGTTTCGTTAAGGATTTCCGGATGCCGCATTACGAAGTGACCCGTGTGATTGACGCCCCGCCTGAGGTGATCTGGCCGATTTTGAGCGATGCTGACCGGCTTTCGGATGGGTCGTTTTCGATCCTGAAGATCGAGGGCAGGATTGAAGCGGGGCAGACGATCCGGCTTTGGTCAGAGGCCGATCCCAAGCGGGCGTTTGCGATCAAGGTGGCCCGGCTTGGTCCGCCCGAGATGGTCTGGCAATCGGGGATGCCGCTGGGCCTGTTCACCGGGCGGCGGCGGTTTTCTGTGGTGCCCGAAGATGGGGGCAGCCGATTTACGATGCGCGAGGATTACACCGGGCCGCTGGCGGGGATGATGTTCAAGATGATCCCTGACCTGCAGCCGTCATTTGATACATTTGCGCGAGGGTTGGCACGCGCTGCGGAGGGACGGGCATGAATATGATCATCTATGGCGAAGGGACGCCCGAGGATCCCTGGAAGCTGAAGACGCCGCCAAATACGAGCGAATACGAAGCATGGCGCGACCGCGATGCGGACCCAGAGGCGCTGGTCGTGCAGGTGGGCAAGACGCGCCTGTCCTACCAGTGGCGCGCGATCGCGGATGCCCATGCGATGCTGGTGGCCCATGGCGACTGGATGCCGCTTGGCAATGCTGACGAGGGCAAGCCGGTGAAGGAGGGCACGCTGGAGGCTTGGGCGCGGGATGCGGGCAATCCGGTGGGTGGGTACTATGGGTTGCGCAAGGGCTATCGTGGGCGGTTTGCGAACTATGTCAGCCCGGTGATGGAGCTGCTGGGGCTGGTCGAGTTGGAGCACAATGCGCGCAACAATCGGCTGCGGGGGGTGTGAGGGGTTGGTCGGCCGGGATTCCGCCACCTGATCGACGTCAGCCTTTCGTAAAACGAGAGTCGAAGTCGGACTTTGTATTTCCACTTGGATAGTCAACGTCCGGAACGGGACATCCAAGCCAGCCGCAAAGCGGTTCCCAGCCGTCGCCGAGCCGTTGCACCAGCAGTCGTTCGCGCGGAACAGTCGCGAGCACGTCTGAGACATTTTGATTGTACAGTGCGATTGCGAACTCTCGCTCTGCGTAGCGGCCACCAAACACGTCACGGCCAACGGCATGGGCAAGGCCGTTGGGGTCATCGTTGTTTTGCAGGTAGTTCAGGATTGTGCCTTCAAAACTTTTCCACCAGCTGTCCGCTGACCGCATCGTCAAGAGGACTTTGGCATCCGGGTAGACGTCGATCAGGGTGCGCCAATACTGTGCCGAGGGCCAATCGATACAAGCGTTGTAGCCCTCAAAGAGATAATCCCAGTCAGGCGCTGCGCCATTTGCCAGATCCAGCCAGCGTTGACGGAGTGGCATGCCCTCTGCCAGTTCCAGCATATGGTGTGTCGGACCGACACCAAGAATATCCAAGGCGCGGCGCATGGATTCGGTGCCCGTGCGGCCAAACCCGGTTCCGATGACTTTGAGTGTCATTTGACAGCCCTTTCAGAGGTAAGGTGTTTGCCCGTCGCGCGCTCAAGCACGCTTTGATATGCGGGATGCGCACGCCTTTGCCAAGCGATATGTGGTTTGCGCCGACGATTGGATTTTTTGCCTCCGGCGGGGATATTTTTGGCCAGATGAAGGAGCCGGGCCGGGTGCTGGGGTTCGGCTAGGGGTCGATGAGCAGGGGGGAGAAGGTGAAGATCTCTGGGCTGGCCCGGTCCACGTCAACGATGACCGCGCCGCGTTGGGGAGGGCCGAACACCTCGACCCGGGTGAGGCGGGGGGCGGCGCGGAACGGTTTGTCGACGCGGAACGTGTGCGTGTCGCCGTGGGCGACGACGATGGGGCCGGGGAAGGTTTCTGCGATCTCGGCCAACTGGGTGCGGAACCGGTCAAAGCCGGTGGGTTCCCACCAGCGGGCGGTCCATTGCGGGTTTGCGTGGACAAAGAGGAACAGCGCGGCGGCGTCTTTTGCTTCGGCAACGGTTTCATCGAGCCATGTCGCGTTCAAGGCGTCGCGGGCCAGAAACTCGGCGATGGCGTTGCCCTGGTGTTGAAGGTTGTTGTTCGAGCCGGTCAGGTGGATCGTGGCGAAGATGACATCGTTCCAGCGCCAGCGCGCGTTTTCGCGTTGGCCGTCCTGTTGGACGAGAGGGATTGTGTTTTGGCCGATGCTTTCGCCCGGCGCGGTGAAAAGCGAGACGACGGCCGATTTGCGTTCGACCGGGTCGTGGCCGCCTGCGGGGCCGCGCCAGCAATCGGTCCATTCGTTGTCTCCGGGAGTGAAGATGAGCGGGCGTTCGTGCTTGTCGAAAAGCGCGCGCATGGTCTGGTTGAGGGCGTCGGTGCAGGGGCTGGAGCCGCCCTTGATGTCGCCGATGTAAACGGAAAAGGCGGGTGCGATGTCATTGATGCGCGCGATCAGGACGGCATCGCGGGCGCGGCCTTCGGCGCTGGAGTCCTGTAGATCGCCGAAGATGATGAAGCGTTCGGTGGCCAGCGCCGGGGTCGTGAGAGCGACGGCGAGGATTGCGATCAAAAGGCGGAGCGTTTGCATGGTTCACCGGGACTTGGGGGCGGGCGAAGCGTAACAGGTGGCCATGACATTATGGTGTCAGGCACGCGTTTAGGGGGGCATGGGAAGACCATTTGCGAGGGCCGCGGCGAAACCATGGAACAGGGCGTCGATTTCCGCGTCGGGCCGCCCACCGATCATGGCGCCGAAGAAATTCACCGAGAAGGAAACGTACATGATCGCGCCGAAGAGGAGGTCGATGTCGATGTCCGGCGCGACCTTGCCGTCGTCCTGAAGGCGTTTGACCCGGGCGCGGAAGTTCTGGTCGGCCTTGCCGTCCATGTGCACTGAGCCTTGCTGTCGAAAACCGGCGTCGATGGCGGAGCGGCTGATGATCAGGCGCACGATTTCTTCGTCTCTGAGGTCATCGCGCAGTTTGGCGTGGAGGTAGGCGTAAATCTCGGCCTGCAGCGAGTCCTGGGGCGGGTAGGTCAGGTCGCCAGTTCGGCGTTGATCCACGAATTGATCCGTGAGCGCTTTGAGAAGGCCTTCTTTGCCGCCGAAATAGCGGCTGATGAGGGACAGGTTGGCCTGTGCAAGCTCTGAAATCTCTCGCAGGCCTGCCGCATCGTAGCCCCGGCGCGCAAAGACGGTGCGGGCGGCCTTGAGAATGCGGGCCTCGGTCGCGGGGCGGTCCTTTGGCGGGGCGGGCGTGGGCTGTGTCTCAGTCATGTATACGGATGTTTACATATCCGGGAATCGCAAGTAAAGAAAACGAGTGTTTACATCTGCAATGGTGGAGATTGCCCATGATCGGCCTGATGCGCGCCGCGGTTTTCGAAGCGGTGACTTTGCTGGCGCTGTTCGGCGTGGCGATGCCGCTGAAATACGGGGCCGGGATCCCTGAGGCGGTGTCCGTGGCCGGGCCGGTGCATGGCTTGGCCTTCATCGTGTTCCTGTGGTTCGTGGTGCGGTCCTGGGCCGAGGGGCTGATCAACTGGGCCGGGGCGTTGCGCCTGTTTGTCGGGGCGTTCATTCCGTTCGGCGGCTTCGTGAATGAGCGTTGGTTGCGCGCCCAGTGGGAGGATGTGTGATGCTCTATGAGCTGACCAAGGCGGCGCATCTGGTGTCGCTGTTCGTCTGGATTGGGGGGATGGTCGCGGTGGCGCTAGCGCTTCGCGCGCCTGATCCGGCGCATATGAAGGCGGTGAAGGCCTATGACCGTGCGGTGACGACGCCTGCGATGATCCTTGCGCTGTTGTTTGGCATCCTTTTGGGCGTGCAGGGCGGGTGGTTTTCGTCCGCGTGGCTGGGCATGAAAATCGTGCTGGTTTTGGTCCTTTCGGGGCTGCACGGGGCGCTTGTGGGCACCCTGCGGCGCACGATTTGGGAAGGGCCGACGCCGCCGGTGACGCGGGGCAGGCCGTTTTTGCCGGTTGGGCTCGTGCTGGTGGTGTTGATCGTCCTGCTTGTGACGACCAAGCCATGAAGACGTTTGCGCCGTCTTGTAGGGCGGTGTCGCACTCCCCATATCCCTATCGAGGTCCCTAAGGGCTGTGCCGCGCATGCGGGCACCCGCGGTGGGACGCTTTATAGAGGAGAACGACCATGGACTTGGAGAAGTTCACGGAGCGCGCGCGCGGGTTTTTGCAGGCCGCGCAGACGATCGCGATGCGGGAGAGCCATCAGAAACTGGCGCCCGAACACCTGCTGAAAGCATTGCTTGATGACGAGGAAGGCCTTGCGGCCAATCTTATCAGCCGTGCCGGTGGTGCGCCCGAACGGGTGCGCGAGGCCAATGATTTGGCCCTTGGCAAGATCACCAAGGT
>CAZWZG010000117.1:0-10148 GCA_964638245.1 uncultured Rhodobacterales bacterium
CCGCTGAAGGGACTCGAACCCCCGACCCCATCATTACGAATGACGTGCTCTACCATCTGAGCTACAGCGGCGTTGCGGTGCTTGAGCTAAAGCCCGAACCGAACGGGCGGCGTATGCCATGCGTTCGCGATTTGTGCAAGATGCTCGGGGCGGAGAATTATGACCTGCGTCGAAGGGTTTTTCGTTCCACGAGGTGGCAGGGAAACAGCCGAGTTTGGGCCAGCTTACCTGGAGCTTCCAGAAGGTCCACGACAACCTCGATCGAAGTCTCGATGATTTCTGCAATCGGTTGGTGAATTGTCGTCAGGGCAATGTTTTCCCATCGTGCCATCTGCATGTCGTTCAGGCCCACGATACTGACGTCATCGGGAATGCGGAGCCCTATGGATTGCGCAGCACTCAACGCACCAATTGAGAGAACATCGTCGCCGCAGAAGTACGCTTGTGCAGGATCCGTCATCAGTTGCTTCGTCATTTCGACCCGGCCTGCGTCGAAGGAATAGGCACTGGCGAAGGTCGTGGTCAGCTTGATCGAAGGGTCGTTGGCGATGACCTCGACAAAGCCCTTCATGCGGTCCTGGGTGGAGGTCGCATCCTCAGGCCCGCCCAGGAAGCACACATGGTCAAAGCCGCGCTCAAGGAACGCGCGGGCGACGATGCGTCCGCATTCGACATTGTCGATGCCGACGATGTGCACGTCTGGCGTGCTGGAAAAACGACCAAAGGAATGCACAACGGGGATGCCAGCGTCGCGGAACGCGCGTGGAAAGGCCGGGGGTAGGGTGGAGGACGCCACGATCGCACCATCGACCGAGTACTGTTGCAGCAGCCGCACCGTGTCCTCCGGCTTGTCTTCGTCCGACAGGTTGACCAGAAGCGGGCGCAGACCGCGGTTCTGAAGGCCGCGTGTGAACAAATCGAAGACTTCCAAAAAGATCGGGTTATGGAAGTTGTTGGAAATCAATCCGATCAACTTCGTTCGTCCGGTGGTCAAAGAGGACGCCAGCGCATTGGGCTGATAGCCCAAACGCGCGGCGGCTTTTTCAACCTTCTGCCGGGTCTTTGTGGAAACCGAGGCGCCTTCTGTAAATGTACGTGAAACGGCCGAGCGCGAAACGCCCGCCAGTTCCGCGACTTCCTTGAGCGTTACGGCCATCCGTTCTCCAATCCGGAAAAGCCTGCGCAAAAAATAAGCATTTTGCAACCGGTTGCACGAATGCCAAACCTGTGCTTTGCTCCGAGTCGGAGGGGTCGCGGGTAAGCGGCCTCCAAATCAAGCATACGTGCTTTAGGGAGGAAAATATGAAAAAGCCAATCCTCGCAGCTCTTGCTGCGATAATGGTCGCTGGTGCTGCTTTTGCGGGTGGTCACGGCGAGCGCTATGTCATGATCACGCACACACAGGGTACCGATCCATTCTGGCCCGTCGTGGAAAAAGGCGGCCGCGACGCTGCTGAAGCCATTGGTGCAACGCTCGAATACAACTTTGACGTCTCCGGCGACATGGCCGCAATGGCCGCGCTGATCGAAGCAGCGGCAGCGTCGAACCCCGACGGAATCATTGTTTCGCTGCCCGACGCTGACGCGCTTGGACCTGCAATCCGCGCTGCTGTTGCAGACGGTATTCCGGTTGTGACGATAAACTCGGGTCTTGAGTCCTCGGCCGAGCTTGGCGCGCTGATGCACGTCGGCCAGCCAGAGCGTCTTGCCGGTGAAGCCGCCGGTACGCGTGCCGCTTCCGAAGGTGTGACCAACGGTCTCTGCCTGAACCAGGAAGCGTTCAACACCGCTCTTGTCGACCGTTGCGAGGGCTACTTTGCTGGCCTTGGCGGCGACCTCAACATGATCGACGTCTCGAATGACCCGGCTCAGATCGAAACGCGTACGGCTGCTGCGCTGCAGGCTGACCCGTCGATCGACGGTGTTCTGGCTGTTGGCCCGCATGTCTGCGAAGCCGCAAGCAAGGCCATCGAAGCCGTTGGTGCCGACACGCAACTTGCCTGCTTTGACCTGTCGCCTGGTGTGATGGACATGATCGAAAACGGTCAGGCGTCGTTCACGATTGACCAGCAGCAGCGACTGCAAGGCTACATGCCGGTCATCGTTCTGCACCTTTACAACAACAACGCTGGCCTTTTGCCGGGCAACAACATTGCTTCGGGCCCAGGCTTCGTGGATGCGTCCAACGCAGCAGCTGTTAAGGAACTGGCGGGCATCGACCGCTAAGTTTCAGACGATGCAAGAAACAGGCGGGGGAAACTCCGCCTGTTTTTTCTCAAGACGTCATAAAATCTAAAAAGACGAGGGGACCATGGCGAACGCGAGTGAATCCGACCGCTTACAGGAAGAAACCCGATTTCAGAGGTTGGTTAGACGGCCTGAAATTGGCGCCTTTATTGTTATGATCGTGATCATTGTGGCGCTTGGTTTCGCCTCGGAGATGAAGGCCTTCAACGCGCTCGGCCTCAAGAACAACATCAAGATCATCGCGCAATACGGGATCATCGCGATCGGCGCATCGCTGTTGATGATCGCCGGTGAATTCGACCTGTCGATCGGGTCGATGATTGGATTCGCGGGGATGTCCATGGCGCTCATGCTCAAATGGGGTTTGCCCTTTGGACTTGGCGATGCGACACCGTTCACTGCGTTCATCTTCACGCTGGCAATGACGCTGACCTTCGGTTGGATCATCGGCAACATCGTGGTGCGATCCGGGCTATCGAGTTTTATCGTGACGCTTGGGTTCCTCTTCTTCCTACGCGGGGTCACCGAGGTCGCGTTTCGCCTGATCAACCAGTCGACGCAGGTGTCCGGCTTGCCCGACTACAAGGAAGAAAGCTGGTTCGCCAATATCCTGGGCGGCGAGGTTTTCGGGTGGTTCTATGACGCGTGGTTCTGGATCGGTCAGAGGGTCACAGCCAACTGGGAGTTTCCCGAGCGTTTGTCGATTGAGACGATCAATGCGCTTGGTCTTTTGAACATCAACCGACGCCTCGAACAGTGGGTGACCGGTTTTGACGCGCGGTTCCTGTGGTTCATCGTGATTGGGGCGGTGGCCTACTACGTGTTGAGCCGCACGCAACTGGGCAACTGGATCTATGCCACGGGTGACAACAAAGAAGCGGCGCGCGCGAACGGTGTTCCGACCAACCGCGTGAAGATCGGCCTGTTTATGTTCACAGCCTTCTGCGCGACGATGTTTGCGGCCTGTCAGGTGTTTGACACAAACACGTCGGACGCCGCCAAAGGCAACCTGATGGAGCTTTTCGCCATCGCAATCGCCGTTGTGGGCGGCACGCTCATGACCGGTGGATATGGCTCGGTGATCGGGGTGGCCTTCGGGGCGATCACGGTTGGCCTTGTGGCCAACGCGGTGTTCTTTATTCCGGCCATCGACGGCGCTTGGTTCCGCGTGTTCCTGGGTGCAATCCTGTTGGCGGCAGTCT
This sequence comes from uncultured Rhodobacterales bacterium, assembly GCA_964638245.1. Classification (GTDB taxonomy): domain Bacteria; phylum Pseudomonadota; class Alphaproteobacteria; order Rhodobacterales; family Rhodobacteraceae; genus CAZWZG01. The sequence continues at coordinate 3,450 of CAZWZG010000117.1, forward strand.
TCGCCAACGAGCGAATTCGCAAACGCATCACGGGAGGGATCTAAGCCATGGCTGAACCATATCTCCGCGTTGAAAAACTGGTCAAACGCTTCGGGCCGTTCACGGCGCTCGCCGGGGTGGACCTTGATGTCTACCCGGGCGAAGTCCATGCGCTTCTGGGCGACAATGGGGCCGGGAAATCGACCTTGATCAAGAACCTCGCCGGCGTCCACCAGCCGACCGAAGGGCAGATCTATATCGAAGGCAAGCCGGTCAATTTTCGCTCGCCGCGCGATGCGTCTGCCGCCGGGATCGGTACCGTGTATCAGGATCTTGCCCTGAACCAGTTGATGAGCGTGACGCGTAACTTCTTCATGGGACGTGAAATGAAGAACGCCTTCGGTGCGCTCAAAATGGACGAGATGGACAAGATCGCCCATGACGAGATGCTGAAGATCGGGATCGACTTTTCGGATCCGACGCAGGCTGTCGGCACCATGTCGGGTGGTCAGCGTCAGACCCTTGCGATTGCGCGCGCCATCTACTTTGGCGCGAAGGTTCTGATCCTCGACGAGCCGACGTCGGCCTTGGGTCAGAAGCAGCAGATGGGCGTTCTCAAAACGATCAAGAAGGTCCGTGCCCGTGGTGACATCGCGATTATTTTCATTACCCACAACGAGATCCACTCGCGCCTTGTGGGCGACCGGTTCACGTTCTTGGCGCTGGGTAAGGTCATCGGAGCGGGCAAGTCGGAAGACATTTCCGATACCGAGATGCGCCGCCTTATGTCCGGTGGAGCCGAGATGGGCGATCTGGCGCAGGAACTGGCCGAGATCGGCTAGGCTTGATCCATAAACTAGAAAAGGCGCGGCGCATTTGGGCCGGGCCTTTTTTGTTAAGTCCGCGTTGTCTCAGCGAAACATCGGGGGGCGGGCGTCAGTCCATGCTCCGTCTCCTTTTGCGCTTTCGACAGCCGCATAAACTGCTGCCATCGAGCGCACCCCGTCTGCTGCAAGAGGCAGGCCGCCAGCCTCGCCGCCACGGATCGCGGCCGCAAGATCGACATAGATGTTGGCGACGGCGAGCGGGAAACCTTCGGGGTGGGCGATTGCGACGCGGCTAAGCCGGGCGGCTTCGTCCGAAAGGCCGCCTTCGCCTTTTTCCATGATCTGGGTCCGGCCGCCGACGGGGGTGTAGTACACCTGGTTTGGTTGCTCGGATGCCCAGCGCATGCCGCCGGTTTCGCCGAAGACCTGAATGTCAAAGCCATGCTGGCGGCCGATCGCGACGGAGGACGTCCAGAGGCGACCGACAGTGCCGCCGTCCATGCGGAAGTTGACCATGGCGTCGTCTTCGAGCGTGCGGCTGGGGATTGTGGAGGCGAAGTCTGCGGCAAGGCTGCGCACCTCGTCTCCGACGATGAAGCTGGCCATATGAAGCGCGTGGATGCCGCAATCGGCGAACTGGCCCGAGACACCGGCCATCGCCGGGTCATAGCGCCAGCGGACGCGCGGGTTGTCGGCGTCGGTCGCGTCTCCGTGGTGTCCGTGGCTGAAGCTGGTGACGACAAGGCGGACCTTGCCGATCTGGCCCGTCTTCACCATCTGGCGCATTTCGCGGACCATTGGATAGGCCGAGTAGCAGTAGTTGACGGCGCAGATTTTGCCGCTCGCCTCAGCGACGCGGACGATCTCTTCACCTTCTTCGACGGTCATTGTCATCGGCTTTTCGCAGAGCACGTTGAATCCGGCTTCGAGGAACGACTTGGTGATCTCGAAATGCGTCGAGTTGGGCGTGGCGACCGTGACGAGGTCGACGCGGTCAGAACGGTTCCGCTCGCCGTCTAGCATCTCCTGCCAGTTGGCGTAGGCGCGGTCGGGGGCGACGCCGAGCGATTGCGCATAGGCGCGACCCTTGTCGGCGTCGACGTCTAGCGCGCCTGCCGCCATCACGAAGTTGCCGTCAGCTTGCGCGCCCAAACGATGTGCCGGTCCGATCTGGCTGCCTTCTCCGCCGCCGATCATGCCCCATTGAAGCTTTGCCATGGGATGTCTCCTCAGAAACCGATGGACGCGAGATAGGTCCGGTTGATTTTTGCCTCGCGAAGCGGATCCGTGCCGGGAATGGTCGGGTCGCAGTCCTGTTCGACCGTGCACCAGCCTTCGAAAGCGTTGTCCAGAAGGATCTGACGGACGGCGGGGAAGTCCACGTCGCCGTCGCCGAGGTTGCAGAAGATGCCCTGGCCGCAGGCGTCATAGAAGCCTGTGCCCTTGGCGATCACGTCGGCTTTCACGGCCGGATCGATGTCCTTGAAGTGCATGTAGCTGATGCGGTCGATGTGGCGCTTCATGAAGGCGACCGGATCGTAGCCCGCATAGGAATGGTGGCCGGTGTCAAAGCAGATTTTGAGGATATCTTCGGAGACCTCGTCGAGAAGACGCTCAAGCTCGGGCTCGAAATCCATGAAGCCTGCGGCGTGGGCGTGGATGCCTACCGTCAGTCCTGCATCGGTGCCGAGTTTAGCAATGTGTGCGATGCGGTCGCGGTACTTCTCCCACTCGGACTGATCCATCTTTTCGGCGGCATCCCAGCGGCCTGCGGTGGGTGCGCGGCGGGGTGAGATGGAGTCGATGAGGACGAGGTGCTTGGCGCCATGGGCATTCAGCGCGGCGATGGTGCGCTCGGAGCCGTCGAGCACATCATCCCATGCGTCGGGGTCATGGAACGGGCGGAAGACGACGCCGCCGATGAGGGTCAGGTCGTGTTCAGCCAGCGCCTCCGCCACCTGCGGCGGGTCCTCGGGCATGAAGCCGACGGGGCCAAGCTCGATCCCCTTATAGCCCGCTTCAGCGTTTTCACGCAGAACGTCGCGCCAGTCGGGGTTGCGCGGGTCGTTTGCAAATTCCACGCCCCAAGAGCAGGGCGCATTGCCGATCTCGATCGTCATGGGTTTGTCCTTTTAAACGGGGGTCCAGGCCCGGGTCTGATGGGATGTTCGTGCCGCGGCGACAACCTCGAACACGTCGAGCCCGTCGCGGAAGGTTGGCCAGATGGATGTGCCGGTTTCGATGGCCGTGAGGAAGTCCTTGGCCTCGATGATGATCTGGTCCTGATAGCCGGTGCCGTGCCCCGGTCCCTGACAGAAGGGCAGGTAATCGGGGTGCTCGGGGCCGGTGAGGATTTTCTTGAAGCCCCGCTCGGCGTCCGGCCCTTCGGCCTTGTAGAGCCAGAGGGCGTTCTGGTCTTCGCCATCGAAGCGGATCGAGCCCTTGGTGCCGCCGATCTCATAGATGTAACCCATCTTGCGACCGTGCGACGTGCGGCTGAAATAGAGGTGGCCCATCGCGCCATTCTCGAAGCGGCAGAGCATCTGGGCCTGATCGTCGTTGTCGCGGTTCGGGTGGACGATTTCGATGTCGGCCATCACCTCTTTGATCGGACCGCAAAGCGCCAAGGCACCGTTGATCATGTGAGGCGCGAGGTCGCCCATGGTGCCGTTTGCCTCGCCTTGCATGCGCCAATGGGGCGGCGCGTTGGCGTCGGCGAGGAAGTCCTCGGTGTGCTCGCCGCGGAACCAGATGACGTCGCCGATTTCGCCAGAGGCGACGAGGTCGCGGGCGAATTGGCTTGCGGGCGTACGGATGTAGTTGAAGCCAATCATGTTGACGACGCCAGAGGCCTCGGCGGCGGCGACCATGGCGCGGGCGTCTTCGATAGAGGCGCCGAGCGGCTTTTCGCAAAAGACGGGTTTGCCTGCTGCGAAGGCGGCTTCGGCGATGGCGCGGTGGGTGTTCTGGGTCGAGGCGATGACGATGGCTTCGACCTCCGGAGATGCGATCATGTCGCGCCAGTCGCCGGTGCCCTTCGCGAATCCATAGGCCGCTGCGTAGCGCGCGCCGCTTTCGGATGTGGAGCCTGCGATCATAGCCAGCCGTGGTCTGAGACCGGTGTTAAATACCGCACCGACAGCCGCCATAGCGACGCTGTGCGCCTTGCCCATATAGCCGCCGCCAACCACGCCAATACCGATTTCTTTTGCCATGCATTCCTCCCCGGAAAAGCCGTTTGCAACCGGTTGCAAAATCGTTATCGTTTGACCCAAGAATTGTCCATGCGAAAAGAACACGCCTGAGGGGGGACGGCAGCATGTCCGACACCATTCGTTTGACGACGGCACAAGCGATCATCCGTTGGCTGAATGCTCAGTTCATCGAAATAGACGGTGAGCGCACGCGCGTCTGCGGCGGGGGTTTTGGTATTTTTGGCCATGGCAATGTGACCTGCCTGGGCGAGGCGCTCTATGATCACAAGGACACGCTGCCACTCTATCGCGGCCAGAACGAGCAATCGATGGGGTTCGCGGCAGCGGCCTACGCCAAGTACCACCTTCGGCAGCGGTTCATGTTCTGCACGGCGAGTGCTGGGCCGGGGACGGCGAACCTTTACACGTCGGCAGCTCTTGCGCACGCCAACCGGTTGCCGATGCTGCTTCTCTGCGGGGATGCGTTTCTGACGCGGTTGCCCGATCCTGTGCTGCAACAGTTGGAGCACTACGGAAACCCGACTTTCGGTGTGAATGACGGCTTCAAGGCCGTCTCGCGGTACTGGGACCGCATCACGCATCCCGCGCAAGTCATCCAGTCCTTGCCCGCCGCGCTTGCGACGCTCCTAGACCCCGCTGATTGCGGCCCTGCGTTTCTCGGTCTGCCACAGGACGTGCAGGGCTGGGCCTATGACTATCCCGTCGCGTTCTTCGAAGAGCGGACCCATCGTATTCGCCGACAAACGCCGGATGCGGCAGAGATCGCTGATGCGGTTGCCGTTCTAAAGTCGGCCAAGAAACCGGTCATCATTGCAGGCGGAGGCGTCCAGTACTCCGGCGCGGTTGCCGAATTGACCGAGTTCGCAGAGGCACACCAAATCCCGGTGATCGAAACGATTGCGGGTCGCGCAAACATGGTCGCGACCCATGATCTGAACATCGGTCCCGTCGGTGTCACGGGATCAGACAGCGCCAATGCCGTCGCCGAAACCGCTGACGTGATCCTCTCCGTGGGCTGTCGCCTGCAGGACTTCACAACCGGCTCGTGGACAGCGTTTTCCAAGGACGCGCGGATCATCAGCCTGAACGCAGCACGCCATGACGCCGGCAAACACATGTCGCTGCCGATTGTGGGCGACGCAAAGCTGGGCCTCGATGCGCTGGGCATGGCGATGACGGGCTACAAGGCACCCGAAGGCTGGACTGCGTTTGCGCGGGACGAGCGCAAGAAATGGGACGCTTACGTGGCCGAGAACGTGCGCCCCGGCAATCGTCCCAACAGCTATGCCCAAGCCATCGGGGTCGTGAACGCGTTGTGCGATCCGCGCGATAGGGTCGTAGCCGCTGCGGGCGGACTGCCAGCAGAGGTGACGGCCAACTGGCGCACGCTCGACATCGGCACGGTCGATGTGGAATTCGGCTTTTCCTGCATGGGCTATGAAATCGCGGGCGGGTGGGGCGCCCGCATTGCACAGTCCGAAAAGGAGCCGGAGCAGGACACCATCGTTTTCACTGGCGACGGATCGTACCTGTTGATGAATTCGGACATCTATTCGTCGGTTCTGACCCAGAAGAAGCTGATCATTCTGGTGCTGGACAATGGCGGCTTTGCGGTCATCAACAAGCTTCAGAACAACACGGGCAATGAAAGCTTCAACAACCTGATTGCGGATACACCAACGGTGCCAGAGGCCTTTGCCGTCGATTTCGTGAGCCACGCGGAGTCCATGGGGGCCAATGCCGCCTATGCAGCCAACCCGGTCGAGCTTGAAGAGGCTTTTAAGCGCGCCAAGGCAGCAGACAAGACAAGTGTGATCGTGATGGATGTCGATGCCTACGAAGGCTGGACAACTGAGGGCCACACCTGGTGGGAAGTCGGCACGCCGCATGTCTCCGAACATGAAAGCGTTCGGGAAAAACATCTCGAGATCGAAGCCGAGCGCGCAAAGCAGCGGAAAGGCATCTGATGGCGCTGGCGAACCTCGCTAAAAACCGCTTTCTCGTGGTGGGCCGTGTCGGGATGGACCTGTGTCCTGATCCTCCGGGAACCGCGACCGCTGACGCGCAGACTATGGTCGTATCCATGGGCGGGTCATCGGCCAATATCGCGGCGGGGATCGTCAAGCTGGGCGGCGCAGCGGATCTGGTGACAGTCGTTTCGGATGATGCAGTTGGCAACTACTGCCTTAACCAACTGGATCACTACAAGGTTGGTCGCCAGTATGTCCGCTCTTTGGCCTCAGAGGTCCGCACATCGCTTGCGGTCTATGAAAGCCGGCTCGAGAACCATCATTCAGTCATCTACCGCAACAACGCCGCCGATTTTCAGATGAACGCCGAGGACGTAGCGAAGCCGGACTACGCCTCATACGGAGCGCTGATCACGGCGGGCACGGTCTTTGCCGCAGAACCCTCGCGATCGGCCGCTTTCGACGCGTTCGAGCATGCAAAGGCCGCGGGCATTCCGATCATTTTCGACGTCGACTACCGCCCCTACAGCTGGCCTTCGGCTGACGTCGCCGAAGAGGTCCTGTCGCGGGCGGGTGCGATGTCTGACGTGATCGTTGGCAACGATGAAGAGTTTGGCTTCATGGCTGGCGGTATCGACAAAGGTCTCGGCAAGGCCCGCGAGTTGGCCAGCACAAGCGCCACCCTCGTTGTTTACAAGATGGGCCCGG
>CAZWZG010000118.1:0-10077 GCA_964638245.1 uncultured Rhodobacterales bacterium
CGGATCGAAAAGCATCGCGGGGCCAAGACCCGGAAGGGGCGCTATTACGGTCCTTTTGCCAGCGCGGGCGCGGTCAACCGAACGCTGAACACCTTGCAGAAAGTGTTCTTGCTGCGGTCGTGCACGGACAAGGAAGTCGAAGCAGGCGATCGGCCCTGTCTCAACTACCACCTCAAACGCTGCGCGGGTCCCTGCGGTGGGAAGATCACGAAAGAAGAATACGCCAAGCTGGTCAAAGCGGCGGATGACTTTCTGAAAGGCAAATCGACCGAGGCACAGGAAGCGCTGGCCAAGGAAATGGCCGAAGCGTCCGAACTGATGGAATTTGAACGTGCCGCCAGCCTGCGCGACCGTATCCGCGCTTTGACACAAGTCCAGACCGCCCAAGGCATCAACCCCCAAGGCGTCAAAGAGGCCGACGTCATCGCGCTCCATATGGAGGGCGGGCAGGCCTGCGTGCAGGTCTTCTTCATCCGCGCGAACCAGAACTGGGGCAACCGCGACTATTACCCTCGTGTCGGTCGCGATGTCGGTCCTGCCGAGGTCATGCAAGCCTTCATCGGTCAGTTCTACGGGGACAAGGATCCCGCGCGCCTGATCCTTCTCAGCGACGGGATCGAAGACACCGACCTGATGGCAGAGGCACTTTCGGAAAAAGCGGGCCATAAGGTCTCGATCCTTGTGCCACAGCGGGGCGAAAAATCCGACCTCGTCGCAGGGGCGCTGCGCAATGCGCGCGAAAGCCTAGGCCGCAAGATGGCCGAAAGCGCGACGCAGGTCCGCCTTCTCAAAGGTATCGCCGAGGCCTTCGACATGGACGAACCGCCCAAACGTATCGAAATCTACGACAACAGCCACATCCAAGGCGCCCATGCCGTGGGCGCCATGATCGTGGCGGGCCCCGAGGGGTTCCTCAAAAGCCAGTACCGCAAGTTCAACATCAAGGGCGCGGACACCAAGACAAACGACGATTTCGGCATGATGAAAGAGGTCCTGACCCGCCGCTTCAAACGCCTCATCGCCGAGGACCCCGAACGTCAGGGCGAAACCTGGCCCGACCTCCTTTTGATCGACGGCGGACAGGGGCAGGTGTCCGCGGTGCGCGAAGTCATGAGCGAAATGGGCGTCGGGGATATCCCGATGGTCGGCGTGGCCAAGGGCCTAGACCGCGACGCGGGCAAGGAGGAATTCCACCGCACCGGCAAACCCGTCAAAGCGCTCCCGCGCAACGACCCCGTGCTCTATTACATCCAGCGCATGCGCGACGAAGCCCACCGGTTCGCTATCGGTGCGCACCGCGCCAAACGCTCAAAAGCGGTCAGCGCCAATCCGCTCGATGACGTGCCCGGCGTGGGCGCAACGCGCAAACGCGCGCTGCTGGCCCATTTCGGATCGGCAAAGGCCGTCAGTCGCGCGGCCCTTGCCGATCTCAAAGCCGTCGATGGCGTCTCGGACACATTGGCCGAAACGATCTACGGGTTCTTCCACGAGCGCGGATAGGCCGCAATTACTCCGAATACGATCCGTCGCCGTCTGATGCTGCGACCAAGATCAACGCCAACAGAATAAGCGGCAGGATAAAGCCCGCCGACGTCGCGGAATCACCAAACGTCTGTTTCACGATTTCTTCAGGCGGCATCACCGTCTGATCCGTCCCAGCTGCATGAACTCCGGCAGCACCAATGAACAAAGCCGTCACGGCAAAAATGAGCTGTTTCACTGTTTCACCCCTCTTTTTTGAATTCCAAGAGAGTGGAGCGCCACGTTACCTTACGTCAAGATAAGCATCGACATCGCAAAGTTGTGCGGGCTAAGGCGTTCCGAAGTGGGACATATTTCCTCAGAAGTCGATTCCCAAAAAACCGCACTATCCTGAGTTAAGGTCACGCGTTCTACCGAATCAGGCATGCCCGCGCGCCCAAAGAGGCGCGCGGACATTGTTTTTGGAACGACCGATCGTTCTGCCTATAAACCAATTATTGGACCGCGCGCATCTCCAGCCCGAGCATGCCATAGTCCACGGCCATATAGCCGCCGGGCATAGGGACAATTGCGTTGGGGTACTGCTGAAGCACGTCCTGCGCCATCACGCCTTCAAAAACCGGGCCAGTGTCGAGGTAGCGGAAGTGATACAGTGGCAAACCGATGTCGGTCATCCCGACTTGAACAACGTCGGTCTTTAGGCGGACGTCGCTGACCACAGCGACCTCGTCGTCATCGTTATTGCTCGCAACCGCCAAGGCAACCAGCGCCAGAAGGATCAGCGGCACAACAAACCCGCCCGAGCTTGCGGCGGCCTCTTCTACGATCACTTCAGGTTCCATCATCGGCTCGGCCATTCCGCCTGCCTGAGCCTGCGCCGTAACAAGAGCCGCAGACATCGTTGCCGCAAGAAAAATTCGCTTCATCATTCTACCCCATTAAAATACGTGTGATCAGGCTGGCGCAGGCCGACGGCCTTCGTCAAGCTTCATGATGCCCAATCAAGGGAACTGAGGACAAAACGCGATATGTGGACACTGCCCAATATCCTGACGCTGTTCCGCCTTTTGGCGGCGCTCGGGATTGGGTTGGGCTATGCACTTCTCCCGCGCCCTTTTGCCGATGTCTTGGGGTTCACTCTGTTCGTTGCGGCGGCGGTGACCGACTGGTTGGACGGCTACCTTGCCCGCGCCTGGCAACAGACGACCGGCGTGGGGGCGATGCTGGACCCGATTGCGGACAAGGCCATGGTCCTTGTGACGCTGATGGTCTTGACCGCGCTTTTCGGACTGGATCCGCTGATCCTGATCCCCGCGACCGTGATCGTGTTTCGCGAGGTCTTCGTCTCAGGCATGCGCGAATACCTTGGCCAAGCCTTGAGCGGGCTCAAGGTCTCCCGTCTGGCGAAGTGGAAAACGACGGTTCAGATGGTCGGTATCGCCGTCCTGCTGGCTTTTGGCGTGTTTGAGCACAGGTTCGGCATGGGCACATTCGGCATGGACGCGGCCCTTGTGGCGGAGATCCTTGCCGGACGCATGGACGACGTAGCCACTGTGCGGTTCGACTATCAAATGGCGGTCTGGACCCGTTGGGGTGGCATGATCCTGTTGTGGATCGCTGCGTTGCTGACGTTGGTTACTGGTGTTGATTACTGGATGAAGGCCCAGAAGGCGTTGGAGGCCAAGACATGATCGACGTTCTGTATTTCGCGTGGCTGCGCGAACGCATAGGGCTGCCAAAAGAGCAGGTCGAAACGAGCGCCGCCACGGTCGCCGAATTGGTCGAGGAACTGAAAGAACGCGAGGAACGCTATGCCATGGCGTTTCAGGATATGGCCTCGGTGCGCGTTGCGATCGATCAGGAACTGACCACGCTTGATGCGCCGTTGGCGGGCGCGCGCGAGGTGGCCTTCTTTCCCCCAATGACGGGCGGCTGATGGGCGTCATCGTCCAAGCCGAGCCATTCGATCCCGGAGCAGAGCTGAACGCGTTCGAGGCTGGGGCCGCAGGGGCTGTTGTCAGCTTCACCGGCGTCGTGCGGGATGTCGCCGCAGGCCTCGTGGCGATGGAGATCGAGCATTATCCGGCGATGACCCAATCGGCGATTCAGGCGATTGTCGAAGACGCGATCGCGCGCTTTGACCTCAGTGCGGCCCATGTCATTCACCGCCATGGTCGCCTGACACCGGGAGAGGCGATCATGATGGTTCTGACAGCAGCGCCACATCGCAAGGACGCGTTCGCGGGGGCCGAGTTCCTGATGGACTACCTGAAATCCCGCGCACCCTTCTGGAAGAAAGAGATCACGCAAGAGGGCGAGACATGGGTCGAAGCGACTGCCGAGGACGAAGGCGCCCTCGGCCGGTGGTAAGGATCATGCAGCGCAGGCGTTGAACGTCAGAACGGCTGAAGCGCTTTCGTCGAATGCGGCTGTGGCGTTCAGATCGCCAGCCGACATCGTGACATTGGCACCGACGATCTCCGAGCGTGCGACGGTGATTTCCCGACCCCCAAGCGTGTCATCGACGTCTATGGTGAACGCAAGAACAGCGCCGGGTGCTAGATTGGCGACGTTCAGGGTGACGGTGTTCTGACCGTCGATGACCTCGGGCACGTCCATGAGCGCTTCCACTCCGGACACGAATTCAAGGGGCTGAAACACTTCGACACCCGCACCTTCGCTCGTGACGTCGAAAATCAGGCCCGCTGCAGATCCGCCAAGATCCAGGGTCACGGTCGCGCCTTCGATCGCGCAGGCCCCGGTGTTCTCAAACGAGAAGCGGTCCTTGGGCGCGCCTTCATCAAAGCGGACGGCAAGGTCTGCGGTGGCGGGGGCGGCGGCCAAGAGCGCCGCGAAAATCATGGGATGGCGAAGGCTCATCGCGTCGTTCCTTTTGCAATTGCTTGACCTGCAAGCTGGGGCGCTTTGAAAAAGGTCAAGAACGCTGGATTGTTTTTCCGGAAAGGTCCGGCGCTTTCTCGCGAATGCGGCAAATCGTGCTGCACCTGCGTGCCATACGTTTGCCATACGCATAGCAGACGCAAAGCAGACACCGTTTTGGGTGTGTCAGACGCTTTGATTCTCTTTTTCGATATGCGCGCGCAGCTCTTCCGCCTCGTGCCGTGCTTCGCGCAATCCGTCCATGGCCGCACGCAATTCAGCCTCGGTCTGACTCAGCTGATTGGTCATCTCGGCTTCGCGTTGCTGGAGGTAGGTAATTGCCTGATCGCGCGTCTCTTCGGCCTCGTGGAGCGACTGCGCCATCTTGTCGAGTTCGTCCATGTCCGAGCGTGTCACCCGCGTCAGGCGCGAGATCAGCCAGTGGGCAAACCAGCCAGTGATGAAAGCGATGAACAGGATCGCCGCCGTGGCCAGAATGAACTCGCTTCTATTCATCGTCGCTGTCCTCCTGCGGCGAAGAAAGCCCGCCAACGTCCGTTTGTACCGCTGGACCCTCGCCTCCGGGCTCCAATTCGCGTGGCTCTTCTTGTGCGACTTCGGCTTCGGGCGCAACGACTTCAGCCTCGATCGCTGCGGGTGCGGCGGTCTCGTCAGCGGCGGCAAGGTCTTCCTTGGCCTCTTCCAACACGCGCAACGTGAACTCGATCCGACGATTGGCCTCGCGACCCTCTTCGGTATCGTTGTCCGCAATGGGACGCGTTTCGCCATATCCCTTGGCCGTCAGGTTCGCTGTCAGAACCCGGCGTGCCATGATCGCATTCAGGACCGAATCCGCGCGCGCTTGGCTGAGCGACAGGTTCATCACCTCGCGGCCCTGGCTGTCAGTATGGCCGCCGATTTCCATCTCGACCATTCGACAGTCCGGAAGGACCTCTGCGATCCTGTCTATGGTTTCGAGTGCATCCTCTTCGATGTCTGTCGAAGACGGGGCAAAAGTGATTTTTTTCTCGGCAAGGATGCCGTTCAGGATCACGATGCATTCCTCAGGCGTCGGCAACGCGGCAAGCGGGTCCAACGCTTCGACGTAGCGAATATCAAGCGTGTAATCCTGCCCTTCGCCCAGCTTTTCGGACAAAATGGAGGCGGCTAAAGCAGAGGTATTCTTGTCGCCTGTTTCGCCAGATAGCGTGAAGATATTGGGCCGTACGCGCAGGATGCCGGAGTTCAAAAGGCTCAACGCTTCAAGGCCTGAAAGCACGCGCACGGGCCAGCCTTCGGGCAAGTCTTCCTGAACGCGAATGGCCGACAGGACGTTTTGAACGCCGAACTCGACATGCGCAAAGCTCTCCACGGCGGCTTGGGTCAATTCCGAGCCCACCCGCCCGCGTATCTCGGCTGTGCCATCGTCGCGAAGTACGGCCAAAAACTCCTGCACAACCTCGCCATTGGTTTCTGCAACGACTTCGGGGCGGGGCAACACGGAATGGAGCGTAAAGACTTCGGGCAGGTCCGCATCAAGCGATGCGACGACGCGATCAAATGCGTCCTCGTCCATCGTTTCAGTACCGACGATGGTCACGTCGCCATCAGAGAAGGTGACAGATCCCGCACCCAATTCGGCGATGGCTTCGATCGCGCGCACAGCGGCGACGCCCCAGGTCGTGCTGGGTGTACCTAGCCCGACCGGGCAAGTGACATCTTCTGGTAGGCCGGCGCCTTGCGCCGCCCTTACAATCAGGTCGGCGGTGGCGTCGGTATCAGCGGCACAGGCATCAAACCGCGCCGCGCCGTTTTCGATCAGAAAACGCAGCGTGAACGGCGTGATCACCGGACGCGGGGCGCTGATGGACAAGGTCACCGGGACATCATCCGGAGCCGCGCGCCGCAGTGCCGTCTCGAAGCCCTGCTTCGCCTCTTCACTGGCGGCCATTGCGGTGACTTCAACGCCATCTGCCGAGGCGGAAATCTTGGCGCGAGGCAGATCGGCAAGGGCGACCATTGCGAAGTTGATTGCCTGGTGCCAGCCCTCAGGCACGGGATGGTTCGAGGATTGCAGAAGATCGGTGATCGGCGTGTTCTCTGCCGCATCACCAGCTGATTGCAAATAGGCATCGCGGTCCGCGGCGGCTGGAATCAACCCGATCAGCGAGATGCCATCGTCATTGCGCAGGATTTCCATCGAAAAACGGGGCGGGGGCGTGGCGTCAGGGTCTTGCACGCCCATCGCGTCCACGATCCGTGCTGCATCCACCTCGGCCCCGGCAATGCGCAGCGCGCGAAACCGAGTGGCTTCGTCAGGGGCCGTGCCCGAAAGTTTGACTTGCAAGCCATCCACATCGACCCGCGTCCATGTCAGACCCGCATCGACAAGCTCGCGCGCCACATCGCCTTGGGCCTGGGATTCGATACGTGTGACCGAAGTGCTGGCTACGAACAGGCATGCGCCCGCTGCAAGAAGCATCGCAATCACGCCGGGGACGTAAGAGGATATTTTGAAGGGCTGCGCCATATTCGGTTCAGTGTTACTGCCGCCAGTCCTCGCGCGCAATCAAACGAACGTGGCCACGGCAAGAAAGAGCGCAAGGATCAGTCCGGTATCCCGGTTCGATCGGAAAAGTTTCATGCAGATGTCGGCATTGTCGATGTCCAGCGCTCGGATCTGCCACGCCAGATGCCAACCCATGGCCCAGACCCCGCAGAGCGCCACAGTCATCGGCAGAATGCCAGCGTCGATCAGAGCCATGACAACCGAAAAAGCGATTAGGATCAGCGTCGCCATCAGGAAATACCGCAACCAGCGGTGCGTGTTCTCTCCAAATAGGCGCGCCGTCGACTTGATGCCGATCAGCGCGTCGTCTTCACGGTCCTGATGGGCATAGATCGTGTCATAAAACAGCGTCCAGGCGATGCCGCCGATGTAAAGTACGACGGCGGGCCAACCAAGGCTACCGGTTGCGGCCACCCACGCCAAAAGAGCGCCCCAATTGAAAGCCAGCCCGAGAAAAACCTGCGGCCACCAGGTAAATCGTTTGGCAAAGGGGTAGATTGCGACCAAGGCCAGCGACACGATCCCGGTGATGATGGCGGCGATATTGAAGGTCAGCAGGATACCGAAGGCCAGAAGCGACTGAATGCACATCCAGATGACGGCGCCCCGCACGCTGACGGCGCCCGATGGAATCGGGCGCGAGGCCGTGCGGCTGACCGCGCCGTCCAGATCCCGGTCCGTGATGTCGTTCCAGGTGCAGCCCGCCCCGCGCATCAACCAAGCCCCAATCGCGCACCCAACCATGATCCAGGCGTCGCTCAGCGTGAACTGCCCGACCATAGCGGTCGCCAAAAGAAGCCCCCACCAGCAGGGCAACAGCAAAAGCCATGTTCCAATCGGGCGATCCGCCCGCGACAGCCGCAGGTAGGGGCGTGACCATCCCGGCGCCAAGGTATCGACCCAGTTGCCCTGAACGGCATCGGCCACTTGTCCATCTGGCGCTTCGCTCGAACCGGTCATAGTGTCAGCCCCATGTCGGATGCTCCGAAAATACGCCTCTACCTAGACCAACCCCTTGGGGCGGGGCAATCGCTCAGCCTGTCGCGGGGGCAGGTGCATTACCTTGGCAATGTGATGCGCCTTGGGCCCGGGGCCGAGGTTGCCGTTTTCAATGGTCGCGATGGAGAGTGGCGTGGGCGAATAGAAAGCCTCGGAAAGCGCGATGGGACGCTTGATGCGGTTGAGCAGATCCGCCCTCAGGTCACGCCGCCTGATATCACGCTGGCCTTCGCGCCCATCAAGAAAGAGCGCACCGATTTCATTGTCGAAAAGGCGACAGAGTTGGGCGTGGCCCGGATCGCGCCCGTGCTGACCGAGTATTCCAATACAAGCCGGATCAACCTCGATCGGCTTCAGGCTCATGCCATTGAGGCGGCAGAGCAATGTGGTGGCGTATATGTGCCTGAGATTAGCGAACTTAGGCCATTGGCGAAGTTTCTGGACACACTTGGAGAGCGACGCGTCATCTTCTGTGACGAAGCGCAGGTCGGCACGTCGACGTCACCGCAGTCAGCTGCGCCTGTGGCCATTCTGATCGGTCCAGAGGGTGGCTTTTCGGAAAGCGAGCGGGCGCGTTTGCGTGGCTTGCCGAATGTAGAAGTTCTTTCCCTTGGCCCGCGCATCCTTCGTGCAGACACGGCCGCCGTAGCAGCCTTGACGCTGTGGCAGGCGGCACAAGGGGATTGGTAATGAGCTTTGTTCGTCCCGAAGTGCTCGCCGGCCTTTCGCGCTGGCGCGATGTGTTGATCGGTAGCGCCGTCGCGCTGCTTGGCCTGCGCCTGATCGCCTTTCCGAGCCTGTTTCATCAGGTCCTTGGCGCCGTCATTGTACTCGGCGGCATTGCGCTGGGCTATACGGGAGTGCAGAGGGCGCGCCTGAAGGGGGGCGATGGTCCGGGGGTCGTGCAAGTCGATGAGGGCCGGATCACCTATTTCGGCCCGCTGGACGGTGGCTCGGTCGGGGTTGGCGATCTCCAGCGTATCGAAATCGAACCCAAGGGTTTTCCCAATGCCCATTGGGTCTTGTCGGGGACGGACAGCTTGCTGAACATTCCCGTCGATGCGCACGGAGCCGAGACTTTGCTCGACGCATTTGCCGTCCTGCGCGGCCTGCCAACGGAACGCATCCTGCGCGCTGCTGCACATCCGCCGCGCGAGCGGACCACGCTTTGGACGCGCAGCGCCGATTGACAAGCCCGTGCATTCGCGGAATGCCTGACACCGACCCGAGCAGAAGAGCAGACCAGCATGTCCATACCCCAGTCCGGCGGCGGCCCGATCGAGCGGCCCGAAGATCTTGCAGCCTATCTCGAAGCGGGCTGCAAACCGCGCGATGAATGGCGCATCGGGACCGAGCACGAGAAGTTCGGCTATTGCCGCGACAGTCTGAAACCGCTGCCGTATGAGGGCGAACGCTCGGTCAAGGCCGTTCTTGAGGCATTGCAGTCCCGGTTCGGCTGGGCCCCGATTTTCGAAGGCGACAACATCATCGGTCTGGAAAAAGACGGCGCAAATGTCAGTCTGGAGCCGGGCGGACAGCTCGAGTTGTCCGGCGCACCGCTCGAAACCATTCACGAGACCTGTGATGAAGTGAATGAACACCTCGATCAGGCAAAAGCGGTGTCCGAGGACCTGGGCGTCGGCTTTATCGGTCTGGGCGCGGCACCCCACTGGTCGCACGATGAGATGCCGGTGATGCCAAAGGGCCGCTATCGGTTGATGACCGACTACATGGGGCGCGTCGGCACGCACGGCACGCAGATGATGTACCGCACCTGTACTGTGCAGGTGAATCTGGACTTCGGATCCGAGGCCGACATGGTCAAGAAGCTACGGGTGGCGCTTGCTCTTCAGCCCGTGGCGACAGCACTTTTCGCCAACTCACCGTTCTTTGATGGTAAACTCAACGGTCACAAAAGCTGGCGCAGTCGGATCTGGCGAGATCTCGATGCCGACCGCACAGGAATGCTGCCGTTCGTCTTTGAAGACGGGTTCGGGTTTGAGCGCTGGGTCGACTACGCGCTCGATGTGGTCAGCGTGGCGGACGGCCGCACGCGCATCGTGATCGAGAGGCTCGGCAGCGTGGCGATGCCGCTGGAGGTCGCGATCCGGTTGAGAAACGGTGGCGAGGCCTCGCTCGAGCTGCCG
>CAZWZG010000119.1:0-1142 GCA_964638245.1 uncultured Rhodobacterales bacterium
AGGTCTTGTCATAGATCGGAATCCAGTCGGTGGAGGCGTCGTAGAGATCGACGACCCCGCGGGTCGGCGCGCTGACCGGAAGGTCCGGCACCCGCTGGGCGTAGCGGAGGGCTTGGGTCGTCCACTGGTCGGTGAAGGAGCGGTTGTAGTCGGTGTCGTTCTCCGTCCACTGGTGCACGTCGCATTCAGGGTCTTCGGAGCCGACAAGGATGTGGTTACCGTGCTCGGGGCGGACGTAACAGCCGATGTCGCTGTCCGAAACGACCATGCCATCTTCTTCGAAATCAAAGCCTTGCGGGCTTGGGATGTGGACGACCTCTTGGCGGAGGGGTTTGGTTTCGATGGTCATTTCATCAAGGACGCCGGCCATGCCGTTGATGATTGCGGACCCCGGCCCCGCGACGTTGATGACGACGGGCGCGTGGATCTCTTCCCCGCCTTCCAGTCGGACGCCTTTGACATTGTCGCCGTCCTTCAGGATGTCCGTGACGGTCACGCCAAGGCGGAACTCCGCGCCGTGGAGCTTAGCCGCGTCGGCCAGGTTTTGCGACGACAGCGCCGGGTCGGTGACGTAGCCGCCGTTGGGCCAAAAGACTCCGCCCGAGAGTTCGCCGCCCGTCGGCTCGGCAAAGCCATCCTGATCCTGCCGCTTGGGCGGGAAGTACTTGTCGAGGGCGTAGATCGGCAGCTCGGATTTGATCTTCTCGGCGTCCCATTCCTCTAACGGACAGCCAAGTTCGGTCGAGTACTTGATATGCTTTTCCAGCAAGCCGTTGGCGTCCGTCTTCATGACCAGACACCCGACCTCCTTGAACTTCGCCAGATCCGCATCCGCGGGCAGGCCAAGGTACTCCGGCCAGTTGCGCCAGTAGTGGTAGCCCTCATAGGCAAACGCCGTCCCATCCAACGTCGAATAGTGCATCCGAATGATCGCGCAGGAGCCTGCGGTGGAGCCGTGGCCGATCTGGGTATTGCGATCCAGCGACAGGGTTTTCCAGCCTTTCTTGGCCATCTCGAACGCGATGGCGGTGCCGATCACGCCGGTGCCGATGATGATTGCGTCTGGATTGGCCATGGGATGTCTCCTTAGCTGACGGGTGGCGAACCACCGGCGGCGGTGCGTTTGGCGATGTCTTCTTGTA
>CAZWZG010000119.1:1242-10010 GCA_964638245.1 uncultured Rhodobacterales bacterium
ACGATTTGAAGGACTTCGACGTCGGTGATGAGTTTTTCATAAGAGACGGTCAGCCCGCCCTCCAGCCAGCCTGCCGAGTGGATGACGACCGTCGCCCCGGCCAGGAGGCAGCCCCAAAGGCCGAGCTGAGTTTCGTTGGCGGCTTGGACGTCCGAGATGTTCGCCGCGCTGCCGGTGGCGGATCGCCACGGCAGGCCGATCCTACGCGCAAGTTGCCCGGCGGCGAGCGAGGCCTTGAAATGCTCGGGCGTGCCGAAGGCGGGCGCGCCGGATTTCATGTCGACGTTCGAGGTGAACGTCCCGTAGGTCACCGGCGCACCGGGCCGGACGAGTTGGGTGAGCGTGATGGCGGCGAGTGCTTCGGCGTGGGAAAGCGTGATCGCGCCGGCCACCGTGATCGGGGCCATGGCGCCCATCAGCGTGAACGGGGTGACAATCGACACCTGCCCGGCGCGGGCGAAGTCGATCAGGCCTTGCAGCATAGGCACATCGAGCGTGCGCGGCGAGTTGGTGTTGATGATCGTGTAGCAGTGCGAATTGGCCGCGAACTCGGCATCGCTCAGCCCGCGAAAGTCGCGGATCATCTCGAAAGCGTCCTGCACTTGCGGCGTGCCGCGTGCGTAGATGAAGGGGACTTTGTCGGAATGGCCAAGCTGAGTTTCGAGCGTGAAATAGTGCCGGACATGGGGGGCGATGTTCTGGGGTTCGACCAGCGGGGGGACCATGTGGAGCACGTCGAAATGCTGGGTCAGCTGGACCAGATCGCGGAAGTCTTCGTCCGTGCCGGGACGGCGGCCCTTGATGCGATCCGTGGCGTGCGGACAGCCTGCGCCGGGCTGGAAGGCGAGCGTACCAAGCTCCAGCGTCAGTTCGCGGTGGCGAGCGCCGCCCATGACCGGGATGGACTTGGGCGCGGTGGCGAGCGCGGCCCCGACCATGTCGCGGCCGATGCGGACCATCTGGGTGTCTTCGTCGACGATGGCCCCGCCTTTGCGGAAAATCTCGCGCGCTTCGGGGAGCAGGACCTTGATGGCGAGGTCTTCGAGGACGGTGAGCGCGGCCTCGTGCATGGCCTCGATTTCGTCGTCGGAAAAGACGTTCATCGGTGGGAACGGGTTCTTGAGCTGACGGTAGTTTACCTCGCGTTTTACCGCCGTCTCCCCGCGCGGCGGGCGTTGGCGCCGCCGCCGCCCACCTGTCTCAAGGTCGATCATCCCCGCATCGCCTGACCTTGGGGGTCGTAAGGTGACGGCGCGAGGACGCGTGCCGGACGCTCGACGCCGACGACGTGCACGGAAAGCTCTTCGCCTTCGTGCGCATGCTCGGAATTGATCAGTGCCATGGCGATGGATTGCCCGGTGGTGTGACCGTAGGCGCCCGAGGTGACGAAGCCGACCTTGGTGCCGTTGGCCCAGACGGGTTCGTACCCGCTGGCGTCGCTGTCGGGGCTGTCGATGGCTAGCGTGACGACCTTTTGCGCCGGGCCGTTGCCGTCACGCTCGGCAATGGCCGCGGCTTTGCCGACGAAATCGCCCTTGTCCCACGCGATCCAGCGATCCATGCCAGTCATGCCCGGCGTGTAGCCTTGGGTGAATTCTGCCGACCAGATGCCGAAGCTTTTCTCGATGCGGAGAGAGAGGAGCGCATTGAAGCCGACTTCGACCATGCCTTGATCCGCACCTGCTTCGAGCAGGATGTTGCGCAAGGTCGAGTGGTCGCCCATGCGGCAGTTGATCTCGTACCCAAGCTCTCCGGTGACCGACATCCGCGCGACGCGGGTGCGCAAAAGGCCGACGTCGGCCTCCATGCAGCCCATGAAAGGGAGCGATGCGATATCGGCGTCGGTGACTTTTTCGATGACCTTGCGAGAGTTCGGGCCTGAGAGCGAGAAGCCCGCCATTTCCTCGCCAAGGTCGCGGACGTGCACGCCCTCGTCGAGGTGGTCGTTGAACCAGCGCATGTGCCATGTGCGCAGGTAGTAGGACCCCATGATCCACCACGTCCCGTCGCCCCAATTGAAGATCGTCAGATCGCCCTTGAGCCGCCCGTCCTCGGCCAGCATCGGCGCAAGGCGCGCGCGGCCCGGCGCGGGGAGTTTGGAGGCCATGATGCGGTCGAGCCAGGCCTCGGCGTTGGGGCCGGTGACCTCGTAGCGCGAGAAGCCGGTGATATCGAGAAGGCCGACGCGTTCGCGGACGGCTTTGCATTCCTCGGCCACGATCGGGAAGGCGTTGGAGCGTTTGAGGGTCGGGGTTTCTTCGAAGCCTTTGGGGGCGAAGTAAAGGGGGACTTCGAGGTCCCAGCTTTGGCCCCATTTCGCGCCTGCTTCTGTCATAGCGTCGTAGGCGGGCGAGGTTTTGATGTTGCGCCCTGCGGGCAGTTGTTCGTTGGGATAGGTCATCACGAAGCGGCGAGAATAGAACTGACCGGTCGTCTCCTTGATGTACTGCTTGTTCTCTGCGAAACGGCCGTAGCGGGCGACGTCCATGCCGTAGACGTCGGCCTCGGGCTCGCCTTCGATCATCCATTCGGCGAGCGATTTGCCGACGCCGCCGCCTTGAAGGAAGCCCGCCATCACGGCGCAGGCGCACCAATAACCCGGCTTGCCCGGGACAGGGCCGACGAGCGGGTTGCCGTCGGGAGAGAAGGTAAAGGCACCGTTGACCCATGTCTTGATGCCCGCATCCGCGGCGGCGGGGTAGCGTTCGAAGCCGAGGACCAGCTCGTCCTCGATCCGGTCGAGCTGTTCCTGAAACAGCTCCATGCCGTAGTCCCAAGGCGCGCCGTCCATGGCCCAGTGTTCGTGATTGATCTCGTAGATGCCGACAAGGATGCCGTTCTGATCCTGGCGCATGTAGGTGAACCCTTCGAGGTCCACGGTCATGGGCATTTCGAAGTCGCATTCGGCCACTTCGGGGATGGAGTCGGTGATCAGGTAGTGGTGTTTGAGCGGGGAGACCGGAAGCTCGATTCCCGCCATCCGGCCCACCTGTTTGGCCCAAAGACCGGCTGCATTGACCACGTGTTGGCACTTAATTGTTCCCTTATCGGTAACAACGGTCCAGCCTTCGGCTGTTTGATTAAGCTCCAGAACCTTTGTGTGCTCGTAGTATTCCGCTCCCCGTTTCTTGGCGGCGATGGCATAGGCGTGGACGGTACCGGTGGTGTCTACATAGCCTTCGCGGTCGGCCCACATCGCGCCCAAAAGGCCGTCGGTCGACATGATCGGACAGCGCTCTTGTGCCTCTTTGGGCGTCATGAGCTGGCAATCCTCGATACCGATGGATTGATAGATAGTGTACTGCGTCTGGAGCCATTCCCAGCGGTCGGGCGTCCCCGCCAGCGTTAGGCCGCCGGTCATGTGAAGGCCAATGTTATGACCGCTTTCCTCTTCGATTTCCTTCAGCAAATCAATGGTATAGGCCTGAAGCTGTGCGATGTTGGGATCGGCGTTCAGCGCGTGGACGCCGCCCGCGGCGTGCCAAGAGGAGCCCGCCGTCAGCACACTGCGTTCCAGCATGACAACATCTGTCCAGCCGAGTTTGGCGAGGTGATAAAGCACCGACGAGCCAACGACCCCGCCCCCGATGACAACAACGCGATACTCAGATTTCATGAAAGGCTCCCTCAAGCAGTTCTTAAGGATCGTGCCAGAGACTCATGACGGAGCGTGCGACGAAAACCGTCAAATTCTGTCGCAAAACGACCTTCCCCCTTACTCAAACTACGACCGCCGGTTGCAAAACTGCCACTTGGCGCATTGGAGCCTTCTCTGACTCTTGGTTCGCCCAAATTTTGCCGCAATTGACAAGGTCGGGCGGGCTCCTTACCGTTTTTGTGGGCTGTTATTTTCGTTGGGTGTCACGACTGTGCGCGTATTTTTGACTGTTTCAAGTGTCTCTCTGTTCGTCTCGACGGCAGCTATCGCCGCCTTGCTTACGTTTACGGACCGCGTCGCATTCACAGATAGTGTCGGCACTCTTTTGAGCGAGGATTTCGAAGGGTTCTCATCCGATACGCGTTTCAATGCGATCCTTCCTGAGATCTCTGATTTTTCACTCGAGATCACAAAGAATAGCCCCGACCGTGTCGGAGGCTCATTCAACATCATTGAATCTGTTCCTTACCAAGGCGGCGCGTCTGACCCTGCGTTCCAGAACTCGGTGAACGGATCCAACTTCGCCCTCATCGGGATCGAAGACGACGGAGATAATGTCGGCGACGTTTTCTCGATCCTTTTCGAATACGACGTGTTCGCATTCGGCGCCGACTTCGCGAAGCTTAACGACAACGGCGTCGAAAGAAGCGAAATTGGGTTTCTTGACGCCCAAGGAAACAGTTTGGGAACCTTCACACCGCCGACCGAAGCTGGTGGGACAACACGGTTTTTTGGATTTGCGTCGGATGAAGGCTTTAGAGCGGTAACTTTCACAGCAATAAGCGGAACGAATGCTGGTGAAGGCTTCGGCTTGGACAATATGCTTTACAGTGAACCAACCGAGGTTCCGCTGCCGGCGTCTCTGCCGCTTTTGCTTGCAGGCATCGCAGCCATGCGAATTTCACGAGCCCGTAAGTCGCTTTCAGACTAAACGTCCAACATCTCTGGATCGAGGATTTGCATCAACAAGAACGAGATGGTGCTGCTGGGGAGGATTGAACTCCCGACCTCACCCTTACCAAGGGTGCGCTCTACCACTGAGCTACAGCAGCGCCGGAATGTCGGGCGGGATACTGGCAATCGCGCCATGACGCAAGCGCAATCTGACAACGCCATCTGGACGCTTGGCCGTGCCTCGGGTACAGCATTTCCATGGCAGAGAACCGTCGATCCGATACGGCCAAGTCCGCCCAACCCGCGACCCGGGAAGATCGCCTGAAGGCGGCATTGAAGGCAAATATCGCAAAGCGGAAAGCGCAGGCGAAAAAGCGCGCCGCACAGACAAAAGACTGAGGCAGAGCAGATGGATTCAATCGTGGTTCAGGGCAATGGCCCGTTGAATGGAACGATCCCTATTGCAGGGGCGAAGAACGCGTGCCTGGCACTGATGCCGGCGACGCTGCTCTCAGAAGAGCCATTGACGCTCACCAATGCGCCGCGCCTTTCGGACATCCGGACGATGTCAGAGCTGCTTCGATCACTTGGTGCAGAAGCAACGGTTCTACAGGACGGGAAGGTTATTGCGCTGTCATCGCACGCATTGGACAGTGTGACCGCCGACTATGACATCGTGCGCAAGATGCGCGCGTCGAACCTTGTGCTTGGACCGCTCTTGGCGCGCTCCGGCCAAGCCATCGTGTCCCTTCCAGGCGGTTGCGCGATTGGCGCTCGGCCCATGGATATCCACATTGAAGCCCTTGAGGCGCTTGGGGCGGAGATCGAACTCAAGGACGGCTATCTACACGCCAAGGCGCCGCGCGGGCTCAAGGGCGCAAAGGTGCCCATGCGGTTCCCGTCGGTTGGTGCGACTGAGAACGTTTTGATGGCCGCGACATTGGCCAAGGGCACAACCGTGATCGAAAACGCGGCAAAGGAGCCTGAGATCATCGATCTTGCTGAATGCCTCAAGAAAATGGGCGCACAGATCGACGGCGAAGGGACGTCGACGATCACGATTCAAGGGGTCGATCGTCTTGGCGGGGCCACCCACCCGGTTGTCGCCGACCGGATTGAACTTGGGACCTACATGCTGGCTCCGGCGATTGCCGGTGGTGAAATCAACCTGACCGGTGGCAAGATCGAACTGGTCCAGTCGCTGGTAGACAAACTCGAGGCCGCAGAGGTTTCGGTTGAACAGACCAACGATGGATTGAAGGTGAAGCGAAAGAATGGCCGCGTGGCTGCGGTTGATGTGGTCACTGAAGTTTATCCTGGCTTCCCTACTGACCTTCAGGCACAGATGATGGCGCTCCTTTGTACGGCCGACGGAACTTCGGTTTTGGAAGAACGTATCTTTGAGAACCGCTTCATGCACGCGCCCGAACTGATGCGTATGGGCGCCGATATCGAGGTGTCGGGCGGCACGGCAACCGTAACAGGCGTCAAGAAGTTGCGCGGCGCGCCTGTGATGGCAACCGACTTGCGCGCCTCTGTGTCACTGATCCTTGCGGGGCTGGCCGCCGAAGGGGAAACGGTCGTCAGCCGGGTCTACCACCTTGACCGCGGCTATGAACGTGTCGAAGAAAAGCTGAGCGCGGTCGGCGCCAAGATTGAACGCGTTTCGGCATGAGCGACGACGCCCGCTTCGAAGATGCCCGTGAGGGGCCGCTTCGCCTGAAAGCGCTTGATGAGGGCGATCTCGAAGTGATCTCGGCGTTGAGCCAGGATGCGATCCTGCCGTCTGGTGAAATGCTGTGGGATCGCCGTACGCGACGTTTTGCGTTGCTGCTCAATCGGTACCGCTGGGAAGATCGCAGCCCCTCGGCAGAACGTGTGCAGTCCGTCCTTGCGATTGAATATGTCACGCGCGTGCAATCCCAAGGGATCGATCCAAATGACAAGGACCTCATCCTTTCGCTTCTGAACATCGCCTTCGAACCCGGCGATGACGGCGCAGGGCGGATCGTCTTCACTCTTGCAGGCGATGGCGCGATTGCGGTGGATGTGGAAGCGCTGGAGGTTGTTCTGCGCGACGTCACCAAGCCCTATGAGGCACCGTCAGGGCATCAGCCCGAGCACAAGGACTGACCGCGCGCCCGAGTCGCCGCGTGATCCGCAAGAAGCGGTTCAAACATCAGAAGAATCCCGCTAGATCAGGCCGACGCAAGAAATAGGTCGAGCCATGGCGCAAATTCTGTCCACCACCGATGAGGGTTTCGAACCCGCGTTCACAGCGCTGCTGTCCGCCAAGCGCGAGGATGCGCCCGACGTTGATGCGACCGTCCGTAAGATCGTGGCCGATGTGCGCGCCAATGGCGATACCGCATTGATCGCAATGACAGAGAAGTTCGACCGGCTGTCGCTGACCCCGGACACGCTCGAGATCGGCAAAGACGAGATCGAAGCCGAAGTCGCGAAAGTCGATCCCGAAGACATGGCCGCGCTCAAGCTCGCCGCCGAGCGCATTCGGGTCTATCACGAGCGGCAGATCCCAGAGGATCAAATGTGGACCGACGCAACCGGCGCGCGGCTGGGATGGCGCTGGGGGCCCGTGGATCGGGCCGGGCTTTACGTGCCCGGCGGACTGGCAAGCTATCCTTCCTCGGTCCTCATGAATGCGATGCCCGCCAAGGTTGCAGGCGTGGAAGAGCTGATCGTGACCGTCCCTGCCCCCGATGGCGCACTGAACCCGCTGGTTCTGGCGGCAGCAAAGATCTCTGGCGTAGATCGCGTGTTCCGCATCGGCGGGGCACAAGCGATTGCGGCAATGGCATTCGGGACTGAAACGATCCCACGCGTCGACAAGATCACCGGTCCCGGAAACGCGTATGTCGCAACCGCCAAGCGTCAGGTGTTCGGCCATGTCGGGATCGACATGATCGCAGGACCGTCAGAAATCCTGGTCATCGCGGACAAGACCGCCGACGCCGATTGGATCGGTGTCGATCTACTGAGTCAGGCTGAGCACGACGAAAGCGCCCAGTCGATCGTTATCACGGATGATGCAGAGCTTGCCTCGGCGATCCCGGCTGCAGTTGAAGCAAGGCTTGCCACCCTGCCCCGTGCAAAGATTGCGGGTGCAAGCTGGCGCGACTTTGGTGCAGTTATCAAGGTGCGTAATCTGAGCGAGGCCGCCGATCTGGCGAACCGCATTGCGGCTGAACACCTTGAACTTTGCGTTGAGGACCCAGATGCCTTGGCGGCTGAAATCCGGCATGCCGGGGCGATCTTTTTGGGCAACTGGACGCCCGAAGCCATTGGTGACTACGTCGGTGGACCAAACCATGTGCTGCCCACGGCCCGTTCGGCTCGGTTCTCGTCCGGCCTTTCGGTCATGGATTTCCTGAAACGCACGACGCTGGCTGCCATGACGCCGGGCGCGCTGGCCGCGATTGGCCCTGCCGCCGAACGTCTGGCCATATCAGAACGGCTGGAGGCGCATGGCCTAAGCGTGCGCGCTCGCCTTGATCGCCTGAACGAGGATCTGTGATGACCAAGATCATCCATATCGAAATCGACGATGCCGGGCTTCCAGCCCCCACGCCCGAGATCGAACAAGAGCGCAAAGTCGCAATCTTCGACCTTCTTGAAGACAACAATTTCGCCCTACCCGACGCCGATGGGGCCTCAGGGCCTTTTCGCCTTGGCCTAGCAATCCGCGAGCGTCGCCTTGTCTTCGACATTCAGTCCGAAACCGAGGACAAGGTGGCCGAGTTTCACTTGTCGCTCGGCCCCTTTCGACAGGTCGTCAAAGACTACTTCCAGATCTGCGAAAGCTACTTCGACGCGGTGAAGAAATTGCCCGCCAGCCAGATCGAAGCAATCGACATGGCCCGGCGCGGCATCCACAACGAAGGCGCTCGCGTCCTGCAGGAGCGTCTTGAAGGCAAGGCCGAGCTGGACATCGACACGGCCCGCCGCCTTTTTACTCTTGTCTGCGTCCTTCACTTCGGCGGTTGAGGATGGCGGATCTTCCCCAGTCGGTGTTGTTTTGCTGCGACCACAACGCAGTACGCTCACCGATGGCGGAAGGTCTGATGAAAAAGCTGCATGGCATGGCGACCTACGTCCAATCCGCGGGCGTTTTCAATGACTTGGAAATTGACGGTTTTGCCATTGCGGTGTGCGCTGAAAAGAACATCTCGCTTGAACGGCACCGGTCGCGTTCCTT
>CAZWZG010000120.1:0-6007 GCA_964638245.1 uncultured Rhodobacterales bacterium
GGAAAAGCTGGCGCGGTCGGGCACGGGGAGGCCGTGGACTGGGTGACGCTTGGCTACGAAGAGCGTCTTTTGCGCCGCAAGCGGCTGACCACAGAAAGCGGTGGCAGCGTGATGGTGGATTTGGCGCAGGTAACCGATTTGCGCCCCGGCGTTGTGCTTTTGAGCGAGGCTGGTGGGATCGGGGTGAAGGCCGCTGAAGAAAGCTTGCTTGAAATCACCGGCGATATTCCTAGACTGGCCTGGCACATCGGAAATCGGCACACCCCTTGTGAAATTTGCGCGGATCGTTTGCGGATCGCGCCAGACAAGGTGCTGGCCGATATGGTGCGTCAGTTGGGTGGGAGCGTGACCGAGGTGGTGGCACCATTCCAGCCCGAAGGCGGCGCTTATGGGCACGGGCGGACCATGGGTCATTCCCATGACTGACACGGTCGATCTGCTTCGGTTGCAGCAGTGGCTGTCCCCTGCGTTTCCCATAGGCGGTTTTGCCTATTCGCACGGGCTTGAAGCGGCGATTTCGTCGGGTGATGTGACGGATCCGGAGAGCACGCAAGCCTGGGTGCGGGCGATTATCGGGCAGGGGGCCGGTTTTGCGGATTCGGTGCTTTTGATCGCGGCGCGGCGCGGCCATTCGATTTCGGAACTGACCGACATTGCCGCCGCGCTGGCCGCTTCCAAAGAGCGTTGGGATGAGACCCGCGAACTTGGTGCCGCGTTCGTGCGGGTTGCGCGCGAGACCGGCGCAGCCGCCGAGCGCGCCCCTTTGCCGATTGCGGTGGGTCAGGCCGCGCGTGCGCTGGATCTGAGCGATGACACGGTCGCGGCCAGCTATCTTCAGTCCATGGCAGCAACCCTGATCGGGGCGGCGGTGCGGTTTGTGCCTTTGGGGCAGGCCGAGGGGCAGCGATTGCAAGCCGAGATGGCGCCGCTGTGTGTTGCGACCGCCGAAAGGGCGGCGACAGCAACCTTGGATGACATCTATGGCTTTGTGCCCGCGGCAGACCTCGCCGCGATGGCCCACGAGACCCAAGAGGTGAGGATTTTCAAGACATGAGCGGCAACGGACCTTTGCGCGTCGGGATCGGCGGGCCCGTGGGCGCGGGCAAGACGACCCTGACGGCGGCGCTGTGTCAGGCGATGGGCGAGCGCTACTCAGTCGCGGTGATCACCAATGACATCTACACCCGCGAAGATGCCGAGTTTCTGATGCGTCAGCAGGTGTTGAGCCAGGATCGCATTCGCGGTGTCGAAACGGGGGGATGCCCGCATACGGCCATTCGCGAGGACGCCTCGATCAATCTGGCGGCGCTGGAGGATCTGAACCAGTCGTTTGACGATCTGGATGTCGTCTTCATCGAATCCGGGGGCGATAATTTGGCGGCGACGTTCTCGCCCGAACTCGCCGACCTGACGATCTATTTGATCGATACGGCCGCCGGGCAGGACATCCCGCGCAAAAAGGGCCCCGGGCTGGCACGCTCGGACCTGCTTGTGGTCAACAAGATTGACCTTGCGCCCCATGTGGGCGTTGATCGCGTTCTGCTTGAAGCGGACACCAAGGATGCACGCGGTGAGCGCCCCTTCGTGATGGCAGAACTGCGCGCCGGCGTCGGTGTCCCCGAGGTTGTTGCGTTTCTGGAGCGCGAAGGCGGGCTTTAACCCGCGTCCGGGATCCGGCGCATGGCAATGCGCTCGGCTTCCATATCCTCTTCGGCTTGCGCAAGGATCGCGCGGAAACGCGGGATCGGGTATTCCTTCAGCACCGCCCGGCAGAGCATGGCTGTCAGCCACGGACGCTCGGTCCGTTGAACCCGTGCGAGCAGCCCGCGCAGATAAGGGATATGATGGCGCCGCACCCGAAGCGCGGACCAGAATGTGCTGGCATCCAGCGTGTCGGTTGCCGCAGCATCCAGGGCCGCCTCAAGAATGCCAAGCGCCCTGAAATCCGCGTCGATCGAGCCGCTCCGGCCCCGCCGATAGCGGATTTTCTCGATATGAGAGCTATGGAACAGCGACGCGTGCATCGCGTCCATCAATTCGGTCGGGTCATAGATGACATAGACCGCGCCTGCCGCCTCGATCATGTCGGGGGCGTAGGAAAACCGCGTGCTCAGGTTCGCGCGACGCGTCTCAGGAAAGCGCTGATCCCATTCGGTCCGGGCGGGATCGAGCGAGGCCTGCGGTGAAATCAACAAGACAGTCGCACCGGGGGCAGCAACAGAGAAGACAGCGGCGGCATAGGCGCAGGTGCCTGCACCGTAGAAGATGACCTTCTCGAATTCGTCGAAGAACCCGTCATCAATGGCGCGATCAAGAAAGTCGAAAACATGGGCATCGCGGAACCAGCTTTCGCGGGTTGCGATCAATGACAGATGCGACCACCCCTTGTCGTCGGCCAGATCAAAGCCGAGCGGCAGGCCGCTGTCGCCAAAGGCGCGCACGGCCGACATGACCTCGAAGCTCACAAAAAGTACATCGCTTTCGGCGTCGACAAAAACCGCAATGTGGTCGTCGCCCAGCGGCGAGAAATAGCCGCGTTCTTCCGCAATATCTTCAACTTCTGCGAGCCATTCCGCATCGGACAAACCCTCCGACAGCGTCACGCGCTTTTCCAAAACGAATGCCCCCAAAACAGCACCAATACACGCGCGGACAATACGTCGGTCGAGGTAGCTTTGCAAAGAAACAACGTGATGGAAAAGGATTGTTTCTGGCAGCGCGCCAGTTGTTTTGCAGCGGTTTTATCGTTCCTGAACGGCGCGTTTTACCAGTCGCGGCGGAAGCAGATCACCTTGCCTTCGCTTCCGCGGTGGAAATAGGTCAGGCCCGCGTTGTGGCAGGCATCAAAGATCGTGCGGATCCCTTTGGGGCCGATCCATTGGGGATGCGTTTCCACGATGACAAGGCGTATTTCGCTCAGGTCGGCGACCTTGAAAACATCGACCTCGGCGCCTTCGATGTCCGAAATCAGGACCGTAGGGGTCGCCTCAGCTATCAGATCATTGATTGGCACGGCCGGGACGGAAATGGTTTCTGCCACGGGGGCGGCATCGGCGGTCAGGGATGCGGCAATGAAATCGTCGCGCAGATGGAACTCTAGGTCGGGGCCGGCCTTTGGGGTTACCGCGCCGTGATGGACGGTGGACGCGATGTCGTTGAGCTCGTGAACCCTTCGGATGAAGTCCGCCAATCTAGGATTGGCTTCAACGACCGTAAGGCCGCCGCCGTTGAGGCGCTTGCCGGCAAAACCAGAGATCGCTCCGATACCGCCGCCCAGCTCGAGAACCCGGTCGTCGGGTTTCAGGAGCCGCTTGAGAGCAGCGAGTTCCTTGGCCTCGTACAGGCCGCGGCGCAGGCGGCGCATCATGCGGGGGGAGAGGACATCTTCGTCCTTGGGCATGATCAGACCTTCGGCGGTCTTGAAGGTCTCGGCGTTCATGTCTTTGGGCATGTCAGGTTTCCTGATCAAGCGCCAGCGCATAGGCGGCGCGTTCCAAGGCGGTGAGTTTCAGGCTTGTCGCGCTGTCGAAAAGCGCGGCAAAGCCGGGTTCGGATTTAAGGGCTTCGGCCTTGGCCCGGTGCCAGGCGAGGCCGTCGTCATGCAGGCGTTGCAATTCGTCGTCGGCCAAAAGCGTGTTCATCTCGGTCTGGAGACGCGGCAGGTTGCGCTGGATCGAGCGATCCTCGCAATCCGACCAGTCCATCCGGATCCAGTAGTTCAGCCCGATCGAGCGATCCACATGCAGCGCGCGGCCCCTTTGCCGCTTGACCAGAAAGCTTTCAGCAGAGCGCAGCGCGTAGTGGTTCAGTTGCACGAGGTCATACCCGATCGAGCGCATCTCCGAGCGCCAGCCGCGATCTTTGATTGGATCGTCAATGGGTTGGCCCGAGCCGTTCACCCAACTGACCGCATCCCGCTTGGCCTCGACCAGTTTGTTGGGGCGATGGCAGGAGAGCTTTTGATACGCCCCGATATTCTTCATCAGTGTCTTGAACCCCCATGCCGTGTGAGGTTTGGGCACAAACCTTGGGGCAGCGGTGGTGAATTGTTCGATCACGGGCGCGTCGGAAATGCCGATCACGCCGTTGTGGCCGAACAGACGCCAAGTCATGGCAATGTTGGTAGCGCCTTGAGTGGCCTCGAACAGGGCATCGAGCGTGCCATTGCCGGTCTGGATATTGATGAATTCGTCCACGTCGATATGGGCGATCCATGTGGCGCGTTGGACCAGCGGTTCTTTCAAGGACTGGTTCAGCGCGTGCTGCTGGGGTGATTTTCCGCGCCAGTTGTCGTTCTTGCGATGCTCTAGCACGCCCATGGCCGCAAGCCGGTCCAGTATGGCGCCGGTGCCGTCTTCGGAGTTGTTGGAGTAGATGATGAAGTTATCAAACCCGATGGCGCGGTGATAAGCGACCCATTCAACGATGTAGGGGGCTTCGTTCTTCATGCAGCCCACGATGATGCGACCCGATGTGCCGGGCGCGGGTTTGCGGGTCGGGGCGGGCTCGAAAGCGGGCTTGTCGGTGATGCGTTGGCCGATACGGTCGTGGGGGGCAAAGCGTGAACGTTTTAGCCGGTCGAAATGGAGGATTGCGGCGTCCGACATCACGGCTTTGGCGGCCTCGGTCAGTTCGGTTTTGCGTCCGGCCTCGGCGGCCAAGGCCTCTCTCTTGGCGGCCTCGGTGACGCGTTCGATCCGGGGCATGAAGGCGGCCATGTATTGGCTGGCGCGAAAGCCCTGGGTCAGGGTTGGGGGCGTCCACGCGTCGGTCTTGCGCGGCTTTTTGAGTACCGTGGCAAGGTCGGGGAAGCGTTTCTTGAGCGCGGTATGGGATTTGGCAAAGCGATCGCTGATGGCGTGAAGCGCGCCCGGGGCGATTGGCGTTCCCGGCGTTTCGATCTGGGTCATCACGGTTTTGCGCAACTGTGGCGGCACAACGCGCCGCGTCGCGATGGCCTTGGACAAGAGCATGTTCATCTCGCGCATCCGCTCCAGGGTTTCGTCCGAGCGAGGCGGAGCGGGCTCTTTGTCGGGTAGGGCGCCGATGGCTTTTTTGAGACCCAGCGCCTTGGCGAGCGGTTTGCGTCCGGCATCCTTGTCCCACGCCTCGGGCGCATTGGGCAGAAGCGTCAGGCTGCCTTCGCCAAGAACACGCTCCCACCGCGCGACAAGACCGGCAAGGTCAAGGCTAAGCGGGGGAATGTTGTGGCTGGCGAACAGACCGCGCGTGATATCCCGCGGGTTCGGCGCATGGGTGGCATAGATATCCTCCCAATCGCCTTCCGGGAGTGCGAGGTCATGCGACAAAGGCTGGACCCGCCCTTCGCCGATCTGCACCTCATAGCGTGATGCCAAATGCTGCGCCGGGCCTTCGACGATGGCCATCGCTTTGATATCATTTGATAAGGGCGCAAGGATCGCCACAAGACGCTCGACCTCGCGGGTCGTGAGATCGGCCAGTTGGATGGCGGACAGGATGACGACGTCGGGCGTCTCGTCAGCGATTTCCTTGGTGAGACGGTCGATCACTTCCTGACGGAGGCGATCCTGCTGGCGCGGGTCAGCAAAGCCGCGTTGCCAGCGGAGGGGCTCGGGACGTTCAGGGTCGGTGACAGCCATGAAAAGGCGCGTGTGGTTGGAGCCACCGGGGCTGCGCGGAAACAGCACGCCGTCTTTCAGGAGCCGCGCGCGTTTGGCATCGAGCGCCGCCTGAAGCCGCGCATCCCCGCAGCCCGCCAGACCGATATGAAGGCGGATGGCCGTCATTCGGCGGCTGTCTTTCCGGCATTGGCCACGCCCCACCAAGGCAGGGGGCGTTCGATGAAAGTCTCGATAGCGTCTTTTGCACCGTCTTGGGTCACGTCGACAGACAGATAAACGTTTGAGCCCGCGAAAATGTGGTCCACGAAAGCGTAGTGGCCTTCGATCCAGCGGATCTTCTGGTCATGTGCCTTGCCATAGCCTTCGGGCAATCCGGGGACCGAAGATTGAGGTAGGCGGCGGCG
>CAZWZG010000120.1:6107-9557 GCA_964638245.1 uncultured Rhodobacterales bacterium
GAACCCGGCCTCGCCAAGGGCCTGTCCCAGCGTGGTCGTTCCAGATTTCGGAAGGCCAAGGTTGATCAGCTTCATCCCAGCATCTCCAACACGGCTTCCTCGGCCTCGCTGGTTTGCGGCGCTTCCTTCAAGGCATTGGCAAGGTCGCGATATGCGGGGTCCTTCAGGAGCTCGGCGATTTTGGCGCGATGGGCGGTTACGGCGGCGTCGTGAGCCTCTGCAACGCCGGGAAGCATTTTCAGGCGTGCCATCTCGGCCAGAAGCGGTTTTTGGTGCTTGAGCATCGCGATGTCCTCGACGGCGTTATCATTGCGCTCGCGCCAATAAGCGACGTCAAAGGCGCGATTGGAGCGGTTCACATCGCCCCGGTCGCATTTGACCAGATAGCTTTCGAGCGATCGCAGCGCGTAGTGGTGAAGCGTTGCGTGCGCGCGGGCGCCACGGGCCGGAAACCGGCGGATGCGTCGCTTGTTGGCGGCATCGTGAAAATCGTCCGGGACCTGACGGCCCGATCCGTCGGTCCACGGGATTTTCCCGGCGTGGTTGGCCTTGGCGAAGGGACGATGCGCGCCGAAGTAGCGCAATGGAAAACCAATTGAAACCAGCGACTTGACCTCAATTGCCAGCTCCGCACCCCAAATGTCGGGGTTATGGGCGGACGTGAATTGCGCGGTCACGGGGCGGTCCTCAAAAGCGTCGACACCGCCATTCGCAAAGAAGTGGAAATTCAGCGAGATCGCCTTGGGCGTGCCGCAAGCCGCGATGAGATCCGCGAAAGTCCCTTCGCCGACATGGATCAAGGGGAATTCATCGACATCTGCGACCCAGACCCAATCCGCCTGTGCGAGGCAAGGCTGGCGCGCGGCGTCTTTCAGCGCCTCCATCTGATAGTTCCGGCCCTCGGCGGGGTTGGGCAGATGGGTGAGCCAGCCGGTTTCGGACAGCCGATCAAGCAGCGTGTCCGTGCCATCCGTGCAGTCATTGGAATAGAACAGAAAGTGGGTGACACCGCGCAAACGATGCCAGGCTATCCATTCCAAAAGGAACGGACCCTCGTTCTTGACGCATGTGACCGCCGTGATCTGTTGGCTCATCGCCTCTGCTCGCTCCGCCGGGGCTTCTTGCCCTCTTACGGTTAACAGGACGATAGCGGACGCCCTGTCGCAGGGAAAGAGGGCGGGTTAGCTGAA
This sequence comes from uncultured Rhodobacterales bacterium, assembly GCA_964638245.1. Classification (GTDB taxonomy): domain Bacteria; phylum Pseudomonadota; class Alphaproteobacteria; order Rhodobacterales; family Rhodobacteraceae; genus CAZWZG01. The sequence continues at coordinate 7,298 of CAZWZG010000120.1, forward strand.
AATTAGCATTGAGACGCTAGCGCATCGCCCATGCGACCCTATCAGCGGATCATACTTGTTCTTGCTTTGTGTCTTGGCGCGCTTGCCGGGCCCTTTGCGGCGATTGCCTCCAGGCCAGCGCAGGGCGATGGTCCGGTTCTTGTCGTCGCGCCGTTTGGTCAGGTTTCGGTTGCGCGGCATGCGGTGGATGCTGCCGGCGGTGACCTGATCGGGCCAGAGCGGGCATTGATCGCGGTCATGGCGTATTCTCGCGATGAGGGGTTTGCAGAAAAGTTGAAGGAAAGCGGGGCGTGGCTGGTGCTGGACGCACGGGCCATTGCGCAGTTGTGCGGGGTACGGATCGATGAGCTTGTTTAACGCGATACGACAGACAAACGGCGGCGATGGCCGTGCGTTGATGGTTGGATTGAGTTGGGCATTCGTCCCGATTGTTGCGTTAAGTGCTTACATGGCCGGAAATCCACTTTTGGTCGGTGCCGGCATTTCCATCGCGTTTGCATTGCTTGGCACCATCGGCCTGAAATGGGACGCGGGTGCCGGGAAAATCGTTGTGGCGCTGGGCGTTATCGGTCAGGCGATCGCGTGGACGGCGTCCCTTTCGGGGCATCCATGGCAAGTTGACAGCCACATGCTGTTCTTTGCCTTGATGGCGATGCTGGTGATCCTTGTCGATGTGCGCGCGCTTCTGGCGGGCTGTGCCCTGATCGTGGTGCACCATCTTTCACTGAGCTTTGTTTTGCCTGGTTTGATCTATCCGGGGGGGAGATGCTGGCCAATGTCGCGCGCACTCTGATGCACGGAGCGATCGTGGCGCTTGAGACGGCCGCATTGATCTATTCGGTTGTCGTGCGACAGCGCATGATGCGCGCAAGCCAGGAGCAGATGGACAGCCTCGAAGACGCATCGGCGGCCGCCACGAAGGCCGCGGAAGACGCGCGCGTTGCCAAGACCGAAGCGCAAGAGCAGGCGAGCGCACTGTCCGAGGCGCTTGAAACCGCAGAAACCGCCCGTCGCGAAGCCGAAGAGGAGCGCCAGAACGCGGCGCGCATTGATCAAGCCGCCAGGGACGCTCAAGCACGTGAAATGGCGGAGCGTGATCATCAGAATCAAGCGCGCGCCGAGGTGCTGACGGCCTTGAAGTCGCATCTGACGCGGTTGTCTGATGGCGACCTGACCGCTGAAATCGTTGAGCCGTTTCCATCGGAGTTCGAGCCGTTGCGACAGGATTTCAACTCGGCGCTGGATGGTCTGCGAAAGGCGATGACGTCCTTGGTTCAATTGTCCGGCGATTTCCAATCGGCATCCGCTGATATCACGTCTGCTACGCAGGATTTTGCAAGCCGCACCGAGCGGCAGGCCGCAACGCTGACGCAAACGGCGGCGGCGGTAGAGCAACTTGCCAAAACCGGACGTGAAGCGGCAGCCAAGGCCGGGTCAGTATCGGAGTCTTCGGCGCATGCGAGCGCGGAGGCGAAGGACGGAATAGACGTCGTTACGCAGGCCACCAACGCGGTTAAAAAGATAGAGGAAAGCTCGGGCGATATTTCACGCATCAATGGCGTGATTGAAGAAATCGCGTTCCAGACCAACCTGCTTGCGCTGAATGCGGGCGTTGAAGCCGCACGGGCGGGCGAGGCGGGTCGCGGATTTGCCGTGGTCGCGTCCGAAGTGCGCGACCTTGCTCAAAGATCGTCAGCCGCGGCCAAGGAGATTTCCGAATTGATCGAGGTAAGTGGCCAGCACGTTGCGAGTGGCGTCAAGCTGGTCGACAAGACCGGCGAAGCCATCGGCAAGATGGTGGCTGCGTTTGATAAAATCTCGGAAGATGTTGCAGATATTGCGGCGGGGTCAAAGGATCAGGCAGACGTCATTGTCGAGGTGAACAAGGCCATTGGCGAATTGGATCATGTCACCCAAAGCAACGCAGCGATGTTCGAAGAAACATCCGCAGCATCTCAGGGGCTTGCGGCATCTGGAGATGACCTGCGGCGCACGACGGCTCAATTCAAGATCGGCCTCGCTTCGAACTCTGAAAGTACGATCGCACCGAGGCGCCGTGTAGCGTAGCCATCGGTTTCTCCGGCTAATCGTGCGCCTTTGCAAAAAGAAAAGCCCCGCCTGAGGCGGGGCTTTGTTCATGTCGAATGGAGATTAATTACTTCGCCGGGCCGATCATCATGACCATCTGGCGACCTTCCATCTTGGGCATGTTTTCGACTTTACCCAATTCCTTGATATCCTCGGCGACCCGCTCCAGAAG
>CAZWZG010000121.1:0-8087 GCA_964638245.1 uncultured Rhodobacterales bacterium
GTCGAGTTCATCACGCTCTGGATTGTCTGAGCCGTTTCCGGATCGACAAGATAGCCACCATCAGCCGCAACAGCGGTCGAAAGCGCCTTTTCTTCAAGTGCAAGGCCACGCAGGGCGTCGTCATCGCCCGTGCGCACATATGCTTCAAACGCCTTCTGGTGCGGCGCTTCGAGTTCGGCCGATTGGGCCAGCGCCGGACGGCGCAGATGGGTTGCTTTGCGATCCAGCATTGTCAGTCGCTCATCCTGTTTTTTGATACGGTCAGTGATTTCAGTCATGAATCCGGCCAGCGCAGTCTTCACCTCGTCAGCCGGGGTCGCGGCCAAAGGCAAACCTGCCTCGGACCGAGACTTCGTCTCGGTTTTGCTCATTCAATTTTCCTTAGCAAAAATAGAGAGTTGCGCTGGCTCAGTCGCGCGCCAGCATGCGGCGGGCGTCATCAAAAACGTCCGCCAAGTCACGCAATTGCGCGGCCTCGGGCGTCTCGCCCTTGCCGCCAACACGCGCATCGGGAAGCATCGGGAACGTCACAAGGGACACCTCCCAAAGCTCCAACTCGTTAAGGCGTCGCCGCCCGTTATCATCTTTGGTCGCACGGACCGTCCGGTATCCGATGGATAGTCCATCGATTGCACCTGCATCCAAGAGCGCCGCCGCTTCGCGGGCCCTCGATACATCGCTCAAAAGACGACCTTTGACATACAGCCCGCGACCATCCTCTTGAACATCGTCCCAGACGCCGATTGGCTCTGTCGGGTTGTGCTGCCAAAGCATTTTGACCGAACGATCCGCCTTAGCCAACGCACTAAGCGAACGGGCGTAGGCACCTACCTCGACAATATCGCCGCCCTGGTCCGCGACCCCGAACAGCGATGCATAGCCTTCAATCGACACGCCATCGCTTTCCACCGAGACATCGCTCAGCCGCGCGAACTTGTGCTCCAGATCGAACATCAAGGAGTCGGTCATGTTGGTTCTCCATCGCTCAGCGCCGGAAGACCCAGCAACTGCCGTTTTTCCGCATCGGTAAGGAAACTTGCATCGGACACGCGCCGCCAGGTGCTCTCGCGTTCCGCCGCCAGTGCAGGGATCGCATCAAGATCAGCACGAATTTGCGCGCCGTCCGCTGCAAAATCGTTCAGCCAATTCGTCAGCGCACCCGTCACCTTGGCCACAAGCGGCAAGACTGTCAGGCGATAAAAGGCACGATTGGCCTCCTGGTAATTGGCGTAGGTCGCATCACCCGGAATACCCAGAAGCATTGGGGGAACCCCAAACGCCAGCGAAATATCCCGCGCGGCCGCTTCCTTGGTCTTCTGGAATTCCATGTCCGATGGGGAAAAGCCCATCGGTCGCCAGTCCAGGCCACCTTCAAGCAACATCGGACGCCCGGCATTGCCCGCGCCTGCATGGTGGCTCTCCATCTCGGAAAGCAAACGATCATACTGGTCGGACGTCAAAGCGCCCTGCCCGTCAGCCCCTTTGTACACGAGCGCGCCCGAGGGCCGCGCTGCATTGTCCAGAAGCGACTTCGACCAGCGTGCCGCCGCGTTGTGAACATCCAGGGCGGTGGCCGCAGCCTGCAAAGGGGACAGACCATAGTGATCGTCCTGTGGATTGTACGCCTTGACGTGGCAAATCGGCGAAAGCCCGTCCGCAACGGCAAAACGATGCTTGCGCTCGCCCACGCGGTACTCATAGGCCGCCGGCCACCCGTCCGATCCCGGAACGATATGCATCCGCTCGGAGCGCAATACGTGCAGCTCAACCGGCAACCCCTCATCAAAGCCAACCGCTTCAACGAACGCGTTCCCACTCAACAGTAGCTGCGCATAAAGCCCTTCGAACAACTCGGCCAAGCCCTGGCCCTGATTGGGACGTTCAATCAACGACAAGAGCGGGTGCTGCTCATAACGCCGATCACTGTCCTGAACTACAAGCGGCACGGCCGCCGCGGCCTCGGAAATCAGACGGACGGAGCGAAACCCGACCGGGTTGCCCGAAAAGCCGTTTCGCATCAGGCTCGACGTGTCGCGCGGGCTCCAGGCAACGCGCCCGCTCCCGCGGAACGCAATAACGGGCCCAGCCGCGGACGCTTTCGCTTCGGGCGGACCCACAGGGTCGCGCCGCAGAAAGTCAAAGACCATGTTTCACTCCATGATTTCGGGGAAACGCCCCGCTTAGCCCAACCGTCGCATCGACGGTTGCCGCCATGTCGCAGCCGGATCGAGGATCAGGTCGGTTATCGCCCAAACCAGCGCATCTGCGCGGTCCGGGCTGCCCTGCCCCTGATATCCCATCCGGCTCATCAGCCCCATTTCACGCTCCAAGGCGTCCAGTCCCGGCACATGCCGCACCCGGCCTTGCTCATAGAGCGCCGCCACAGGTTCAGCTCGCGCCGTCTTGCCCTTAGAGGCATGAACCGCCCGGAAGGGCACGCTTGAATCAACCTGGCGAAGCATCTGCTCGACCATGCCGCCGCCTTGGTTCACCTCGGCCACGATGCGATCCGCACCGTGCTTGTGGTATGCATGTATCACCGCTTCGGCCCACTGCTGGGGCGATGCGCCCTCAACGCTGGCGTCTTCCAGTACGACAGCTTCCCATTCTGTAGGCGCGTCCGTTTGCATTGCACCGGCAACGACGATCCCGCAGGTATCACCCGAAGCGGTCGTAGACGGATCGACCGCAACGACGATCCGGTCTGGCCGGTCCTCGGGCCGCGCCCGTTGTACCTCACCCAGTCGCCAAAGCGCTCCCGGGATATCATCGACCAACTCGCCATCCAGTTCCTGGCGTCCGATGAACGTGCCCGCATATCGCGACCGCACCTCCTCCAGAAAACTCTTCGCCAGATTGGCCCGGTTCGCCTCCGTCTTGGCGTGGGTCTTTACGGTCGAATCCTGTGCCAAGATTGCCTTTAGGACTTCAACATTGCGTGGCGTCGTTGTCACCACGGCCTGCGGATGCGTGCCAAGCCGCAACGCGAATTGCAGCATCGACCATGCGTCCTGCGCCTTTGGCCACTTCGCCAATTCATCAACCCAGGCCGCATCAAATTGCGGTCCACGCAGGCTCGCCGGATCAAAGGCTGAAAAGACCTGAGCCACTGCCCCATTGGGCCAAACCAGCCGCTTGCGCGTTGCCTCCCAGACGGGACGGCGATCAGGCGGCGAACAGGCAAGAATGCCGCTTTCGCCAAAAACCATCACTTCGCGCACCTGATCGATGGTCTCACCGACCAATGCAACGCGTTTGGCCCGGCCCTCGTCGCGAGGTTTCGAACCTTCAACCTGTGCACGCACCCATTCGGCTCCAGCGCGCGTCTTGCCCGCGCCGCGGCCACCAAGGATCACCCAGGTCCGCCAATCGCCTTCTGGCGGCAACTGATGCGGCAGTGCCCAAAACTCGAACAAAAAAGGGAGCGCCCGTAGCGCTCCCTCATCAAGTCCATCAAGGAACTCATTCTGCGTCTTTCGACTTTCGGAGGTTATCCAATTGGCTCCGAATCTGAGACCTGATTTCATCGAAGTCGATTTCCGGTTCGTATTGCCCCATCCCGAAGCGATCGCCAAGTTTTCCAACGCGCTCCCTTTCTGTGAACAAGTTGCCAATGCATTGCTTGTACTCGCCACCAAGCCTATTGAGCTCCTTGAGCTCGGCAGGCGTAATGTCGGTTGCTCTCTTCATAGCCTGGATCTCTTTACGCTTCTTTTTGAGCGTCTTTATGAGATCGAGCAGCTCATCTCTTGCCAGAGAAACAGCTGTCTCATCTTCCTCCCCCAGAAGGTCCGAGGGATCAGGAGATTTCATGTCGTGGCCAATACCTTTTGGTCTGCCCATCCGAGCAAAAGAAAAACGGCTGCCTGATAGACAACCGTTTGATACTTTTCCTAGCTTGCCTGTTTTCTACTTTAGAGCGTTCGCAAAGTCAAGCTCTAAATCTATACGTGCATCGGCTAAGCGTACGATCTGATTAACAAAAAATGAATAACTACTGCCGTTCAGCTTCGATGCGACGCCACGCGGCAACGTTGGCATTGTGCTCATCAAGCGTTGCCGCAAAGGCATGTCCGCCCGTTCCATCGGCAACAAAGAAGATGAAATCCGTCTCTTCCGGAGACAGCGCCGCGCGAATACTGGCCTCACCAGGGTTTGCGATCGGACCCGGCGGCAACCCATCCACCTGATAGGTGTTGTACGTGATCTCGCCATGCACTCGCTGCTCAGTCTCGCCTCGGATATCCGCACGCGTAATCCCGCGCTCAAGGACATAAGCGCCCCGCGTGATCCCGTAGATGATCGTCGGGTCGGTCTGCAAACGCATCCCACGATCCAACCGGTTCACGAACACGCCGGCAACAAGCCCGCGCTCATCCGCCAACGCGGTCTCCTTCTCGATGATCGACGCAAGCACAAGCGCTTCTTCGGGATCGCTGAGTGGTAGCCCATCGTCCCGTTCACTCCACGCGGCTTCCAGCGTGGCGATCTGGCGCTGGTTCATGAGTGCTATCAAATCCTGCGCTGGGGTTCCCGGTGAGAATTCGTAGCTTCCGGGGGCAAGGAACCCCTCACCCGGCATGTCAGAGATGTCGCCAGAAAGAAGCGTCGTTTCTTCCAAGGCGTTTTCAATCTGGATGTTGGTGATGCCTTCAGCCACCACCAGTCGATAGCGCGTCGAGACATCTTCGCGCGCCTCGGCATAGGCGGCCGGGATCTCTTCGGCATCGGCCTCGAAGGTCCCGCGACTTACGTATCTGTTCGTTGCAGGGTCCAATTCACGCACATCGAAAGACACGGACGTCAGGTTCACCCGCATCACGATTTCCGTACCGCATGTGCTTTGTCCGGACCCGGTGAGAAGCGTCGTGATCTCAGCCATGGACGCACCCGCCGGGATCAAAAAGCTCCCTGCTTTCAAGGAACCCGCGTCACCAGAGTAATCGACGCCTGTACGAAACAGCCAAGCACGATCTCCGGCAATCAGACCCTGTTCAGCCAATTGCCCTGAAACCGAGCGAAAGTTCGACCCGGAGGCTACCTGAAAACAAGCCGCGGCGTCAGACGGACCCGCCGAGCGATAGGCCGTTTGTGCCCACGCAATCAGGCCGCCGACCAGAAACAGCCCGACGATGATCAACGAAAATGCATTAGACGCGATGTTCCGCCACATCAGCGATCAATCCGCCCCATAGCCAAAGACGCGTTGGTGCCGCCAAACCCGAAAGAGTTGGACAATGCGACCTTGATCTCTCGCTCACGCTTGGCATTCGGTGCCAAGTCAAGCATTGGCTCGACCGCCGGGTTATCGAGGTTGATCGTCGGCGGTGCCACCTGATCGCGCAGCGCCAGAATGCAGAAGATTGCCTCAACCGCGCCCGCGGCCCCCAAAAGGTGCCCGACGGAGGATTTCGTCGAAGACATCGTCGCCGCCGAGGCCGCATCGCCCATCACACGCTCAACCGCGCCCAATTCGATGGTATCAGCCATCGTCGACGTCCCATGTGCGTTGATATAGTCGATATCCGCACCAGTCAGACCGGCGGACCTCAATGCTGCACGCATCGCGCGCTCACCGCCTTCTCCGTCAGAGCTTGGCGCGGTGATGTGATACGCATCCCCGGACAACCCATAGCCAAGGATCTCGGCGTATATCTTGGCTCCACGAGCCTTTGCGTGCTCGTACTCCTCAAGCACCACAACGCCAGCACCCTCGCCCATGACAAACCCATCACGGTCCGCGTCATAGGGTCGGCTCGCTGACTTGGGATCATCGGCGCGCTTCGTGGAAAGCGCTTTACACGCGTTGAACCCTGCGATTCCAATCTCTGAAATCGGGCTTTCCGTTCCACCAGCCACCATAACATCCGCGTCGCCCCACTGGATCAAGCGCGCAGCATCGCCAATAGCATGAGCCCCTGTTGAACAGGCCGTCACCACGGCATGGTTCGGTCCCTTGAACCCATAGCGGATCGAAACCTGTCCAGAGACGAGATTGATGAGAGCACCAGGAATAAAGAAGGGCGAAACGCGGCGGGGCCCGCGTTCTTTCAACAGGATCGCCGTATCTGCAATCGAGCTCAGACCACCAATCCCGGATCCGATCATGACGCCGGTCCGCTCAAGGCTTTCGGTGTCCGTCGGCATCCAGCCGGAGTCTTTCACCGCTTGTTCTGCGGCAGCGACCCCATAAAGGATGAAGTCATCGACCTTGCGCTGTTCTTTGGGTTCCATCCAGTCATCGGGGTTGAAACTGGCGTCCGAACCATCGCCGCGAGGAACCTCACAAGCATAGGTCGTGCCAAGATGCGAGGCATCAAAACGCTGGATCGTGCCGGCGCCGGATTCGCCTGAAAGCAACCTTGTCCAAGTCTCTTCGACGCCGCACGCAAGAGGCGACACCATCCCAAGTCCGGTCACAACAACTCGACGCATTTGCACCCCCGATCCTGTCTTTTTTCCTTTGAAACCAGTGATACCGCGCTCACTCAATCGCAGCAAGTTACGCACAAAACAAACGCAGCGCCCTCACCGGGGCGCTGCAAAAACTCGTGTCTGTCAGGCCGTGGCCTTACGATGCTTCCTTGATGAACTTAACGGCATCGCCAAAGGTCTGGATCGTTTCGGCGGCGTCATCGGGGATTTCGATGCCAAACTCTTCTTCAAAGGCCATGACCAGCTCGACAGTGTCGAGGCTGTCTGCGCCCAGATCATCGATGAACGATGCATTTTCCGAGACTTTGTCTTCTTCGACGCTCAAATGCTCGACGACAATTTTCTTAACGCGATCTTCGATGTCGCTCATGGATAACGTCCTCACAGTTCCGGGGTCTCTGCCCCTTGTTTTGCAGAAGGGCGAAGCCCCCCGTCCCATCGGCGCCAGAGCAGCGCCCCTTGGAAAGTGCGCCGCCTATAGCACATGATCCGGGCAAGGCAAACGAAATCAGGCCCCGCCCGGGACCCCTAGAACATGGCCATTCCACCGTTCACGTGCAAGGTCGCACCCGTCAGATAGGCCGCTTCTTCGCTTGCCAGATAGACGGCAGCGCCGCCGATTTCGGCAGGTGTGCCCATCCGACCAGACGGGATCTGACCCAGGATGGCGGACTTCTGATCATCGGTCAGCTTGTCGGTCATCGCCGTTTCGATAAAGCCGGGCGCGATGCAGTTCACAGTCACCCCACGGCTTGCCACCTCATATGCGATCGACTTTGTCATGCCCGTCATGCCCGCCTTCGCGGCGGCATAGTTGGCCTGGCCAGGATTGCCCGTAGACCCGACAACCGACGTGATGTTTATGATGCGCCCCCAACGCGATTTCATCATCCCGCGAATGACCCCCTTGGACAGGCGCATCGCGGACGTCAGGTTTACGTCCAGAACCGTCGCCCAATCCTCATCACTCATCCGCATGAACACATTGTCCCGCGTGATCCCGGCATTGTTGACCAGAATATCAACCGAACCCATCGCCTCGGTCGCTTGCTTGGGCAGTGCGGCCAAAGCATCGGCATCCGAAAGATTGCAGGGTAGCACATATGCCCTTTCACCCAGCTCACCCGCCAGAGCGTTCAAGGGATCCTCACGCGTACCCGACAAGCCAACGCTCGCCCCTGCACTATGTAGCGCCTTGGCAATTTCTGCACCGATGCCGCCCGAAGCTCCGGTCACAAGAGCTGCTTTTCCCGTCAGATCAAACATCATGCCATTCCTTCGCTTGCCGCCGCTTTGACGTCGTCGGGTGTTCCAATAGCGCGCGTGGACGCCTCTTTGGCGATCCGGCGGATCATGCCGGACAACGCTTTGCCCGCACCAATTTCCCAGAATTCCGTGACGCCCTCACCAGCCATCCACGCCACGCTTTCACGCCAACGCACGGTGCCTGTCACCTGATCCACAAGAAGACTGCGGATCGTCGTAGGATCGCTGATCGAGTGCGCCAGAACGTTCGCCACCAATGGCACCTTGGGCCGCTCAATATCCACATGGCTCAGCGCTTCGGCCATGGCATCCGCCGCGGGTCCCATCATCGGCGAATGGAACGGCGCCGAAACTGGCAAAAGCATCGCCCGCTTGGCCCCCGCCTC
>CAZWZG010000121.1:8187-9513 GCA_964638245.1 uncultured Rhodobacterales bacterium
AGCGCCGAGTATTCGCCCAGCGAATGCCCTGCAACAAAGTCTGCCGCTTCGATGGAAACGCCCTCTGCCTCAAGCGCACGCATCGCCGCTAGTGATGTCGCCATCAGAGCGGGCTGCGCGTTGGCCGTCAGGGTCAATGTATCGATATCGCCGTCCCAGATCAGCGCGGACAGCCTTTCACCAAGAGCCTCGTCCACCTCGTCGAAAATCGCCTTTGAAGCGGGATAGGCATCGGCAAGCGCGCGCCCCATCCCGATCGCCTGGGCACCCTGCCCCGGAAAAACAAATGCTCGCATGCCCCCATGCCTCCCTTTCGTTGCCTGTTCTCAGGCATTGAAAGAGGACTAGCCCGTCCGAACGAGCGGAACAAGCCTTGGGGTTAAGCGGCGCCCGGCACCATTCCGGTGACGCGGGTATCTGTCCGGCGCAAACCGCGTGCCAGCCGCTCTTCGCGAGGCGACAGGTCATGGCACAGTCGCAGGTGAAGCCGTTCGACCTCGGCCAACGGTCCTGTCACCACATGCAATGGCGCTTCGACACCATGCAAACGGAACAAAAGCGAGGCATGACCGGTGTCGTCTTTGCTGCGCTTCACAAACGCGCTTTCGATGCCTTCCATCGGTACCCGGGTCTGAAGGCGCGACTGCTTGCGCGAGTTGCGCAAGGCAAAACGCACTTCCCGGCGACCATGGTCGATCTGCACTTCCTGCCGAAAACCGCGCCCGGCATAAAGATAAAGCGCAACGCCTGTGCCCGCGAAGATAAAGGAAAACGCCATCTTCAGAACAAGGACGTCGCCCGAAAACAGCGAGCCGGGCAACAGCCACTGGCCATAGGCCAACAGAACAAGGACGAGACCGAAAAAGCGCAACGCACTTTCTGTCACCGTCTCACGATCAAAACGATCCTGGGGTTCACGCACGATGTACCCCCAAAAGGTTTCGTTGATTTCCAAGCTGCTCTTTTGTTTCTCAAACGTCATCGGTCTTCACCTTCTGTGGCCGAACTGGGAACAATGGTCATGGTTAACCGAGGCAGGATTAAGACCGGGTTGCGCAAATTTAGGGACCGTGTATAAGCGCCCATCTTCCGCGAATTGCTGATCGGCGCAGCCTCTCGTGGACAGGAGCGGAAGTCTCATCCCTGTCCTATGAAATGCGCCTTGAAAAACTGGAGACATCATGCCGCTTTACGAGCATGTTTTTATCTCGCGTCAGGACTTGTCCAACGCGCAGGCTGAAGGCCTCATCGAACATTTTGGAACCGTACTTTCTGACAACGGCGGCAAGCTGGTTGAGCAGGAATACTGGGGCGTCAAAACGATGG
>CAZWZG010000122.1:0-9420 GCA_964638245.1 uncultured Rhodobacterales bacterium
TGGCTGTGCGCCAATGTCGACGGCTACTTCACCGAAAAACACGTCCTGACCGCGATTGAAGCATACACGGAGGGCACCATGGACCCGCCTTGATCTGAATTCGGTCAAATCTGGTCAAAAGTGACGCGCAGGTCAGAATTGCCACTTTGCGGGTCAGATTTTTCCAGATCCAAAAGTGACCGGAACCACAAGACAATACACCACAATACAAAACAAAACAGTTTTCCGAATTTCCCAGAATTGAGAGGCCACGCCGGATTGAACCGTCGGGCCATGCTGAGAAAAGGACCGAGCAGCCATGAACGACGAAATCCCCGAAGCTGGTCGCGCAGCGGTGCGGACCATCCTGATCGAACCTCTTGAGGCCGAGGGAATGCGCATGAAGCGCGGAACGTCGCCCGAGGACACAGCGACCTATCGTGATCGCTTGCAAAGCCGGTTGGCGTATTGCTCGGAGAAAACGCTGGCGAACCTTGTGCCCACCGTTCGCGCCATGGCGGAGGGTAAGGGCAAGAACGTCTGGCCTGCGCTGATCACGATCACCAATCTGGCCCGACAGCTGCAGGCCCCGCCAGATCGATCCGACGAAATCCTCTATTCCTGGTTCCACAGCCAAGCCGGTGTGAGGGCGCGTAACGAAGGCACCGAGCTCGCCGAGTATGCCTACATCAAGAAATTCCGCACGGTGCCAAGCGGGCATCCAAACAACAAAGAAGGCATCCGCCTCAAGTTGCGCGAAGCAGCACGCGACACCGAGCGCGAAATCGAGCAGATCCGGCGCGCTATGTCGAACGGCGAGGCAAGCGAGGACGAACTGCATTGGCTGCGCTGGCAGCATGAAATACTCGCCACAGTCAACGCGATCATCGACGCCGGGATCAACTATCGTGCGGCGAAGGCCAAGGGCGAAGAGGCGGCGGCGTGATGGGTGGCCCAAGGGATCCAATTGCGCAACACCGTCGCCAAATGGCGGTCAGCGATGCCGCTGAGAGGCGGCGTATCGATGCGGTGCGAGACGCTGGAGCGCGTCCGCGCGGATGCTCCGAACAGATCGTCGATGTTGCGCCGGGGCGCGGACCGACCATGCAAGCACGGCCAGTCGAGATGCAGGCGACAGACGCGGGCAATTGGCGCGTGCGTGACATGACCTTGCCGGGCCAGCGGGCGCTCCGTCGCATCACCGCTTTTGACCGGATGGAGGATCAACGTCAGCGCCGACAGAGGGGACGTGGAGCACCATTGTTTACGCCGACGCAACGCGCAGTTGGCGAGGCATATGCCGCCTTGCACGAACGCCTCGAAGGCGCCGGGGTGCGCTGTTCATCCCTCGAAGCGTTGAGCCAGTCGGGTGGTGGTGGCGGGTCCTTCATCGAGGCGCTGATCCGCGACCGGCGGCGGTTTGATCATATGCGCGCTGCCGTGGGCGATGAAATCGTGCTGGTCCCACGGAATTCGTCAGCACATCGCTATAGGGCGCGTGTCGCCATTGCCGCGATCGACGTGATCGAGTGCGTTTGCATCCGCGATCTGACGGTCTCAGGTATCCTTCAGCGCTATGGATGGTCGCGAAAGGCGGACGTAAATGAAAAAATAATGCGCGCTCTTCTCAATGGCTTGGACCAGATACAGGGGGCAACGAGCGCGGGATCGCAACATTTGGCTTGACGGAAAGTCACACCGAGACTTATCACTTGTGCATCATCTACAAAAGCGCCCGATGGGATTGACCCTTCGGGCGCTTTGCGTTGGAGGCCTCTTGAAAGCGCGAACAATCCCAGCGATGGCGGCCACCATAGGGCCGCGCATGACGGTTCCTTATGCCAATCGAGATGCAAAGCGACGGTCCGAGCGACCCGAGCGCAAGTGGTATGCATCGGTACGATGGCAGGCGCTTCGGTTGGAGATCATCGAGCGCGACGGCGGCCTCTGCCAACAGACCGGCGAGGTGCTGGTCGGCGGGCGCAAGGCTCCAAACTCGATGGTCGTCGACCACATCAAGCCGCATCGCGGTGATCCAGATCTGTTCTGGGATCCCGGAAACCTGCAGCTGGTGTCGAAGGCTTGGCACGACAGCGAAAAGCAACGCCGCGACCGCGCCTGTTGAAAAGGGGGGGCGGGTCGATCCCAAAAGGTGGCTTTTGCCCTAGACCCGCCCCCCTATTAGGCGGAGGTTTTTTTCTTGGGGTGCTGCGTTTTTGGGGGTGATTTCGGGGTCGATTGGCGACGGTGCTTGAAAAGGCTCGACGCTTCAAGGTGTTAGGTGCTGGCGCTTTGCCGGTGTGTTGCTGAAAGGCTAATTTTTTCCGGAGGGGTCATGGAAAACGACGGTTCGAAAATTGTCGTTGATCTTTTCGGCGACCCGATCCGGGTCAGTGCGAAGGGGCGACGCGGGCGGCCGGCGCACCAGCCAACCCAGCATAGCCGCGACAAGGTCGCGCTGTTGTTGGCTGTGGGCTGGAGCGACGAACGTATTGCTCATGCGCTGCAGCTAAAATCTACGAAGACCCTGCGTAAGCATTATGCGCCCGAACTTCGAATCCGATTGATGCAGCGCGATCGTCTTGATGCCTTGGTTCTTGAGAAGCTGTCCCGACAAGCCTTCGATGGCGATGCGGTTGATCTTGGCGCGCTAAAGGAGCTTCGCAAAGAGCTTGATCGTCAGGATCGGTTTGCAGCTGCGAGACGTCTAGCGGATGCGGAGCCAGATCCTGAGCCGGTCGGCAAGAAAGAGCGGGCCCGGCGCGATGCGGAGAAGGCCGTCGGTGATGGGCTTTGGGATGGTGATCTGACGCCGGGCGCCTATCGCCAGTGAACGCTCCTCTTCGGCGGTCTGCTTGGTCGACCGCGTGCCCGGATTGGGAAAAGCGCCTGCTCGACGGGCGGTCGCTGATTCCGGATCTGCCGCTCTTTGATGCGCCGGCGGAAAAGGCGTTGCGGATCTTCAAGCGGCTCCGCGTTCCGGACCTTCCGGGCAAGCCGACTTATGGCGATGTCTGTGAGCCATGGGTTTTTGATTTTGTTCGGGCGATCTTCGGGTCGCTGGATCCCGAAACGATGCATCGCAAGATCCGCGAGTTTTTCTTGCTGGTGCCAAAGAAGAACGGTAAATCGGCCATCGCGGCGGCCATAATTGTAACTGCGGCGATCATGAACGAACGGCCCTCGGCCGAGTGCATTCTGATCGCGCCAACGCAGAAAATCGCGGAGATCGCATTCAAGCAGGCACGCGGCATCATCGAGGCCGATCCTGATCTCTCCGGCATCTTCTGGATCCGGGGGCACCAAAAACGGATTGTTCATCGCACGACCGAGGCGGAAATCATAGTTCTGTCTGCGGACGGTGATGTCGTGACCGGATCGAAGGCCGCTTACATCCTTGTCGATGAGACGCATGTCCTGGCTGCCAAAGCAAAGGCGCCCGAGATCTTCACCGAGCTTCGGGGCGGTCTGGCCTCGCGGCCCGAGGGATTCATGCTGCAGATCACGACGCAGTCGAAAAGCCCCCCGGTCGGCCAGTTCAAGGCCGAGTTGCATCGGGCGCGCGCGGTGCGCGATGGCACGCTTGATCTGCAATTGTTGCCGGTGCTCTACGAGTTGCCGGAAGAAATGTCGCGCAGCGAAGCGTGGCGGGACGAGGGGACATGGGGTCTGGTAAATCCGAACCTTGAGCGTTCGGTGTCGCTGGATTACCTGCAAGAGGCTTACCGGGCCGCCGTAGAACAAGGCCCGGAGGCCGTCGCGCTTTTTGCGTCGCAGCATCTGAATGTCGAAATCGGCCTCGGGCTGCATTCCGAGCGATGGGTCGGCGCGGATTTCTGGGCGGAGAACGTCGAACCGGGTCTGACGCTTGATGCGCTGATCGAACAATCGGAGGTCTGCGTCGTCGGCGGCGACTTCGGTGGCGCTGACGACCTGTCGGCGATCGCGGTCATTGGGCGAGATGCACAATCACGGGTGTGGCGGTCTTGGGTCCGATGCTGGGCGCTGAACACGGTTCTGGATCGACGCAAGGAGATCGCTCCGCATCTGCTTGATTTCGAGGCGCAGGGCGATCTCGTCCTTGCCGATACGATGGACGTGCAGGCGGTTGAAGCGGCGGACATCGTGTCGCAGATCCGCGATGCGGGTCGTTTGCCGATCGAGCACGGTGTCGGGCTGGACAGCTACGGCGTCGCGGCGCTGGAGCACGAGCTCCGACAGCGCGGCGTGATGCCGCCGCAATACGGATATGTCGGACAGGGCTTTCGCCTGAACGGGGCGATTAAGGGGCTGGAGCGTCGCCTCGTCGATGGATCTCTGCGGCCAGCCGATCAACCGCTGATGAGTTGGAACGTTTCGAACGCCAAGGCGGAACAGAGGGGCAATAATGTCATGATCACCAAGGCAAAGGCGGGCGTCGGCAAGATCGACGCGCTGATCGCGTTGACAAATGCCGCGATGCTCATGGACCGCGATCCGTACGTCGCCGAGGCGTCGCCCTGGGATCGTGATCCGAACTTTTCGCTGGCGTTCTGATGTTTCAGATGGTGCGCCTATTCGCCCGCGCGGCGTCGATTGCCGCCCGTGAAGAAGTTGGCATAGCCCCAGAGGGGCGAGCGGCGACTGTCGTGTCGTCGAATCCTGAGTTTCTGAAGATCCTCGGCCTTGATAGCCTGGGCGACACGGCGGCCGGTGAGACGGTGACAGTTGATCGCGCGCTCGGCGTTCCGGCGGTCTGGTCGGCGGTGAATTTCATCGCAGGCACGATTGCGGCGCTGCCCGTGGATGTGCATCGCCACGAGGGCGGGGCTTGGAAAGATCAGCCGCGCGTCCCGGTCCGTCGCCTGCTCGGGACGGCCGCGAACGATGCGCTGACTGCTTACGATTGGAAAAAGCGCGCTTTCGTCAATGTGCTGACCGGCGGTCGCTCGCTGACCTACATCGAGCGCGATGATCGCGGCCAACCGCGCAATCTGTTTCCGCTTGATCCGTCGCGGACCACGGTGCGGGCGACGGGGATGCGCAAGGCCTACCACTATCGCCAGCCCGGCGATCGCGAGACCGTCTATGCGGAGGACGAGATCATCGATCTCGCGTTCATGCTGAAGGATGACGGGGTCGCGCATTATTCGCCGCTGATCACGAACCGTGAAGTGATCGCACTGGCGATCGCGGCGACGAAATACGGCGCGCGCTTCCTGATGTCGGGTGGCCTGCCGCCCTTCGCCGTTGTCGGCAACTTTGAATCGGCGTCGTCGATCGCGCGCGCGGCGCAGGATCTGGAGGCTGCGGTTCAGAAGGCGCACGAGACGAACAAGCAGGCGCTGGTTATGCCGCGGGGTTTGGATGTCAAACCGCTCGGCGCGGATCCGGACAAGGCGCAGCTTGTCGAGTTGCAGCGGTTTCTGATCGAGCAAGTCGCGCGCATTTATTCGATCCCGCCAGCATTCGTGCAGGATCTCACGCACGGGACGTTTTCAAACACCGAGCAGCAAGATCTGCAATTCGTCAAACACACGCTGACCCGCTGGATCGTCCAGTTTGAGCAGGAGTTGACGTTGAAGCTGTTCGGTCGCGATGCGACGCGCCGGGTCAAGTGCAACGTCGACGGATTGCTCCGGGGCGACTTCAAGACCCGCATGGAAGGCCACGCGAGGGCCGTTCAGGCCGGTGTTTCAACGCCAAACGAGGCGCGCGCGCTTGAAGATCGGCCAGAAATGGAAGGCGGCGGGCAGCTCTACGTTCAGGGCGCCACAGTGCCTTTGGTGCAAGCAGGGCAAACCACAGGATCCGCGACAGATACGGGGGATGACACATGACCTTGAAAATCGAGCATCGCGGCCTTTATTGCCGCAATCCGCTGAACTTTCGGGCGGCAGAGGACGGATCTGCGCCGATTGTCGAAGGATATGCGGCGGTTTTCGGCGAAGAGACGGAAATCGGGGGCTATTTCCGCGAAGTGATCGCGCCTGGGGCGTTCACCGAGGCGATTGGGCGCGACGACGTCGTCTTCGTCTACAATCACGATGATGACACCGTGATGGCGCGGACGGGGTCAGGCACGCTTGACCTTGAAGAAGATGCCAAGGGTCTGAAGATCCGGGCCGAGCTCGACCCCGAGGATCCCGACGTCGCGCGCGTGCTCGGTAAGATGCGCCGGGGCGATCTCAGTCAGATGTCCTTCGCCTTTTGGGTCGATGTCGAGGAATGGGACGACACGGGCGATCTGCCGCTCCGCACGGTGAAGCAGGCCCGCCTTCACGACGTCTCGGTCGTCACCAAGCCCGCCTATGAAGGCACCGAGATCGGGGTGCGCAGCCTTGCGGCGTTTCGCAAGTCGCACCGGCAAGAGAATTTCAGCGCGACGCGCCGTCGTCTGCGCATGAAGCAGAACCTGGAGATCGCTTCGCGGCGGTCGTCAGAGAACGGCTAGGACCCGCGTCCGGCCTATCCCTCAAACCCACGGAGAAGAGACATGACTCTGAAAGAGCTTCGAGAGAAGCGGGCGCGGATCATCACGAACGCGCGCTCGAAATTCGATGAAATTACCGACGACACCACGGCCGAACGCGCGGCGGAAATCGAGGCCGAGTTTGACGCCATGATGGCCGAGGCTGATGCGCTTGATCAAAAGATCGGTCGCATGGAGCGGCTTGAACAGGCCGAAGCGGCGGATGCGGAGGCGCGTGAGCGGTCCCGCGAAGAGCGCCGCCCCGGTTCGCAGTCCGAGGTTCGTGCGGGTGCCGATGGTGGCGATGCGCCAACCTATGAAGACGTGTTCTACAAGCACCTTCGCGCGCTTGGCGAGGTCGGCGAACCGCTGACTGCAGAAGAACGCGCAATCCTGCGACGCGGCTCGGTCAACGTCGAGGCCCGGGCGCAGACGACCACGGATGCCGAAGGCGGTTACACCGTCCCGCAGCAGCTGGCGGCCGGCATCGTCAAGTCCATGGCGGCATGGGGTCCGATGTATGATCCGGGCATCACGAGCGAAATGGTGACGAGCGGCGGCGGCCTGATTGATCTGCCGACCGTCGATGATACGGGCTCGGGTGTAAATACGCACACCGAGGGCGCGACGCTTGACGATGATGGCACCGATGACGCCGTCTTTGGCAACAAGCAACTTGGCGCCTTCGAGTTCGACACCGGATTCCTGCGCCTGTCGCTTGCCCTGATCAACGACAGTGCGGTCGCGATGCAGCCGGTGCTTGAAGATCTTCTGGGCGAACGTCTTGGTCGGCGGGCGAACCTTGAACTGACGACGGGTTCTGGGTCGAGCGCACCAAATGGTATCGTGACTGCGGCGACGGTTGGTGTGACGGCCGCGTCGGCCACGGCAGTCACGACCGACGAGTTGCTTGATCTGGAGCACTCGGTCGATCCGGCCTATCGCCAGTCACGACGCACGGCGTACATGTTCAACGATCTGACGCTGCGCAATGTCCGGAAGCTGAAAAACTCCGAGGGCGACTATATCTGGCAGCAGGGCAATATCGTGAACGGAGTTCCGGATACGATCAACGGTCGTCCGTTCTACATCAACCAGGCCATGCCTGCGATGACGACGGGCCTGCGTTCGATGGTCTTCGGTGACTTCTCGAAATACTGGGTTCGCAAGGTCGGTCAACCGCTGATCGGTGCCATTCAGGACAAGGATTTCTGGCCTGGTATCGGGATCGCTGGCTACATCCGGTTCGATGGCGAACTGATGGACACGGCAGCTGTTAAAGCGCTGGTGATGGCGTAACGCCTGACCAACGGAACACGGGCGCGGCGGCCTAAGCCGCCGCGCTCTTTGATGAATTGAACGAGGGCCGGACATGCGCATCAAACTGAACACCTCGATCGCGGGGCGGGGCATTTCCGGGCATCATGGCGACGAGATCGACATCGACGCCGAGACGGCTAAGCGCCTGATCCAATCCGGGCAGGCCGAGAAGATCACCCGGCGCGGAAAAGCGCCCGAGAAAGCGGTGGCCGGCAAGCCACCAGAAACGGCGGTCGCGCCATGACTTGGACGGGTGTGGCGATTGCGACGGCCGGGGAATCTCCGATCGACACGGCTGCGGCGAAGTCTTTCCTGCGGATCGATCATTCTGATGACGACACCGAGGTCGATGATGCCATTGCCGCCGCGCGTTCGCTGATCGAGGGACCGGATGGCATCGGCTATGCTCTGTTGGCGCAGACCTGGACGCTGACGCTTGATGCGTTCCCGACCGAGATCCTTTTGCCCGGTGCGCCCGTCGCGGATGTGACCGAGGTGGCCTATGTGGACACCGATGGCGTGTCGCAGACGCTTGGTTCCTCGGCGTGGCGGCTCAACACGATGTCCGATCCTGCATCGCTGATGCCGATCTACGGCAGGACCTGGCCGTCGATCCGCCCGGTGCGCGGTGGGGTGACGGTGACGTATACGCTTGGCCATGCGTCGGCGGCAGAGATCCCCGGCGGCTTGATGGCGGCCCTGCGCCAGCTGGTGGTGCATTTCTACGAAAACCGGACGCCCGTGGCGGCCGAGGTCAAGTCGGAGATGCCGATCGGCGTCTCCGCGCTTCTCAAACGCTATTCCCGGCGCCCTTCGGTGCTGGCCTGATCAGGAGGATAAACCATGGCCGATCCCTTCGCGTCTCATCAACCGTCTCCGGACAGTTTCGGGACCAAATCGCAGGCGGTGACCCCGAACAATGGCACGGATCTTGATCCAGTGGCAAAATGTATCGTCGTGACCAGTATTTCCGGCGGACAGTCGCTGCAATTGCTGCCGGTCGGAAATGCTGATGGCAGCTGGGTCAGCTTCGAAGGCGTGCCTGTCGGTTTTGTCCCACCGTTTCGCGTGCGGCGCGTTGGGACGAGCACGACGTGCACCGTGGTTTCGATCGAAGCCTAAGGCGCCATGCAGCCGGGTAAACTCGACCAGCGTGTTGCCTTCGATGCGCCGCGTGTCACGTCAGACGGAGCAGGGGGTCGCGTCAACGGCTTTGTCGATGCGGGGTCGGCCTATGAATGCGCCGCGCATTTTCGCAACCTTCGGGGCAGTGAGACAGTCATCGCCTCGCGCCTCTCCGGCGTGCAGCCGGTCGTCGTGACGATCCGCACATCGAGCGCGGCGCGCGCGATTTCGACCGAGTACCGGATGCGGGATCTGCGGCGGCCCGACGACATCTATCAGATCCGCGCCATCGTCGAGACCGACGATCGGGCCTTCCTCGAACTGACCTGTGAACGCGGGGTGACGGTGTGAGCGTAACCTACGAGTTGCAGGTCGCGATTTTCGACCGGCTTGTCGCCGATACAAACGTGCACGCCCTGATCGGCGATGCGATCTATGATGGCGCGCGGCCCGACGACGATATGCCCTCTGCCGTCTTCGGTCCGACCGATGTCGACGAGGACGATGGCGACCAAGATGGAACCCTCCACTCCCGGGACGGGGAC
>CAZWZG010000123.1:0-9330 GCA_964638245.1 uncultured Rhodobacterales bacterium
TAACCTCGACCTCGGTTGCATCGGGAACGCCCGTCCATGCCGTTATCGTGTCGCCGCCTATGGCCGTGGTTTGGCCGTGAAGGCTTCCGATCCAAGCGTTGTAAAAATCTTCGGTCTTATAGGTCGAGTTCCATGAGCGCTCCGGGTTTTCCCACGTCTGCCAGCGCTCCATGGATGCAATCGCAGCCGCGCGGTCGTTCGTGGTGTTGTATCGGCCATTGCCCCCGTCAGCTTGCAGGAACGCATCATAGCCCGAGATCCCGCCGGGGCCGTCTTGAAGCAAGAGAACCGGCAGGAGTTCTTGCGCACCGATAACCAAGGCGATGGACTTATAGCCACTATCGGCTGGCACCTCTGCGCCCTTGCGTCCGCCAGAACCGTTCCAATCCGGCTTGCCACGATCCGTTTCATCAAATGCGCGACCGTTCCAGTTTGAGCCACCGATGTCCCCGCTTGGCCACTGACGGCTGATACCGATCAAGCTATCCCCTACCCAAAGAGGCATGGATTGCATGTTCGATTGAATGCGCTGTGCGCTCGCCAGAAGCGTTGCGTCCCGAAGAAGGAACGCCGCGAAATACGCGAATGAATGATAGCCGTGCCACTGACCTGCGCCATTGGCAAAATCATCACCCGCCTGTTCTGCGGAAATGATGTCCAGACCAAACTGGATCACCTTCTTGGCAAGGGCCAGCTTGTCAGACTGCGACACTGCCGAAGAATGAAGCAGATAAAGCGCATACATCCTGGCCACGGCATAGTCAGCCGAATACGCTTCTGAGGCCCCTAGGCCGCGCGTGGTGGCGTCCTCAATCCCCCGTTGTTCGTCCCCATTGTAGGCGGGGAGCAAGCGAGCCGAAGCGGTCGCGGATATGTTGTCCAGTGCCGTCTGGACCGAAGGCAAGCCCGAGGGTGGCGTAAGGGACCGCAGACACGTCAGATCAATATCATCTGCCCCGAAGATCGTTTGATTCGCGTAGTTCGCGCCGGGACGGAAAATCTCTGCCTTCGCTGGGGCCTCTGGCAATACCGTGAGTGTCACATAGTCCGCGACCTCAAACCCCCGTGCAGCCGCCGTACAGCGGGCGGTGAGAAGCACTTGGCGTGCGCCTTGGGCAATAGCGAGGTCCCCGCTTTGGCCGGGGTCCACGTTCAGGGCTGCGCTGTAGGGGATAACCTCCCCTCGGAATGCTACGTCCTGCCAGCGCTGAGACAAGCCTTGCGGGTCCGAACTCCCCGCTGCGATGCTCGATCCATCCCCTGCAAGAACCATGGTTCCGCCTTGAATATCCCCGTCTTGCAATGCTGCCGCCGGAGTGACTGCCGTAAGGGTGCGGGCACCGTCGGCAATGAGGATGGGATCCCCGCCGATGGAGTAGCCAATCGAGACGGCCTCACTGAATGAATATTGAACGCCGCGCACCGAATTGGTCTGGGACTGTAGCGACGTAGGAAAGGTTGCCGCCGCGACTGGCGTGAGAACGAAATTGCCCATTACAACGTTACACCCCATTTCGCCGCGAGATAGGATTTCGCATTGGCAAACAGGGTCGCATCGAAGTCATAGAACGCCATCATTTCGCCAGTGAGACCGTCGTAGTCTGCGGCGCTGTCATTGGCGGGGTTGGCAAAGAGGCCGGTGTCACCCGTAGCGCCGGACCATGCCTCTGCCGTCGCGTTCGTTATAGGAGCGTTCCCATCAAGGAAGACGCCCAAGGTCGTGCCGCTCTTGTAAAAGCCCACGATGTGCGGCGTATCCAGCGATATGGTTTCGGTCGTCAAAAGCGTTTCGAGCGTGGACGCGGACGCCCGACATGCGCCCTGCACATTGCCCGAACTGTTGACGAGCAAGCCCATCCGCCGGTCATTGGAGTTGTTGTTCGTGATAAGGATGTGGCCATTGTGCAGGCCAACGGCGGTTGGAACCTCGATCACGGCCAGAACAAGGAAGTCACCCGAGCCTTGCGTCAGTGCAGGAGACAATTCCCGGAAGCGGCCCGAACCGTTTGAACTGATCGCAACAAGGCTGTTGATCTCAAGCGAGCCATAGGTGCGGACCGAGAATGAGCCGGGGGTCAGAGCGTAGTTGCCTGTCTTGTCCGGGCTGGCCCCAAAGCCTTGTTCAGCCCCGCCGTTTGTCTCGACGTTCCACGCAGCATCAGACGGGTCGATATGGAACTCAAGACTGGTTTCGTCGGAAGGCGACCATGCCGCTGAAGCGGTTGTGAACGTCGCACCGGAAACCATGCCTGACGGGTTCTGGTTGCCCTGCTCGTCTTCCTGCAAGAACCATGGTCGGTACTGGGTTCCCGCTGTCAGACCCGTGGCTGAGAATGCATTGACGCCCGCAGTTGGTGTGCCGTTGCCAGACCATGCGGCCCCTGTGCCTGCTTTGAGCGCTGCAATGTCGGCTGGGGGAGACGCGGCGGGATAGACTGCCCGCCAGAGCGTGCCCTGACCCTCGGTCGTGCTGACCGAAATGTCTGCCGTCGTCTGACCAGTCTGCGTGCCCGTGGCAAGCGAAAGGACCGGGTCGGTCGTGTCCAGATCAATCGCGCCCGTGATCGACCAGACAGTCGAACCTGCGGGCCGGAAGGCGAGGAAATAGTCCAAGCTGACCAGAGCATCGCTATCAAGGCCGCTGACAATCGTGATGTTGGCCGGGCTGCCCGAAACCGTGAGTGCCACCGTGCCGCTATCGTTGACCGTGTAGCCACTGAAATTGGCTGCGGCGGCGGCGGCTGCATCCGTTGCGTCTGCGGCCTCGAACAAGCGATATTGAACCGCGCTGTCGTCCTTGTCGATTGCGTAGGATACCGCCACATCGCCAGCCGTCTGTGTGCCTGCGGATAGGGACGAAATGACGGCGGGAGTGGTGATGCCGTCGGCGCGGGACAGCAAGAGATTGCGGCCCATGGAACCCCATAGGCTGTTACAAAGTCGCATTGGATGCCTCGCTTTGCCGACTGTTTATGAAAGGGCTGAGGCTACAGAACCGGCGCCGTTAAACGCGGCCGCATCAGCCCAAGCCGCTTCGACGGTCGATTGATCAGGAAGGGACAAATCAGGCAAGCCCATCGCGTCAATGAGCCCGATAAGTGCTATCGTATTTTGAAATGTGTAGCGGGCCGATCCGGATGATACCGCCTTTAGTCCCGCCCATGCCGCCCGCTCGCTGGAGGTTGCCTGCGGCATCGCCAGAAGCGCCGCATCAAGGACCGCGCGCAGTCCAGACACGTCAAGAAGGTAACTCCATTGCGCAGGGTTTAGGTCCGGCATCACTGGAACTGCAACTGGGGCGCTAAAACTGGCGCCATCAAACAACCAACCAGGACCGACGTCGCTGGCTACTTCAACCCATCCCGCGGCCCATGAAGGCCGTTGAACCGCCTCAATCACATTTGTGACTATACCGCTCTGCACGCTTGCAAGACGCATCAAAGAATCCTCACAATTAGTTCGCCACGAGCGCCAGTTGACGCCGAGCCGCCACCCCCGCCCGGCACTTGACCGGCCGAACCTCCATCGCCACCGTCGCCGCCTAACACTGATTGGCCGCCTTGCGCAGAAGTGCTAGCGCCGCCGCCACCACCGCCAATGGCATTCCCGCCATCGGCTTGGAAATCGTCACCCGCCCCGCCGCCACCGCCGCACTCGGCGGTCGCATCTCCGCCTGCGCCGCCTACGCCTTTTGCTCCGCCCCCTATGCCATTGATGCCGCCACCGTCGCCGCCTTGATGATCGGAAAGTGAGCCCTTGCCACCCGGAATCGACATAAGGGCACCAAATGTCGTCGCACCGCCATCTGTGGCATTCCCCGCCGACACGCCTGCACCACCCGCGCCGATTCCAACCGCTATTGAAGCCGGTAAGTCTCCAAGGCGGAACATTCTCCGAAAGTATGCACCACCACCACCGCCACCACGCTGACTGCCGCCACCGCCAGCACCCCATCCCTCGACGACGACGGTGCGGTCGGGCGATAAACCAGTCGGCTTAACAAACGTCCCGGAAGCCGTGAAAACCTCTGTCGAAAACTGTGTGCCACCGTCACCCCCGGCCGCCATCAGTCGAAAGGTGCCGCCGATGAATTCGAGGTGATCACGCGATCCCGCCTGCGCGACACCGGAAGTCAGTGCGGCGCCATCCTTGCTCAGAACTTCAAACTCATCGTCGCCAACGGTTAAATTCATTCCGCCCGTGTTCGTCAGCGCCCAGGTGATAGACAGCTTCATGCCGTCGACCCAGCCGGACGATGGTATTTCCGGCTCGACGTCGGCCGTCACGGCATTGGCGGTTCCGCCGACATTGGTCAGCGGCAAAAACGAACCATCATAAAGCGTTTTTATGTGGCGCGCTTGCTGATTGCCAAAGCCTTCGGTGCTCCCATCAGGGTCGGCCCAAGGGACCGAAGGACTATCGCCGTCATAAGTATCGCGGGTTGCCATCTTTTATGCGCTCCACAGTTCCGGGGCCTCATCGACAAGCGTCAGCGAGGCAGTAAGGTCTTCGCGCGGCTCAATCGAAAACACGATCAGACGCCGCATTTCGCGCCCAAGGCGACCGACAATGGCAAGCGCCCCATCGGCAAGGCCTGTCGCGGATATCGGGCTGGCGAAAGCAAGCCGCGCGCGCGTGCCGGTTGCACCATCGATCTCGTGCGTTGTGACGCTTCCTCCAGCGCGACGAAGAGCGACGCCTGAGTTGGCACCGGCGAGGGCAAGGTTTTCGACATTGACCAGATCCTCGCCGGAAAGGTCAGGCTCATTGAGGACAGGCACGGCCATGTCGAGGGTGATCGCCGACACATCCGACCCCGAAAACTCAACCGCGACGATACGGCCCGTGGCCGCATGCTGAGACAACATGTCATGCTGCACGCCGACCAAACTGCCACGTCGACAAACGATCGCCTCGGCAGGCGCATCCAGACGAAAAAACGTCGAGCGCGCCTGCGCCTGCGCCTGATCATATGCAGCCTTCGCGCGCGCCTTAGTCTCCTCGGTGATCCCCTGATAGGTGATCTGTTCCGTCAGGCCGCTATCGTCAGACGAACCAGCCTTGAAGACCGTAATTTGACGGGCGTCATAGTCACGATCGGCATCGTTATATGTCACACGGAAACCGTCGGGCACACGGGCAAAGGCCTTTTGCCAACTAAACCCCGCCATGTTGCGCGGTGAGAATATCTGCACAGGATCCTCGGCTGATCGGTCATAGTCGCGAACAACTCCCCAGACTTCGGCCATGTAGGGCCGCGCATAGCCGCAGCTGGCAACGATACGCGTTGCTTCAGCCACACTAACACCCTCGATGACGGCATCGCAGGTGTAGTCGAGCGCCGCGCAGGCCGCCCGCCAAGAGACGAGGCCCGCATCGTCGAGGATCTCCGATGGCACGGGATCCATATTCTGCGCACCGACGAAGATGTCGCGCAGGTGCGGTGCGGGGTTCGACGTCGTGACCCAGTCCACCCAGGCTGAACCGTCCCAATCGCGGACGTAGCCGGACGCGACTGCGCTAACCTTTTCAACGCGGCGATTGCGCGCCTGAATGGCGATGAGCGCCATGTCATCAGATGGCACGGGATGCTCATCCCAAACACTGACCGAGCGCAAAAGGTAGACGTCGTCGGACATGCCGTCGCGCGTCTGATAAATTTCTGGCGCGCCAGTATTTTCAGAGGCAAAGGGGTCGCGAACGCTCCCCCCAAGTGCGTAGGTCGATGCGGTGTAATTCGCTTCCCGGAAGCCGTAGCCACGCTGGATTTCCACCTCGTAGCGACCTTTCGGAAAAGTCGCCGTGTCAAGATAGATTGCCGCCTCATATCGTCCGAGAATGACGTGATCAACCGACGTTGATCCGACGTTGTTTGCATCAAGGTACTCGTCACCAGACCCGTCGTCGAAATACGTATCAGCGACGCGTGACGCGCCCGTCGGCGCAACCGTCTGCGCTGGTGAAACCCTGCGCGCCTCGACCCAACCCTCTCCAGTCGCCGCGCCCGGCGTGACGGTTGCGTCATCGGTCCATATCAAACGGACCGTCGCACGGCGCTGCCGCACGTTCGCGGCCTGAAAATGCAACTCCGGCAGCACCGTCCACGTCGTTTCTCCGGCCAGCCGAATGCGGATTCGGAACGGAACACGGATTAAGTCGGTTTCGCTGGCTTTACGATGCAATCCTTGCGGCCATGCCAGATGCAGCCATGCCTCATCAGGTTCGTCGCGGGTGGCAACGGTCGTGACTTGCGGCAACGCCGACGCAGTATCGCCCGACGTGCTTTCGAGCGTCGTTCCGTCCGACGATGCCACCGTGTGACCCCGGAGCTCGGTGCGCAGTGCTTCTGTCCGCGACTGGCGTGTCACAAGTTCAAGCGGTGCGTCCCCCGGCCAACCGCTGCGCACCTCGTAGGTCAGGTCGGTGACATCAGCGATCGGAGCGTTTGCAACGCGAATATCATCAAGGCTGTGCGGGCCAGCTAGAGCATAGACGGCCTCGACAACCTCGTCCTCGCCGTCAAAGTAGATCAGCGGTTCCGCCGCGAGCGGTGGAAACACCTTGTGCGTGCCTACGACGCGCGGCAGCGCGGCATTCGGATTAAGCGCATTGCCCTCGGCGCTGGCATCGCCTCGCCGCACATCGTCCGCCTCTGAGGGCGACGGCGGAGCCACAAAGGCACCAATCAGAAGCGACCCAGCCAGACTGACCCCAGCGGCCAGCGCCGTCGCCGAAAGCGTCCCCTTGGCAAAGAGGCCCGATGATGTCGCAAGCCCACCGCCTGCAATGAACCCGGTCGCAGCTGTCAAACCAATGGAAGCCACAAGCGCCAGCACGTTCTTGCCGCCCCCCTGATCACCGCCACCGCCTTGGGGCGTTGCCCAGAAAGTGACGTCGACCGGATCAGTGATAGTCCGGGCAGCGCGCGGCCGAACAAGATGCCAAGTCTCGCGCGGGATTTCCTGCCCGCGCACCAAAACACGGCCCGAGCAACGAAAATCATGCGGCAGCACATCCGCAAAGCGATCAACCATTTCGGACACCGAACAGTTAATCGGGAACGTCCGGACCTCGGGCGTAATCTCGAAGGGTGGCCGATAGATGCCAAGCGCGGTCGTCATGCGAGCGCCTCGTGACGACGGAAACCTAGAATGCGACTAGAAATGGCAAAGTGATCAATTGGTACGACGGCGGATGCTGATGCACGCTCTACGTGAAGGACGGCGTAGCCGCTCACCATTACTCCTACATGACCGACGCGCGCATGCTGGGGATGACGCATCAGAACGACATCAAAGGCGCAAGGCACATCCACTGCGCGCCACTGATCGGCTTCGGCGCCGTCTCGCAGCCCGCGCGCCACCGCCGCAAGGTCATCCGCGCGGATCTCGCCATAGTCCGGCAATGAAACGCCACGCTGCTCAAACAGCACACGGCGGACCAGCGTCCAACACGTTTCCTCGCCCTCCTCGCCGCCGTAAGGAACCCCGACATAGCGGCCCCACCAGGTCAACGGAACGCCCCCGGCAGGCGCGACTGTGTCGCGGCGATCCCCGGCCAAGGTTCTTGGCTGTAGTCGCGCAGCATGACACGCGCACGGATTTCAACGGCATTGGCCTCGACATCGACGATCTCGAACCGGGAAAATGCGTAGACCTCCGCAGGCGTGCCAAGTTCGGTGCGCGGGTTCGCGCTCAGATCGAAATCGGCGGTCGACAGGATCGACAACGCCACCTCGGCGCGCTGGCGGGTCTCGATCAGCGCCTGCCCGATGCGTCGATCGACGTTCTGGAGCGTGATTTCCGACACCGGGGCCGCCTCGCCATCGCCGAGTGGGCGCCAGCTGAAGACGACACCGGAATAGGTCACACCGGCCCAGACGAAATCCATCGGATCGGACACGACGCGGATCGGCTGGTCGAGGTTCGGATGCGTGACGGTCAGAAACGCAATCAGCGCTGCACCAGAGGTTGCCACCTCCAGTTCGTCGCGCGTGGCCGTGGGGATCGTGCGCGACGTCATGGATCAAACGCCACAATTTTCGAGACATTGGCGGGGGCCGTCGCCGGGATATCGCCCGCGAGCACCGCATGGTTGAGCTCTTCGGTCACGACCGCCGTATCGGACGTCGTAAAGACATCGAAGGTGCCCGCCACGAGCGCGACCGCCGCAGCGGTCGAGGTCACCCCATTGATCCCAAAGACGGCGTTGTCGTAATCGGCCACAACCGCCGGGACGCGCCCCGTGTTGGCCGGGACATAGTCCGCGAACCATGGATCGAGCGGCAGGCCATAGAGGCGGAACTGCACCAACAGATAAGACTTCGGCGCCATCGCAACGGAATAAGGCGGCGCATCGGGAGCGAACTGCCACGCGCGCGGGGCCTTGGTGATCGGATGCGGGAACAGGAAGGCCTGCGCGCCCAGAGACAGGTCGTCGCGCACGAATGCCTCGAAGATCGCAAAGTCGGCTTTCGTCATCGGGTCGAGGACGATGTTCCACGCCTCGCCCGCGATCGAGGCGCGGGCGGGCGAAGACGACCTCCGAATGGAGTTCGATGCCGGCGCGACGCTGACCTTCCAGGTCGTGGACGCCACGAACGGCGAACCGCTCACGCAACTGGACATCAACCACAGCTGGGCCGACGGCTCCGACATGTTCTCCGCCATGGCCTCCGTCTTCGGACAGAGTGATCAGGAGAGCTATCCCGAGGGACGCGTCGTCATCACCGAGCTGCGCCCGCAGAACGACCCGGGAACGCTCCGGATCCGCGTCCAGTCCGAGGGCTACCTGGAACACGAACAAGAGGACATCACGATCCCGGCCGACGGCGACGTCGACATCGGTACGATTCACCTCAAAGTCGCGCCGCGTGTTCGCGTGCACGTCACCGAGGCCAAGACGGGCAAGCCCGTCGCTCGAGCGCGAGTCCGGCTTCGCAAGGGCTCCGGAGGTCTCCTCGAAGCCGCGGCGCAGGCCAGCTCGGGCGTCGAAGTCGACATCGATATCAACGGAGGCGACGACTTCGACGAGATGTTCAACTCGAAGTCCGTGTCCGGCAAGACGGACAAATCCGGTTGGGCCGAGATGCCCGCGTTCGAAATGGACGACGGCGTACTGATCGTCAAGTCACCGAAGTACTCCGAGTTCAAGAAGGACAACATCCGCGTCAACGCGAGCGGCACCAAGACCATCGAGGTCTCGCTCGTTCGCGGCGGCGAGGTGCAGGTCACGGTGAAGGACCGCACCGGACGCCCGGTGCCCGGAGCCGTCGTTCGCCACCGCAACTCGGACGGACGCGTCATCGACTCCAAGTCGACGAATAAGAAG
>CAZWZG010000124.1:0-9147 GCA_964638245.1 uncultured Rhodobacterales bacterium
CCATTGTCGCCTCCCCTTCGTTCAGATTTGGATTTCGAGAATTTTCGCAACCTCGGGCCAGCTTTTGGCCCCGTTTTCGCGCAAGTCATTGGTCAGGTCTTCGGGCACCCAGTCCAGGAAACACTTCTTGAAGTTCGGGCGCGCCTCAATCGCCGTGAACCAGCGTTCCACATTCGGCAGGCGCCCGTTTTCCCACATGCCGCGCATCGACATCATGGCCAGCCGGTTGACGTAGGGCGTCATCGCGATGTCCGCGATGGAGAACTTGTTGCCGACAAGCCAATCCTGCCCCTCAAGCGCCTTCTCCATCTTGTGGAGGTAGGTGTCGTATAGCTTGACCTTCTCACTCGCCCCCGGCGCGTCAAAACCATACCGCGTGAAGGCGTCCTTCTGACTTTTCCAGTCCGACGTGACGGACATACTTGGCGTGGAGGCCAGAAACTCTTTCAGCCCCTCTTCGCCAAGGTTCTTCAGGACCGTGTGCCGGTGTGAGCAGACGAACGTGACGGCGCCACATGCCGGATGCAGGTCTTCGTCCACGGCCTTGGTCCAATAACGGACCTGCGCGCGTTCGAACGGATCAGACGGGTGGACGGATGTACCCGGCTCGATATCGTCGAGGTACTCGATGATGACCGTCGAATCCTGAATGACCAGATCATCATGCACCAGCGTCGGAACTACGCCCTTGGGGTTCAGCTTCAGATAGTCTTCGGTGAACTGCTCGCCCTTCAGGATGTCGATATAGACGCCATCCCAATCGAGGCCCTTTTCGTCCATTGCGAACCGCACCTTGGCGGCGCAAACCGACGAACCGTGGTGATAAAGCGTGAAACTCATAGCTGCACCGTAACCCATTTTAGCTCTGTCATGGCTTCCATATCGGCATCCGTGCCTTCACGGCCGACACCGGATTCCCCATTGCCGCCAAAGGGTACATGCGCTTCGTCATGGATCGTCGGACCATTGATGTGGCACATGCCCGCGCCAATGTTGCGCGCGAAATGGAACGCCTTGTTGATGTCTTGTGTGAAGATAGCCGAGGACAAGCCGAACTCGGTATCGTTGGCCTTCTCAAGCCCTTCTTCATAGCTATCGATGGGATAGATCGACGTGACGGGACCAAAGGTCTCGGTTCGACACACGGTCATTTCTTCAGTCACGCCGGTCAACAGCGTCGGCTGGCATCGGTTGCCCTCCCATTCTCCTCCGGCGGCGACTGTCGCGCCTTTCGTAACAGCATCCTCGATGTGATCTTTGACCCTCTTGCGCTGACGATCCGAAATAATCGGCGCGATCACGGTATTAGGGTCGCGCAGATCGCCCATGCCGACCTTTGAAGCGATCATCGAGAACCGCTTCACGAACTCGTCGTAAATCGGGCGCTCAACATAGAACCTGCTCGACCCGATGCAGGCCTGCCCGCCGAACATAAAGATCGAGCGTGCGACCAACGGCATGGCCTTGTCCAGATCAGCGTCGGCCAGAACCACAGTCGGGCTTTTGCCCCCGAGTTCCAGGGTGTTGGGCGTCTTGTTCTTGGCGCAAATCTCGTTGATGTGCTGGCCAACGACGGATGATCCCGTGAAGGTCACGAAATCCACGTCTTTGCTGCTGGTCAGATCATCGCCGATCTCGGCCCCAAGCCCGTTGACCACGTTATAAGCCCCTTCTGGGAACCCTGCCTCGGCGACGATCTCGGCAAAGATCAGCGACAGATGCGGCGCCATCTCAGACGGCAGATGCACGACCGTGTTGCCCACCGCCAATGCGTTGGCCACAAGCCGCGTCGTCTTGATCAGAGGCACATTGAATGGCGTGATCACCGCGACAACGCCCAAAGGCTCACGGATCGACATCGAAAATTTGCCTGGAGCATCCGAAGGGATCGTCTCACCCCGCACGTTGCGGCACATACCGGCGGCGGCACGCACCATCGCCAAGCCCTTGGTCATCTCGAACATGGCCTTCTGAACAGGCGAACCAATCTCGTCGATGAGGCAATTGACCAGATCGTCTTTGCGCTCTTCCATCAACTCCGCAACGCGAAGCAACCACCGCTCGCGCTCGGTCGGAGTGGTCTCCTTGTAGGCCGGGAACGCCGCTTTGGCCGCCGCGATCCCTTTGCGCATATCGTCGCCCGTGCCACGGGCCACATGCGCATAAACACTGTCATCCAGCGGATTGATGTCCTCGAAAGTGGCACCACCTTCGGCATCGACCCATTGCCCGCCGATGAAGTGCTGCAATGTCCGAAATTCAGTTTTCGTATCCATGTATTGGCTCCTAAATCTGCGTTCGTCAGACAAGCTTGTCCGGTAAGAACAGCGCGAGTTGCGGGAAAATGATGAGAAGGATGATCATCGCGACCATCGCAAACCAGAACGGCCAGATGCCGCGGAAAATCGTGCCCATCGGCACACTGGGCGCGATGGATTTCACGACAAAAACGTTGATGCCGACGGGTGGGCTGATCATGCCCATTTCCAGAACGATCACGATGATGATCCCGAACCAGATCAGGTCCCAATCCAGCCCGATGGCAATCGGGATAACCACCGGAATGGTCAGCACCAACATCGCGATGCCTTCCAGGAACATGCCGAGGATCAGGTAGGCAAGGATGATCACCAGAAGAACGCCCAGATCGCCAATAGGCATTGAGGTCAGGATCGTCACCAGCTGGGCAGGCAATTCGGTCAGCGACATGAACGGGATAAAGACGAAAGCTCCAATGATAATGAGAAACACCGTCGCCGTCGCGCTCATCGTTTCAAGGACGACCGTCTTCAGCTTTTGCAGTGACAGTGTCCGACGCGCCGCCGCGACAAGGAAGGTCAAGAACGCGCCCACCGATGATGCCTCAACCGGCGTAAAGAACCCTGTGTACATGCCGCCAATCGTAACCAGCACAACGCCAACAATCGGCCCGGCCCGCCAAAGGGAGGCCATACGCTCGGCGCGGGTGGCCCGCTCGGCGGGGGGACCAGCTTCGGGCTTGCGAAGGACGACAAGATACACCGCACCAATGAACAGAAGCGTCAGGATGATCCCCGGAATGATCCCCGCCATGAACAGGCGCCCAATAGATTGCTCGGTTAGGACGGCATAAATGATCATGCCCCCCGAAGGCGGGATCAGGAACCCAAGCGTGCCTCCAGCCGCGACCGATCCCGTCGCCAGCCCATCAGCATAGTTGTACTTCTTCATCTGGGGCAGCGCGACACGGCCCATAGTGACCGCAGAGGCCAGCGAGGACCCAGACAACGCCGCGAACCCTGCACAGGCCGCAACCGTTGCCGAGGCAAGCCCGCCTTTCAGATGTCCCATCCAACGATAAGCGGCGGCGAACAAATCCGCCGACATCCCCGAAACACCCGCCAGATTACCCATCAGAACGAACATCGGGATGACAAGAAGGTTGAAATTCGACGCCGCCTCGAATGTCTCACCCGAAAGGTTCGAAAACGCGATCCGCCATCCCCGCGCCCATGCCTGTTCCGAGGCCATGCCCACCTCGATGAACTTGGTGGCATTCGCAACGATGGTACCAACAAAGCCCACACCAAGCATCGACAGGGCCACCGGCATCCGAAGCGCGAGCAAAAGGAAAAGACTGAGCATCCCGAGGATGCCGAGACCGGTCATCGAGATCATAGCCCGTCCCCTCCGGTGCGCATCCGAACGATCTTTTGACCGTTCAGGATGCGGCCAATATCGAGCACGACAACAAACGCATAGATGCCCACCGAAATGGCGAGCAGGTAGTAGAACGGCTCGTAGGAAATCAGAAGCTGCTGCGTGGTTTCACCGAACTTCACG
The DNA here is from genome assembly GCA_964638245.1 of uncultured Rhodobacterales bacterium. Classification (GTDB taxonomy): domain Bacteria; phylum Pseudomonadota; class Alphaproteobacteria; order Rhodobacterales; family Rhodobacteraceae; genus CAZWZG01. The sequence continues at coordinate 3,823 of CAZWZG010000124.1, forward strand.
GCGCTTTGCCCCGCGTGCCAAAGCCGCCACGCCATAGTGATCAGCAGGGCCAGCCCTAGAACCTTCATCAGGACCATCGACCACTTCGCAAACGCCGCCGACATCTTGGTTTCCAGTATCTCGATCTCGATATGGGCCCCAGTGCGGGCGCCCAGCGGGATCGACAGCGCCACAATCACGACCAGTGACAGCACCAGCAAATCCTCTGCGCCCTGGATCGGGTTGTTCAATGCCTTGCGCATGATCAGCACGTTCCAGACCGAAAAGAAGGTCATGAAGGCAAGGGTCAATCCGCCGAGGATCAGCGAGATCCAGGTCAGGATGGGGTCCAGTCGGGCAGTAAGCCCTGTAACCTCGGTTTCGGCGTCTGACATCCGTCTTACTTTCGTTGTGTCGTGTTTCGGCCGGACACGGATGCACCCGGCCGCCAGTGCTTACTGGTTCAGCGCTTCGTAGATTTCCTGCGCATTGGGGATGCCGCGAGCCGCGTAGTCCGCATAGATCTGTTCCATGCCAGCGGCGGCAGCGGCTTCCATCTTGGCCCGTTCTTCGTCCGAAGCGACAATCCACTCGACATTCAACTCACCCGCAGCGATTTGCTTATCTTTCCACTCCAGCGCAATTTCGTCGGCATGGTGGAACGAGCGCGCCAGCTCCATCGAAAACGGAAGACCAGAAATTTCGTCGAGGATCGCGCGATGCTCGTCGCTGAGGCTCATGTAGCGTTCCTTGTTCATCACAAAGAACACCGGGTTGAACGTCGCGGGTGTGTTGACGATGGCGTAGTCCGCCACTTCATCAAGGTTCCACGGCGGCATGATGTTGTTGATGGTCGAGATCGCGCCATCAATCGTGCCCGTGCTCAGGCCCGTGTAGTGCTCGGTCGTATCAAGCTGAACAGGCACCGCGCCCATGCCCTGAATGACCGGCGTCGTCATCGACGCGAATGGCACGATTTTCGCACCCTTCATACCTTCAATCGTCGACACATCCCGGTTCGCGATGATCATGCCGCCAGCCGGGTTACCAATGGCCAAAACTTTCACATCGCTCCACTCGTCGGCCATGTACTTTTCAAAGACGGCCCACATGCGCTCCGTTGAATCCAGAGCATCGACTGCCTTGCCCGGTGGAATAGCGAGCATGGTCTTGGGGAAGAGTGTCGGCGTCACTGCCGCGATCCCGAACGTAATGTCGGCCACACCTTCGATGGCACGCTTGTACTGCTGCGCAGGCCCAGCGCCCAACTGACCAGCCGGGTACAACTTCATGGTCAGCGTGCCGCCAGAACGCTCGGTGATTTCCTTTTCAAACCATGCAAGAGCGCCTGTAACGGTCTCATGGCTCGGTGGAACGAATGTCGCCACGGAAAGCTCTTCGGCCAGCGCAGCCGGGGCAGTAAGCCCCAGCGCGATGGACAAAGATGCGGCTTGGATTGCTCGGTTCAGCATCTCCTGTCCCTCTATTTGTTGAGTGCGTTGTAGATGTCTTCGGCGTTATCAATCCCGCGCGACGCGTAGTCGGCAAAGATGCCCTGCAGGGCTTCTGCCGTCAGCGCATCCATCTTGGCGCGCTCTTCTTCCGAGATTGAAACGAAGCTGACATTGGCCACCTGTGGCGCATCGCTGTCATTGGCTTTCATCCCGCGCACGGCGTCGTTGTGAAAGCTTTGTGCACCCATCATCGAGGCCACTTCACCCGAAAGATCATCGATGATCGCGCGATGTTCGTCCGACAGCCCCATGTAGCGTTCCTTGTTCATCGCCACGAAGAAGATCGCAAAGCTGACCGGGATGTTGTCGACGTAATGGGTCGAAACCTCGCCGAAATTCCAGGGCGGCGTCAGCTGGCTTGCCGAAATCGAGGTGCCATCAATCGTGCCCGTAGACAGACCCGTGTACATTTCCGTCACCGGCATCTGAACCGGAACAGCGCCCCAAGCTTCAAAGATTGGCGAGGTCATCGAGGCAAACGGCACGATTTTTGCGCCGTTGATCCCCTCAAGTGTCGAGATGTCTTTGGTCGCCGCCCACGCATCGCCAGCAACCGTGAAAATACCGATCAGGTGGACGTCCTCGTATTCGTCAGCGAGGTATTCGTCGTAGACCTCAAGGATTGCAGCCGTCGATTCCAGCGACGTGGTGTGCTTGCCCGGCGGCACCGCGAGGATCGATTTGGGAAACAGCGCGGGCGTATACGTCTGAAGGCCGAAAGTGATATCCGCGACCCCTTCCACCACTCGCTTGTACTGCTGGACCGGCCCTGCCCCAAGTTGACCCGCGGGGAACAACTGCATGGTCATCGAACCATCGGACCGCTCGGCAATTTCCTTGCCAAACCAATCAAAAAAGAACGAATTGATATGATGCTGTGGCGGCACAAACGTCGCCACTGTCAGCTCTTCTGCCCAGCTCGCCGCGGCACCAAGCGCCAGCCCCGACGCAAGCGTCACCGACATCAGTTTCTCTTTGAGTTTCATCCTTAGTCCTCCCTTAAATCCTCGCGGCCAAGGTGGCCGATTGGTGGCAAACACCGGTCGCGCCGGGCTCACACTTTTGAAAAATCGGCGCACCATTTGGTGACACCTTCATTGTAGCTTTCACGCTCGGCACAAGCGGCGGCCCAGCGCGTGATGTTCGGGTATTTCTCGAAAGGGTATCCGCAGCCGATCAGAACGAAATGCAGCGGGATCCACGAAATATCGGCCAGCGTGAACCGATCCCCCATGATCCAGGTCCGACCGTCCAGCGTCGCTTCAAGTCTGGAAAAGCAGTCCTCCAAGATCTCCATCGACCGGGCGATGTCCTCGTCCGAAAAGGCCGCTTTGCCCGCGTGCTTGGCGTGAAAATCCTTCAGTTGCTCGTTCTTCTGAAGGCTGTCGTATTTTGCCTGCTCGTCAGCGGTCTTCTTGACCTTCTGCTGCATCCGCGTGGCATAGACATACGGCTTGACCGCCGGCACGTGGATCGATGCAGCCAGCCGCAACCATTCCAGCATCTCGGCTTCGTTGTCACCCGAACGCAGCGATGGCTCAGGATAGGTGGCGTCGAGGTAATCGATGATCTCGTTGGACTCGATATGGACCACACCGTCGTCCACCAGCGTCGGCACCAGCCCGTTCGGATTGATCCCGAAATACTCTTCCGAGATGTTTTCCTTCTTCTTCAGATCAAGGTGGTGGCTCGTCCAGGGCAACCCTTTTTCGATCAGCGTCATGCGTACGCGCATCGAGCAGTTCGAGATATCCCCGTGATACAGATGCAAGCCCTCGAAGGCCTCAACGCTCTTGTTGGTGGGCGTGATGATGGCCATCAAAGCCACCCGCTGGACTGGTCAAGGTTCATACTATCCTCCCACATCTACGGGTCCTTGGGATTTTGGGATCCCAAACCCGCCAGCGACGCCCACTTATGGGGTGAGTCTCTTCGCTATTGGGAAAACCTGACAGTTTTGGGATCCCATTTCAAGGAAAGAATGCCCGAAACCGGTATAAACCGCCCCATACCCTTGACCTTGGGATCCCATTTGGGGTGAATACGGTTATGGAATCCATCGACAATCAGCTTGCGGAAAAGATCCGTCAGGACATCATTCTCGGCAATTATGGCGAGGAAGAGCGGCTTTCAGAGGCGCAGCTTTGCGAAACCCATCAGGTCTCAAGGACCCCGGTTCGCCTTGCTTTGCGCGTTCTCGAACGCCAAGGGATCATCCGCAAGGGCGAAGGGCGCGGCTATATCGTTCAAAGTCCGACCGTCGACGATATCCGCCAAGCCGTCGAAGTGCGCGGCCACCTCGAAAGCCTTGCCGCGCGCCTGATGTCCCAGCAGCCCGACCGTCTGGACCATTTGCCCGACATGGCGCGCGCGATCGAAATGCAAGAAGCCGCGATCATGGAACTGTCTCACGTCGGCAGGATCGAAGCGGACATCGTGCGGAAGGCGCAAATGGCAAACCGTCAATTCCATACGACGATCCTTGAGGCCTGTGGTAATGATTACGTCAGCTACACCTGCGACCAGATCAGCCACCTGCCAATGCTTGCAGTCGGCTCCATGGCCTTTGACCGCTCTGTCGCTGACACACCCGAACACTTTGAGCGCGGCATCTTCCGCCTGCGCTTTGGAAACGCTCAACACCGACTAATTTACCGGGCCATCGAAACCGGGGACGCTGTGCGGGCAGAAGGCAACATGCGCGAGCATTCGCATACCATGATCGAGTATATCGAAACCTTCGAAAACAAGGCCGAAAGCCTGTCCGTCGCGGACCTCGTGGCGTTCTCGACGACGTAGGCTCTAATCAGGTAGCGCGATCGCGTTTGGGCAGAATGTTGGGGTCTTTGCCCGCCGCGTCTTCTTCGTTCCAATAGCCGATCAAGACTCCGAACTGCTCTTCCAGCCCGACCATCTTTAGGTTCTGCTCTTCAGACCACGTCACGCGCTGACGGTATTGCAGCGACCACCCTGCAAGCCGGTTGAACATGCCCTGCACCGTTGCAGAATGGGCCGGATCGCGCCCCAGATCGATCAACTCCTCGGGGTCATTCTTCAGATCAAACAGCACCGGCGCATAGCCGGGCGCGTGGATGTATTTCCAATCCTCGGTCACCACCATGTACGACCGACAATCGCGCGGACTGCGCCCCGTCTCGGGTTGGAACACCTGACAGGAATAGTCGTATTCACTGATCGCCTGATCGCGCCAAGCCACGTCTTCGCCGCGCAGCTTGGGCATCAGCGAGCGCCCTTCCAGCACGTGATCCTCGGGCACCCCACCAAAACTGTCGACGAACGTCGGTATCAGATCAATAGCCTCCACAAGTGACGCATCCGTCGTCCCGCGCGTCCCATCCGCCTCCGGACTAGGATCTGCGATGATCAGTGGGATTTTTACCGACGGATCGTGGAAATAGTCCTTATCCCCCATCCAATGATCCCCAAGGTAGTCCCCGTGGTCCGCCGTGAACACGATCATTGTGTTCTCGAGCAATCCACGCTCTTTCAAGAAGTCGAACAACAGGCCAAGCTGATCATCGACCTGAGTGATCAGCCCCATATAAGCGCGAATGATCTTCTCGCGCGCGTCGTCGCGACTGAATGTCTTTCCGGCCACGCGATCCATGAAGAACTTCGCCAATGGGTTGGGATCCTCGCGCTCGCCCTGCGACTTCACGGCCGGGATCACGTCGTTCGCGCCATACATCTCGTGATAGGGCGCCGGCGCAACATAGGGCCAGTGAGGCTTGATGTAGGACAGATGCAGCATCCATGGCCGCTCCCCATCATCGGCGTCCAAAAACTCCATCGCGCGCCGCGTCATGTAAGG
>CAZWZG010000125.1:0-9058 GCA_964638245.1 uncultured Rhodobacterales bacterium
AGGGCGCATGTTCACGCGACGAGCCACAGCCGAAATTGTCGCCTGCCACAAGGATCTTGGCATCGCGATAAGCTGGCTGGTTCAGGACGAAATCCTCGATCTCTTTGCCTTCGCGGTCAAAGCGCATTTCGTCGAAAAGGTTCGCGCCAAGCCCGGTGCGCTTGATCGTTTTGAGGAACTGCTTTGGGATGATCATATCGGTGTCGATATTCATCAGGGGCAGGGGCGCGGCAACGCCGGTGACTTCCTTGAACGCGTCCATCGGGCTTTCTCCTATTCAGCGGAGCGGGTTTAAAACAGGTGGTTGGGAATGACCAGAGGGTCAGGGCATGCGCCGACCCCATTTGATCTTGGACCAGATCAGTTCGTGCCCAAAATAGTTGACGAAACCGGTAAGGGCGCCAACGGCTGCGATACCGCCGCTTGCAGTGACCGAGCCTGTGAAGGCGAGGCCGATCAAAGTCATCACGATAAATCCGGAGATTTGCCAGGTCGTGGCCTTCAAGGCCATGCGCGCTTTGGTGTCCATGTCCTTACCTGTTCGTGTTTGGTCTTGGCGCTGACTACCCTGAACTCAAGTGCGACGCTATTTAGCAAATTTGCAGCAAGGAATTTGCTTTGCAGGGAAAACTCTGCAATGCAGGTTTATGGCAAGCCGAGATCGATCCGTGTTGTTTCGAACGCGCCTTGAAGAGGCGATGGCGTCTCAGGCGATGTCCAAGAGCGCTTTGGCGCGCAAAACGGGCGTGGACCGATCGACCATCGGTCAATTGATGAAGGGCGATCTGCCGCGCATGCCCAATGCGCAACTGGCCGCGGATATTGCCGCGGCTTTGGGATTGAGCGCGGACTGGCTTTTGGGCCTGACGAACCACCCCGAGTTGTCCGGTGACGTTCTTGCGTCGGCCCTGGCGTTAAGTCCGGCGGAACGAAGTTCGGCGGATGCGCAGATCCTTGCGTGGCACCATGATGCGGTGGGCAGCAAGATCCGCCATGTGCCTGCGACGCTGCCCGAGATGCTGAAGACACGCGAAATGATTGCTTGGGAATATGCAGCCTCTCCACCCGAAATGATCGCGCAGATCGAAGCGACGGTGAGCGCGCAATTCGAGTGGCTGTGCGCGGGTGAGGCGGATTACGAAATCGCGCTTCCGCTACACGAAATTGAGTCCTGTGCCGCCGGAACGGGGTATTATCGAGGGCTTGATGCGGATATACGGCGCGCGCAATTGGAGTTTCTGGCCGATCAATCCGATGCCCTTTTCCCGCGGCTGCGGCTGTTCTTTTTCGATGCGCGCCAGATGCATAGCGCGCCGGTGACGGTTTTCGGGAACGCCTTGGCGATCATCTATGTCGGGAAATCCTACCTGTCGTTGTTCGAGCGGCAGCGCGTGCAGGCGCTGACAGAGCATTTCGACTGGCTGGTGCGCGGCTGTGCGGTGAATGCGCGCGCGGTGCCGAAGCTCTTGCACGACATGATCGGCTCGGACGTCGCCTAGCCAAGTGCGCTAATATGTTGAAGGCCGCGCTCCCCCACCGGAGCACGGCCTTCGTAGCGACCCCGGCTCAAAGCCGGGGATCTCGTGTTTGATCAGGCTTTGCGGCGCAGTTTGCGCGTGGCGGCCAAAGAACCGACGCCAGCGATCAGCAGCCAGGCTGCTGCAGGCAGCGGGACCGGGCTCGGGTCAAGCGGATCGTCGTTGTCGATCGGGTCGTCATCGTCAGGATTTGAGAAGAACGAAAAACGCGCGAAAAGCGGGGCGGTTGTTGGTCCGCCTTCTTCGGTCCAGAAGTAGTCCTTTTCCTTCAGAACACCTTCTTCCTTGAAGCCCAGGATTTCGAGCGCGACGTTTTCGTCACCGACCTGAGTTTCAAAGAACCCAAGACGGCTACCGGTCAGCTCAACCTGATCCGAGCAGTCGCCGCCAACCATTTCGGTTGCGCAAGCCGGGTCGTTCGACCCGGGCCGGTTTGGCGTTTCGGTATGGCGAAACGTAAAGTTGGCGTCCATGTCGGTCGTGACGGTGCTGCCGCTGCCGTCATGAAAAGTTGCGCGAAGCATCACGTTCAACGCGACCGTCTCAAGGAACTTCGAGTCGCTATAGATAGGATTGTTGAAGTGCCAGAAGTCGCCCAATTTGAAGGGGTTTGTATCCGTCACGGTAAACGTGGTGTCGCGCGGATCGAACTCATAGCGCGATACTTTTTCCGTCGGAGCATAACCCCATTGCACCGACGCGGCATCGTCGTCCGTCGTGCCTTTGATCGCCTTGGGCGCCGGACCCTTCGGCGAGTTGTATTCTTTATTTGCAAAGGTCGGGTTCTGGAACGCGACATCTAGAATGCTGATCGTCACTGACGCGGCCTGCGCGTGTGTCGTCGCTGCGGCAAAGGCTGCCGCACAGAGGGTCGTCTTCAAAAGAGCCTTCGACATTATCGTCATCCATCTCTGCATCCCATGCCTATGCACGGACGCTATTTTTCTGTTTCTCTGCGCTGTTCCGACACCCCCCGTCCGGAACCGCGCCATATGACACGGGTGAGTTCGAGCAATGAGAGCCTTCTCGCCCCCGCGCGGTCCAACAACACGGACCGTTCAGAAGGGCATCTCATTGTCGTCATTGGCGCAACAGCGCGCCGTCACTCGGTACATGTGCCTCGCTGACACACCGTCTATTTCGTAAAAGTTGAGGCAAAGTTCAAGCTTCTAGGCGAAAATGGGGCAAATTACGTTCCGTTAACGTTAATTTGCCACAATTCTGTTAACCTTTTGGAAACAAAGAAGGGCCGCAGAGGGATTGTTCCTCCACGGCCCATCAAATTAACCATTTTTGGTCGGAATCACACGATATCGCGGACGTCCGTCAGGCGACCGGTGATCGCGGCGGCTGCCGCCATGCCGGGGCTCATCAGGTGCGTGCGGCCCTTGTAGCCCTGACGCCCCTCAAAGTTCCGGTTCGAGGTCGAGGCGCAGCGCTCGCCTTCGGACAGCTGATCGGGGTTCATCGCAAGACACATCGAGCATCCGGCCATGCGCCATTCGAAACCTGCTTCCTGGAGCTTCTGGGCGATGCCTTCTTCTTCGGCCTGCAAACGGACAAGACCCGAGCCCGGGACGATCATCGCGCGAAGGCCATCCTTGACCTTCTTGCCGTCCATGATCCGGGCCACTTCGCGGAGGTCTTCGATCCGGCCATTGGTGCACGACCCGATAAAGACGGTGTCGATTTCAACGTCCGACAGCTTGGTGCCCGGTGTCAGGCCCATGTATTCGAGCGAGCGGCGGGCTGCTTCGACCTTGCCGCCTTTGAAATCCTCGGGGTGGGGCACGACGTCGGTGATCGCGAGCACGTCCTCGGGCGAAGTGCCCCAAGTCACGACGGGCGCGATGTCGGCAGCGTTCAGGCGTACGATCTTGTCGTAATGCGCGCCTTCGTCGGACTTCAGCGTCTTCCAATAGGCCAGGGCGGCTTCCCATGTGGCGCCTTTTGGTGCGTGCGGGCGACCCTTTACGTATTCAAAGGTTTTCTCGTCTGGTGCGATAAGACCCGCGCGCGCGCCACCTTCGATGGCCATGTTGCAAACGGTCATACGGCCTTCCATCGAAAGGCTGCGGATGGCCGAGCCTGCGTATTCGATGACATGCCCGGTGCCGCCAGCGGTGCCCGTTTTGCCAATGATGGACAGGGTGATGTCCTTGGCTGTCACACCGGGGGCGAGTTCGCCTTCGACCTCGACCAGCATGTTCTTGGACTTCTTCTGGATCAGGGTTTGAGTGGCCAGCACGTGTTCGACTTCGGACGTGCCAATGCCGTGGGCCAGAGCGCCAAACGCGCCGTGAGTCGCGGTGTGGCTGTCGCCACAGACGATGGTCATGCCGGGCTGCGTCCAGCCCTGTTCCGGGCCGACGATATGCACGATGCCCTGGCGGACGTCGTCGATATCATACATCTCGATCCCGAATTCCTTGGCGTTCTGGCGCAAAGCCTCGACCTGAATGCGGCTTTCTTCGTTCTTGATGCCATCCACGCGCGACGGGTCGGTCGGCACGTTGTGGTCCGGCACGGCCACGGTTTTTTCCGGAGCGCGCACGCCACGGCCCGACATGCGCAAACCTTCGAAGGCCTGCGGGCTGGTCACCTCGTGGACGAGATGGCGGTCGATATAAAGAAGTGATGTCCCGTCTTCGGCTTCATGCGCCAGATGGTCATCCCAGATTTTGTCGTAGAGCGTCTTCGGGGCGGTCATGTTGGTCCTCTCCCGGTGATGTTGATGTGAAAGCGTAGGTTCGGTGGATCAGCCGAGCGGACGCGGGTCGCGCAGCCGCGCGAAAAACCGCCATGGCAGACGGGTCACGTCATCGATATCGAGAAGCGCTTTCATGGGACGTTGAAAAAGGCGATGGTGGCCCCATTGTCAAGGACGAGACTGGTTTTCGCGGATCAAGGGGTGAGGAAAGTAGGTGGTGCGGGGCGTAATATTCAGATTTGGACACATCGTTGGAGCAGGTTTAATCGCGCTTGCGGTGTCTGGCGGTCCCGTCCAAGCCATCGAACGCTTTTCTTTTAACGTTATTGACACGTCTGACCCGGTCGAACGCGCTGTGCGTGCAGCGTCCCTCCTTTTTGCAGCCAACGAAGCGGGCACGACGAGTACCCAGGAGATCTTTGCAGCCGCGCGCGCAGATTATGAGCGAATTCTGGGAGTCCTCTATGGCAGAGCGCGCTATGGCGCGACAGTGTCGATTCAAATCGATGGCGTAGAAGCAGCAGATATTCCGCTTACAGAAGTCCCTGCGGTCATACGGTCGGTTGTTGTCCGCGTGGATCCCCGCAACGGCTACGTGTTCAACCGGGCGGACATTGGACCTTTGGCGCCTGGTGACACGCCTTCTGAACGCTACGCCGTGGGTCAGATTGCAGAGACCGGTGAGATCGCAAATGCGCGATCACAGGCGCTTGAAAGCTGGTTTGCCGCCGGTCGCGCGCTTGCGGAAACAGCGTCCGAACGATTCGTTGCGGACCACGCGGCTGAGACGCTTGATGCGCGGATCAGGATTGCTCCGGGTCCGGTTACGCGATTTGGCGATGTGCGCGTGGTGGGTACATCTTCGGTAAGAGAGCAACGCATTCTCGAGATTGCAGGCTTTCCCACCGGTGAAATCATAACGCCGCAGGAACGAGCGAAAGTGACTGATCGGCTGCGCCGAATCGGGACATTCAGTTCAGTGTTGCTAACACAGCGCGAGACCCTCGGACCGGGCAATACACTGGACTACGATCTTGAGGTTGTTGACCAGCAGCCACGCCGACTTGGCTTTGGCGCTGAACTAAGTTCGACCGATGGCGTGTCGCTGTCGGCGCTGTGGATGCATCGAAATATCTTTGGCGGTGCCGAGACGTTTCGGATTGAAGGCGAGATAGACGGTATCAGTGGCAGTACGGGCGGCGCGGATTACGCGCTTGGCGCGCGTGTGACGCGGCCCGCGACAGTGAATGCAGATACCGATGCCTTCGCGTTCGTGAATACGAATTTTGATCAGGAGCCCGACTACGAAGCAAGGACGCTTTCCTTTGGCGTCGGAACCACCCGGAGGTTTTCCGAGGTATTGACGGGGGAAGCGGCGGTTCGCTTCGTGGCGTCTGAGGAAGAGGATGCGCTGGGCGAAAGATCCTTTCGGTTCATAGGGTTGCCCATCACCGCAACATGGGAGCGGCGGGACGACATTTTGGACCCAACGCGGGGGCGTTTCACCGAGATCGAGGTGGAGCCCTATCTCGGGCTGAACGGAACCACGAGCGGGATCCGTCTTCAAACGGATCGAAGACTCTACTTTCCATTGGGCGATAGGATCGTGCTGGCAGGGCGGCTGCAGACGGCTTCGGTTTTTGGGCCCTCCCTGACTGAAACACCAAATGATTTCCGCACCTATTCTGGGGGCGGCGGCACGGTGCGGGGGCAGAATTACCAGTCGCTTGGTGTCGATCTGGGCGGTGGTGTGGAAACAGGGGGCAAGAGCTTTGCGGCGATCTCGGTCGAGGCGCGTGCCCAATTGCGTGGCCCGATCTCGGTCGTCGGATTTTTCGATGTGGGATATGTCAGCGAGGACAGCCTTTTCGCCGGGACCGGAGAGATGCATTCAGGCGCGGGGATCGGGGTCCGCTATGCCACGGGGATTGGCCCTATACGGCTGGACCTTGCCGTGCCGGTTGAGAAGCCGACCCCGGCTGATGACTTCTATCTCTATATCGGCATTGGGCAGGCGTTCTGATGCGGGTGCTTCTTTCCTTACTCTTCGTGTTTTTCGCCTCGATCCTGTGGGCGCAGGATGAGGGTTCTCGTGTCGAGCGGTTGCTGGAAAGCCAGCTGTCGGGGGATGACCGTGTCGTTGAAATCGAAGGGTTCGAGGGCGTTCTGACCGGTCAGGCGTCGTTGGATGTCTTGACGATTGCGGATGCGGACGGGGTCTGGTTGCGCATCGAGGATGCGGTGTTGGATTGGAACCGCGCGGCGCTTTTGCGCGGGCGGCTGGCCGTGACCGAGTTGTCGGCGGCACGGATCGCGTTCCCGCGGTTACCTTTGCCTGCCGAAGAAGTGCCGGATGTCGAGGCGTCGGGCACGGGCCTCCCTGAATTACCGGTTGCGATCCGCATTGATCGGATCGCGGTCGAGCGGGCCGAGCTTGGCGCGCCTCTGATAGGCGTTGCGGCGGTCGTTGATTTCGAAGGCAGCCTGTCGCTGGAAGACGGCGAGGGCGCGGCGGATATCACGGCCAACCGGCTTGACGGCCCACGCGGGGCGTTCGTGTTGCAGGCGGGGTATTCCAATGCCACGCGCGAACTGGATCTGAACCTGACGCTTGATGAAGACGAAGGTGGTTTGGCTGCCGAATTGATCAACCTGCCTGGCCGCCCCTCGGTTGGTCTGTCGTTGACCGGGGGTGGCGCGTTGGACGCGTTGGCGCTGGACTTTTCGTTGGCCACGGGCGGGATTGAGCGCCTGACGGGCCAAGCGCGCACGCGCACGGCAGGTGGTGACGCGCCGGTGGCATTCGCGGTTGATCTTGGCGGTGATGCGGCCGTGCTTTTTGCGCCCGAGTATCAGGATTTCCTTGGATCGGACCTTGCTCTGTCCGCGTCTGGCACACGCGGCGCTGACGGTGCGCTTAGTCTTGATGCGCTGTCTCTGGATGCGCAGTCCCTTCGGCTGACCGGATCGGGCGCGATCGGGTCTGACGGTGCGCCGGAGCGGTTTGCCTTGGAAGGTGATCTGGCTTCGGGCGACGAAACGCCCGTTCGCCTGCCCGTCGCCGGGGCCGAAATCACGGTGGCGCGCGCGACCCTTGCGCTGGATTTCGATGCGGTTGTCGGGCCGGACTGGTCGGGGACGATCCGGGCGAACGATGTCTTGGTTGATGATCTGGGGCTGGGTCGTCTGGTGCTGACCGGGGACGGGCGCATCGAAGAGGGTGCGGTGACAGCCGCGCTTGAATTGACAGCCGACGACATTGTGCCGCCCGTTCCCGAATTGTCGGAGGCGTTTGGCGAGACGGTCGTGGCGCGTACCCTGATCACCAGTCGTACCGGTGAGCCGCTGCGCCTGACCGACCTTGAAGTCACGGCCCAAACGCTTGCCGCCTCCGGGGCTGCGACATTCGATTTTGCGGATCGCGATCTGGAGATTGATGCGCGTCTGGCTGTCGATGCCAGCGACCTGCGCGCTTTCGCGGCACTTGCCGGTCAGCCGTTGGCGGGTCAGGCGAACCTTGAGGTCACCGCATCGGGCCGCTTGGTTGGCGGCACGCTTGATCTGACGGCCACGGGCCAGACCCGCGATCTTGAGACGGGGATCGCGCAGCTTGATCCGTACCTGATCGGTGTGACGGATCTGGATGCCGACATCAGCCGGGGCGTGAACGGGATTAGTGTGAACCGCCTTGTTGTCCGCAATGAACAGGCCGAGATTTTGGCCGAAGGCAACGCTGCTTCCGACGAGGGCGGATTTGAAGCGACCGCGCAACTCAACAGCATCACACCCATTCTGCCCGACGCCGAAGGTCCGGCGACTTTGGCGCTGGAAGCGACCGGGAGTGCGGCGAACTGGACCTTTGAACTGCAGGTAGATGCGGCGGGCGCAGAAGTCATCATGGACGGCGACGCGGTTCTCGGCGCGACCCCTTCTGGGGACGTGACCCTTCGCATGCGGGCCCCCGACCTTGCGCGCTTTGCCGGGATTGCCGAGCGTCCCTTGTCCGGCTCTTTTGAAGCGATTGCGCAAATTGCCGGTGTCCTGAACCCCGAAACCCCTTTGGACAGTCTTGGAACCATCGCCGTGAGCGGCATTTTTCGGGACGTCACCACAGGCATCAGCGAAGTCGATGCCTATGTGAACGGGCAAACGGTGCTCGATTTCAAAGTCGAGCAATCTCAGGACGGGATCACGCTTGACCGGATTTGGGTGAACAACCCTGCCGCGCGTCTTGAGGGGCGCGGGGCGCTGCGCGGGCAGGACGGGTCGGTGTTGCTTGTTGCGGTGCTTGAGGACGTTTCGCCCCTTTTGGCCGATCTGTCGGGACGGGCGGCGTTGAAGCTTGAAGGTGTTGGCGTCTCCGGGCTTTGGGGTTTTTCGCTCGATGGATCGCTCGACGACGCAGCGCTTACGGCACAAGGCAAAGTGCGGCCTTTTGATGAGGACCCGTCCGGGGATGTGGTTTTTGAACTGGACGCGCAAGACATAAGCCGGTTTGCAGGGATCGCAGACCGGCCATTGGCGGGTGCGGTAGACTTAGAAGGGCGTGCGGAAGGGGTGTTTCGCTCTGATGCACCGCTTGAAAGCACCGGCTCACTTGATGTGAGCGGGACGGCGACGGACTTGGCCACAGGTGTTGCGCAGGTTGATCCCTATTTCGTCGGTGAGATGAACCTTGAGGTGTCCGGATCGCGCACTGCAGACGGCCTTCTCGTGGAGGCTCTCCGGCTTCGAAGCGACGCGGCCGAGGTGGACGCTTCCGGTCGTTGGGATGGTGAAAATGGCGCGGGCCGCGCGGTGGTTTCGCTCG
>CAZWZG010000126.1:0-1735 GCA_964638245.1 uncultured Rhodobacterales bacterium
GGGTCTGGAAACCCGTGCCGTGACGCAGAACCGGCGCATGGCGGCGTCGATGGGCATCAACCCGGATCGCATCAACATGCTGACCTTCGGGTTCGGCTCTGGCATTGCTGGGATCGCAGGGGTCGCCATCGGCCTTTATGCAAAGGTCACCTCGGAAATGGGGGCCGACTACATCGTCCAGTCCTTCATGACGGTCGTGGTCGGCGGCGTCGGCAACATATGGGGCACGCTTTTGGGCGCGACCATGGTGGGCACGCTGCAAAAGGGGATCGAGTGGTTCAACCCGTCCAATACGCTCGCGGCGCAGACTTACATGATCCTGTTCATCATCCTGTTCATTCAATTCCGGCCGCGGGGGATTATCGCCCTTAAAGGTCGGGCGGCGGAGGCATAGGGATGAGCGATGCGACTCTGGGACGAACCGGCGCTCGACGTCCAAAGTTCCTTCTGGCAGACAATCCGTCGGTTCTGATTTTCCTGATCTGTCTTGGGCTGTTCACGGTGGGTGTAACGGTTCTGTCCGAAGGGTTCGGGATCGGGGTGATCTCGACCAGTTTCGTCAAGACGCTGGGCAAGACGCTGTGTCTGTGCCTGGTGGCGTTGGCGATGGACCTTGTCTGGGGCTATTGCGGGATCCTGTCGCTGGGGCACATGGCGTTCTTCGGGATCGGCGGCTACGCGATCGGCATGTGGCTGATGTATGCGCGCACCGAGATCATCGTGGCCGAGAGTCTGGCGGCCGCGCCATTGCCTCCGACCGCGCAAGAGATATCGGACGGGATTGCCGTCCAGATTTTCGGGGTCGTCGGGGCGTCGGAATTTCCGCCGATTTGGGCGTTTGCGCATTCCTTCCCCATTCAGGCCGCGGCAGTGGTGGTTGTGCCCGGGCTAATTGCATTGATCTTCGGGTGGCTCGCGTTTCGCAGTCGGGTGACGGGCGTCTACCTGTCGATCCTGACCCAGGCGATGACACTGGCACTGTCACTGTACCTTTTTCAGAATGACAGCGGGCTGCGCGGGAACAACGGGTTGTCGGGTCTGCAGAACTTGCCGGGCCTTGATGACGTTCCCCAAGCGACAGTGTCGATGTGGTTGTTCTGGGCGTCGGCGCTGGCGCTGGGGCTGGGGTATCTTTTGTGCGCCTGGGTCGTGTCGGGCAAGTTCGGATCGGTCATTCGCGCGATCCGGGATGATGAAAGCCGGGTGCGGTTTTTGGGGTATCCCGTCGAGGCCTACAAACTGTTCCTGTTCACGCTGACGGCCATCATCGCGGGCATCGCGGGGTCGCTGTATTACCCGCAGGCAGGGATCATCAACCCGGTTGAGATTGCGCCGATTGCGTCGATCTATCTGGCGGTCTGGGTGGCGATTGGCGGGCGCGGTCGGCTCTATGGGGCCGTCATCGGGGCGGCGTTCGTGTCGCTGTTATCATCGAGCTTTACCGGCGGGCGCGTGCCTGACATCAACCTTGGCTTTTACACGATCCAGTGGGTCGACTGGTGGACCGTTCTGTTGGGTCTCTCCTTCGTAGCGGTCACGCTTTTTGCACCCAAGGGGCTGGGCGGGCTGGTCGATCTGATCACCGAGCGGCGGTCGCCGGATCGGCATGGCGCTGATCTGGGGCCGGAGCCGGGCGCGTTACGGGAAAAGGAGGCGGACAAATGAGCACGCTTCTTGAAGTGTCCGGGGTGTCCAAGACATTCGACGGGTTCAAGGCGATCAACAACCTGACGTT
>CAZWZG010000126.1:1835-9054 GCA_964638245.1 uncultured Rhodobacterales bacterium
CTGACACTGCACTACGGCGGCTCCGAAATCCTGCGCGGCATCAACCTGACCGCGCGCCGGGGTGAAGTCACCTGCGTGATGGGGACGAATGGCGTCGGCAAGACCAGCCTTCTCAAGGCGATTTCGGGGACGCACAGTCGCACCGATGGGCGCTATGATCTGGACGGAGAAGAAATCGACAAGGCCAGTGCTCATGCTTTGGCCCAGAAGGGCGTCGCATACGTGCCCCAGGGGCGTGAGATTTTTCCGTTCCTGACGGTGAAAGAGAATCTGGAGACAGGCTTCGCCTGCTTGCCCCGCGCCAGACGCGAAATCCCCGGTGAGGTGTTCGAATTGTTCCCGATCCTCAAGGAGTTCCTGCACCGACGCGGCGGCGACCTGTCCGGTGGGCAGCAACAGCAGTTGGCCATTGCGCGGGCGCTCGTGACCGAACCCAAGCTTTTGCTGCTGGATGAACCAACCGAGGGCATTCAGCCCAACATCATCAAGCAGATCGGCAAGGTCATCGAAGCGCTGCGGGCGCGCGGCGAGATCGCGATCATTCTTGTCGAGCAATACTTCGACTTCGCCTTCGATCTCGGCGACCGATTCACAGTCCTGGAACGGGGCGCGGTCAAGCTGGAAGGCGCAGCCAAGGAGATTGAGCGCGAACAGCTACTGTCGGCTGTCTCGGTCTGAGTTGCGCAATCGAAATTGACAGGCACGCTGCAAGCACTTCTGATGGCGAGGGGGTCGATCCACACCGGGTTGATGAAGGCGGGCGCTATCAAATGACAGAGCGAGCGGAACTTCTAAAGGTTGAGGGCATCACCAAAGGCTATCCCGGCGTCGTCGCCAATGATTCCGTTTCCTTCTCGGTCAGCGCAGGCGAAATTCACGCTCTCTTGGGTGAGAATGGTGCGGGCAAATCCACGCTGGTCAAGATGCTCTACGGGCTGGTTCGACCCGATGCCGGAAACATGGTTTTTCGCGGCCAGGAATTTGCGCCAGCAACACCAAATGCCGCACGCGCTGCTGGCGTTGCGATGGTGTTCCAGCATTTCAGCCTGTTTGACGCGCTAACCGTTGCCGAAAACGTGGCGCTTGGGATGGACGATCCGCCAAACCCGCGAGAGTTGTCGGCGCGCATCAAGGAATTGTCTGAAGCCTATGGACTTCCCCTTGATCCGCACCGCCGTATTGGCGAGCTGTCGGCGGGCGAACGTCAGCGGGTCGAGATCATACGGTGTCTTTTGCAGGACCCAAAGCTTTTGATCATGGACGAACCAACGTCGGTCCTGACCCCACAAGAAGTTGAAATTCTGTTCCTGACACTGCGCCGCCTGTCGCAGGAAGGGACCTCGATCCTCTATATCTCGCACAAACTCGAAGAGATCCGTTCGCTGTGTGAAGGCGCAACGATCCTGCGGCGTGGCAAGGTTGTGGCGCAAGCCGATGCGCGCCAGAATTCGGCGCGCGAACTTGCCGAGTTAATGGTGGGTCAGACGTTGCAGACGCCTGAGCGGGCGTCGAAATCGCCAGGCGATGTATTGCTCTCGGTGGCCGGTCTGACGCTACGATCGAACAGCCCTTTTGGACTTTCACTGAACGGGATTTCGTTCGAGGTGCAGTCGGGTGAGGTTCTGGGAATTGGCGGCGTGGCAGGCAATGGACAGGATGAATTGCTTCTGGCGTTGTCGGGCGAAGCGATCTCGACGGCGGGCACGATCCGGCTGAAGGGTGACGACATCACGCGCATGCGCCCTCAGGCGCGCCGGGCCGCAGGGCTATTGACAGCGCCCGAGGAGCGATTGGGGCATGCCGCGGTGCCCGACATGAGCCTTGTCGAAAACGGCGTTCTGACGGGGCGCGTGCGGCAAGGGTTGGCGCGTAACGGATTCTTGGATTGGAAGAAAGCAACGCGCTTTGCCGAGTATGTGATCGAAACCTTCGATGTGCGCACGCCCCATTCGGGCAATGCGGCGCGGTCGCTTTCGGGCGGCAATCTGCAAAAGTTCGTGATCGGGCGAGAAATCTTGCAAGGCCCAGACGTGATTGTCGTCAACCAGCCGACATGGGGTGTCGATGCCTCGGCTGCGGCGGCGATCCGGCAAGCCCTTCTCGATCTCGCCGACAAGGGCGCCGCCGTGGTGGTGGTCAGCCAGGATCTCGACGAATTGATGGAAATATCGGACCGGTTCGCAGCGTTGAACGAGGGCAGGTTGTCCGAGCCTCGGTCCACTGCCAGCCTGACAATCGACGAGATTGGGCTGATGATGGGTGGCGCGCGTGGGATGGAGGCAGTGACATGATTCGCCTTGAACGCCGTCCCAATCCGTCGCAAGGCTGGACGTTGGCCATGCCGTTTATCGCGATCATCGCAACGATGATTGCTGGTGGGATAATGTTTTCGATCATGGGCAAGGACCCAGTGGCCGCGATCCGCTTGATCTTCTGGGACCCTTTGTTTTCAGAGCAGTTCTCATCCTTTTCGCGACCGCAGCTTCTAGTCAAGGCTGCGCCTCTAATCCTGATCGCCATCGGCTTGTCGTTGGGGTTCAGGGCAGGAATCTGGAACATCGGCGCAGAGGGTCAGTACATCATGGGCGCTATTTTTGGCGCGGGCTTTGCGCTGGCGTTCTATCCCTCCAGTCCGGTTGCAGGGGGTCTTTTTGACGGATGGGATCTGGCCATAACGTCCCGCTGGCTAATGTTCCCGATGATGGTCTTGGCGGGCGCGTTTGGGGGTTGGCTTTGGGCGATGATACCGGCCATCCTGCGGACCCGCTTCAACACAAACGAAATCCTCGTTTCTCTGTTGCTCGTTTACGTTGCGGAAAACCTCTTGGCATCAATGTCCATCGGCCTGCTGCGCAATCCGGAAGGTTCAGGCTTTCCCGGGTCCCGAAACCTGTCGCAACTCGAAGCAAGCGCAAACCTTGAGTTGGTTGCTGGCACAGGCATGCATTGGGGCGTTGTGACCGCATTTATTGCCGTGATCTTCGCCTACGTCCTGCTCAACCGGCACACTCTTGGCTTTGACATCCGCGTCACGGGCGCATCACCCCGTGCGGCCAAGTTCTCAGGGGTGCAGCCCAACCGGCTCATTATCCTTTGTCTCGGTCTATCGGGGGCGTTGGCGGGTATGGCGGGCCTCTTCGAAGTTGCCGGTCCATCGGGGCAAATTTCCATCGATTTCAACGTAGGCTACGGATTTACCGCGATTATCGTGGCCTTCCTTGGGCGCTTGAACCCAATAGGTATCCTTTTTGCGGGCCTCCTTATGGCGTTGACCTATATCGGCGGCGAGTTGAGCCAGTTCATGCTGGGCATCCCTGCTGCTGCCATTCAAGCCTTCCAGGGCATGCTATTGTTCTTCCTTCTGTCGGGCGATGTCTTTACCAATTTCAGATTGCGGCTGGGCCGTGCGGAGGCTGCCTGATGGGCCAGATTGATCCAATTCTCTTGCTTGCGTCTTTGATGGTGGCATCCACACCTATCCTTTTCGCCGCAATTGGCGAACTGATCGCCGAACGCGCCGGGGTGCTGAACCTTGGCGTTGAAGGCATGATGATCATCGGAGCCGCAGCCGGGTTCATCGCTGCCTACACGACCGGAAACCCTTGGCTTGGCTTCTTTATGGCGGCCGTGGTCGGTGCGGCCTTATCGATGATCTTTGCGGTTCTGACACAGCTGTTGCTGTCCAATCAGGTGGCGACCGGACTTGCCCTTACGCTGTTTGGCCTTGGATTCGCATCGCTACTCGGACAGGCCTATGTCGGCAAAAGCGCGCCGTCCTTTCCCGATTGGCATATCCCGGGTTTGAGCGAGATCCCCGTAGTTGGTCCGATCCTGTTCAAACATGATCCGATGGTCTATGTCTCGCTTCTCCTCGTCATAGCGGTCTGGTTCTTCCTAAATCGAACCCGCGCTGGCCTGATCTTGCGCGCGGTCGGCGAAAGCCACGACAGCGCACATGCACTGGGCTACAAAGTCGTTCGTGTACGTATGCTGGCGATCGCTTTTGGTGGCGCATGTGCGGGACTTGGCGGCGCCTACCTGTCGCTGGTTCGCGTGCCAAACTGGACCGAGGGGATTACGGCTGGTGCTGGATGGATCGCACTCGCGATTGTTGTATTCGCATCCTGGCGACCTGGACGCGTTTTGGCGGGTGCCTATCTTTTCGGCGGGGTTGCCGTTCTACAGCTGAACTTGCAGGCCGCGGGTATCGCGATACCGGTCGAGATCTTGTCCATGTCGCCTTACGTGATAACCATCGTTGTGCTTGTCATTATCTCGTCCGACCGACGCCGCGCTGCTGCCAGCGCTCCGGCATCGCTCGGGCGCGTCTTTCATGCCTCGAGTTGAGGCCAACAGGGGGAAAACCTTTCAAATGAAACGCAGAACACTTCTTACGACAACGGCTGCCGCTGCGGCGCTCGCAACCGTCGGCATGCCCGCACTGGCGCAGGATCCGACCAAGGTCGGATTCATCTATGTCGGGCCGAAAAACGACGGTGGCTGGAGCCAGCACCACCACGAAAGCGCATTGAAGATGGTCGAACACTTTGGCGACAAGGTCGAGTTCGTTTTCCAGGAAAGCGTGCCTGAAGGAGCGGATGCCGAGCGTGCGATGACGCAGATGGCTCTATCGGGTGCGGACATCATCTTCACCACGTCTTTCGGTTACATGGACCCCACGATCAACGTTGCGGGTCGGTTCCCGGACGTGAAATTCGAGCATGCCACGGGTTACAAGACCGCGCCAAACGTAACGTCCTATTCCGCACGTTTTTATGAAGGCCGGGCGGTCATGGGACATATTGCAGGCCGCATGACAAAAACGAACAAGATCGCCTACATCGCGTCTTTCCCGATTCCCGAAGTCATTCAGGGCATCAACTCAAGCTATCTGCATGCCAAACGTGCGAACCCGGATGTCGAGTTCAGCGTCGTCTGGCTGTTTACATGGTTTGATCCTGCCAAAGAAGCAGACGCAACGCAGGCGCTCATCGATCAGGGCAACGACTTCATTCTTGCCCACACGGATTCGACGGCTCCACTGGCCACGATGCGCGCCTCAGGTAAAGAGGTGTATGGCTTTGGACAAGCTGCTGATATGGCTGAATTCGGCCCAGCGCCACGTGTCTCGTCGATCATCGACGATTGGGCACCCTATTACATTGAGCGGGTACAGGCCGTGATGGATGGCACATGGGAAACCACCGAAACTTGGGACGGCATCAAGGATGGAATGGTTGGCATCGGTGCGTTTTCCGAGGTTATTCCAGCGGACGTCCGCGCCGAGGCCCAACAGATGGTCGATGACATCGTTTCGGGCGCCTACCATCCGTTCACAGGCCCGATCAACAAGCAGGACGGCTCGCCATGGCTAGCCGAGGGCGAAGTCGCAACGGACGGCGATTTGCTCGGCATGGGCTTCTATATTGAAGGCCTGACCGGCGAAATCCCTTCCTAATGCAAGACCGACTGGCGCGTCGAGACGCGCCGGTCACCTACCTTCTTACGAGGTTGCTAGCCGCGTTTTGACGCCTCGACAGGCATCGGGGGAAATCGTTTGGCGTAGTCGGTCGCAAAGGCCTTCAGTGCATCAATTGGCATAGGTTTGGCAATCGCGTAGCCCTGCAAGATGTGACACCCGATCTCGGCCAAAAGATCCGCCTGCTCAGAGGTTTCTACGCCTTCGGCAACAACCGTCAAATCCATGCTCTTGGCGATATTGACGATGTTTTGCACGACCTCGCGATTGACCGAGCTTACTCCGATGTCCCGGACCAGCCTCCGATCGATTTTCATCGCATCGGGTCCAAGCTGCATTAGTCCGATGATCGAAGCGTGACCGGATCCGAAGTCATCAATTTCGATTTTGACGCCAACGTCTCGTAAAGCATCAACACCGAATCGGAACAGCTCGGTTTGCTCTTCAACGAGGACGGACTCCAGCACTTCGAACGACAGCGTCAAGCCGCCCGAGTCCAACTCCTTGACCATTCGCACGACGTTTGGATCGTGAATTCGATGCGCCGTAACATTGACGGAAAGCTTGTCGATCCCAACGCCCATCTCGTGAATCTCTCGGATTTGAGCCACCGCCTTGCGAAAGACAATGTCGTCAATCTCGGCCACCACCGAGAGACGTTCGGCCACCGGAAGGAACGTGTCCGGCATCAGGAAACCAAGGGCCTCGGAGTCCCAGCGCACGAGCGTTTCGACCCCGATCAGAGACCGAGACCTTGCATCGATCTGCGGCTGAAAATAGGGCGTAAATTCTTCTTCGGCAATGGCGCGTTTCAGCTCGCGCGCCATGTCTCGGCGCGCGCCGATCTGTTCGTGTAATTCCGGTGTGTAGAGGTCCACGCGGTTGCGGCCCGCTTCCTTGGCCTCATAGAGCGCGGCATCTGCGGCTACGACGACGCTATCGATGTTAACAAGCGCGCCAAGTGTACTGGCAACCCCGAAACTGGCCCCGACGCGCACCAGTTTGGCCTCGAACTCCATAGGTTCCCGGATGCGATCCAGCAGGGATTGAGCCAAGGCTGATCCCGTTTCCTCAGTTCGATCAGCCGCAAGAAGCACCACGAATTCGTCGCCGCCGACGCGTGCGGGGATGTCATCCGTTTCACAAAGCTCGACCATGATGGCAGCGACTTGTCGTAGGACAAAGTCACCAGCTTCATGTCCCATCGTATCGTTCACGTACTTGAAGTGGTCCAGATCGATCCTGACGATCGTCGCAGGCTGGTTGTTCCTTGCCCTTTCTCGCAGGGCTTCGTCCAAAGCCCGACGGTTTCTCAGACCCGTCAGCGAGTCATGCAGGGCCTGATGCTTGATCTCGCGGTTTGCTTTTTCCAGCGCCTCGCGTTGCGCCATCTCGTTGGAAATATCCGACGAGATCGCCACGTAGCCTTGGTAGCCTTCGGTGCTGGACATGAGAGGCGAAATGCTGAGCGACACCCAATAAGGCACCCGCGACTTGTTGTAGTTCAAAACGGTGCGCTTGATCGATCGGCGGGCAGTGACGGCGTTGCGAATTTCATAAACGGTTTCGGGGTCTGACTCGGGGCCCTGCAAAAAGTCACCCGGCAGCTTGCCGATGACTTCATCCAATTTGTACCCGGTCAGGTGCTCAAACGCGGGGTTGACCCATGTGATCCGGCCCTCAACGTCTGTGATATTGATGGAGTCGTTCGCGCGTTCCGCAATCGCTGCGAGTTCGGCC
>CAZWZG010000127.1:0-9033 GCA_964638245.1 uncultured Rhodobacterales bacterium
TGCCCGCGCCCGTGCCCGACGTAAAGCTGTCGCCAAAGACGATACCTCGCGGCCCAGTGTTGACGGGCGACACGAGTGCTCCTGGCACAACTGAAAAGCCAATGAAGGGACGATCGCCATAGCTCTCGATGGCCACCTCATGCGTCCCCGCCCCAAGGTCCAGCACCAGCCACCGCCGACCGCCGTTCACGGCCGCCGGTTCAGGTTCGTCCAGGTAAGCCCCGTCGACGATAAAGCGATACCGGTCGAGTACGTCACCGCTCGCATCAACGCGAAACGCCACCCGGTCGGAATTGGTCGTAAACGCCACGCGCCAGTCAACCGCCTCGGTGCCGTCGCCAAGATTGCCCGACGTCGGACTGCTCGAAACGCTCACTGCGGGGAATTTCCGCTGGTCGGGCGACGCCGACGTGTTGATCAACTCGCCACCCCCGAAAAACGAAACCGGCATCCCGCTGCCCAGGTCTTCGTAAAGGTATACTTCCGTCAAATCCGCATCCGGCGCGCTCGGAGCCGCATTCGTGCCAACGCTTAGGCGCAACGGGGCATTCAGCGCCGCTGGGCCGCCGGTCCGCGGATTGATCGACGGATCAAGCCCGCCGAGGATCGACGCCGCCTTGGACGCGAATGAGATACCTTTGCCGCGCGAAGCCGCGAGGGCAGACATCGTGAATCCAAATGACAGACTCATCTCCGGCGCACCTTTCGCTGGATCAAAGGGTAAAGGCGTGCAGGCCCGAAGCCGTGGTCCCCGTCGCTAAGACGCGGCGCACACCAACGGGAAGGATCGCAAGATCACCCAGGACGACTGTCCGCGTCTGACCCTTTTCGCTGACAAATGCCACCGCTCCGCCGGTTTCGACATAAAGCGAGATGGCAGGCGTCGGCAGGTCGGCCCCGTCATTGGGCGTCACAGGTTCGATGTCCAGTGCCGGACCGGTCAAAGGCGTGGCACGGTTCTTGAAGGGATTGCTCATGAAAGGGGTCCTGTCATAGCGGAAAGTCTTTCGGTCAACGCACGTATGCGCCACCGCGAAAGCTACCCTGACGGGAATTGGTTATCGTTGACTAACAAGGCGTTCGCAGGAAACGCTCGTTATGCAACAGCGCTCATGCGATCGCCCAGAGCTCTCGAAAAAACCGCCTCGAACCTGTCCGTGATGTCGGAAATCCTGAAATGCGCTTCGGCGTAGGAGCGTCCGGCAAGACCGGCAACGCGGGCACGTCCCGGATCGCTCAAATAGGATGCGACCGCATCGCGAAATGCCCCGTGATCGCCGGGTTCGACAACCGTTCCCGCTCCGCACTCCACAAGGATCTGAGCGGCGAGGTTTTCCTTGGGCGCAGCCAATACGATGGGCCGTCCGGCGCACAAGTAAGACAGGATCTTGGACGGGACCGAAAACGCCCCCGCATCCTGTTCGATCGTCGCCACTAGAACATCCGCAGTTCCCATGACTTCGGCGAGCTCTTCGATGGGCTGCAAGGGCAGGGCGTGGAGGTTGCCGTTCAGAAACAACTGACTGACACCGCTGCCAGCCGCGATGACACCAAGGTCAACGTCCAGTGTCGCCGCGAGGTGGTTCAATGCATCGGGGTCATGTTTCAGGCCCAGAGTGCCGGTGTAGAGCACGCGATGGCGCTGCCCAAAGCCGTGCCGCTCGCTCCAGTCATTGGTGCGTTGGCACAGCGGGAGGTCCTCGATGGTCGCCCAGTTCGGTATGACCGAAACCTTGTCGTCGGGAACGCCCCATTCCGAAGTCGTCTTCTGAAATCCATTCGATATGTGAATGACTTGCGCCGCGCGCCGCATCTGGCGCCGCTCGAGCGAGGCATAATAGCGCCCAATCGCTCGCCCTGCTGCCCCAAGCTTGTCGCCAAGGATGCGGGTCGCTGCGATCGAGTAGATGTCCTGACACCAGAACACGAGCGGGATCCCTGCCTCTTCGCAGGCCAGTCTCAACCGCTCTTGCGCTTCAAGGGGTGTATTCCCCGATAGAACCAGATCAGGCCAGCAGGCGCGCACATCATCTGCAAGCCGCCGTCCGTAAACCAAGTCACCCTGACGACGCTGCAATAGCTTTTCTTTTGAATAAGGGCGGTGGATCCCGAGCGGTCGGAACGACAGTGTTGCCGGATCATCAGCCTGCTTTGTCAAAGCACCTTTTGGTCCTGGGTCACCTTCAAAAAACGCATGCGTCACGCGCCAGCTGCGCAACGCCAGCTCCCGTGACAAGTCAGCTTGAAACGGGTGACCCGCGTAGTCATGGATATAGATGTGCAAGTTCAGAACACCTTTGATGCCGCCGACCACCCAAGCCGAAAACAATCACAGGTTGATTTGAAAAAGGTTAACAAAATCTTAACGCGTATGCGGCGGCAACTGACAGCCAGGGAAAACACCGCAAAAACGCTGAAACCAGCACAAAAACCGACGTCGTCCAGCAGTTTGCGAAAACAACAAGAATTGATAGCGTTCACATCTTTTCTTCGTCTTGCCTCGTAGAAAACTGACGCTATTGTCTCCCTCACGCGCGCAAGCGCGGTCTCCCCAAGTGAAAAACATCGGGGATAACGCCTGCTTACAGGCATTCGGGAGGACTACATGACTGAACAAACAAAAATTAACCGCCGTTCTTTTCTGAAGAAATCGGCGCTCGCTGGCGGTACCGCCGGTGCTGGTGCGCTCGCCGCGCCGGCCGTTCTTGGCCAGGCACCGATCGTGATCCGCATGCAGACGTCCTGGGGCGCAGCCAACATCTGGGACGGTTTTGCCAAGGACTACGGTCGCCGCGTTGACGAAATGTCCGGCGGACGCCTCAAGGTTGAAGTGCTGCCGGCTGGCGCCGTTGTGGCCGCCTTTCAGGTGCTCGACGCTGTGAACGACGGCGTTCTGGACGCTGCGCACTCGGTGCCTGTCTACTGGTACGGCAAGAACAAAGCCGCTTCGCTCTTCGGCACTGGCCCCGTTTTCGGCGGCTCGGCCACGACGATGCTCAGCTGGTTCTACGCTGGCGGCGGACAAGAGCTCTATAACGAGCTGACCCAAGACATCATGGGCCTCGACGTCATCGGCTACATGGGCTTCCCAATGTTCGCTCAGCCCTTCGGCTGGTTCAAAAACGAAGTGAACACGGCCGCTGACCTTGATGGCTTCAAGTACCGGACCGTTGGTCTGGCCGCTGACCTGATGGCCAAGCTTGGCATGTCGGTTGCCCAGCTGCCCGGCGGCGAAATCGTTCCGGCCATGGAACGTGGCGTGATCGACGCGTTCGAATTCAACAACCCATCGTCGGACAAGGACTTTGGCGCGCATGACGTTGCCAAGAACTACTACCTGTCGTCCTACCACCAGGCGTCCGAAGCCTTCGAATTCCTGCTTTCGCGCAGCTTTGTCGAAGACCTCGACGAAGACCTTCAGGCCATCCTGAAATACGCCGTTGAGGCCGCATCGACCGCGAACACCGCGACCGCGATGGACCGCTACTCGGCTGACCTTCAGTGGCTCCAGAACGAAGGCGGCGTGACCGTGCACCGGACGTCCAAGGACATCCTCGATGCCCAGATCCGCGCATGGGACGAGCTGATCCCTGAGCTTGAAGAAGATCCGTTCATGAAGAAGACCCTCGACAGCCAGCGCGCCTGGGTCGAGCGTGTCGGCTTCTACGAGCTGATGAACGCACCCGACTATGCGCTCGCCTACGAGCATTACTTCCCGGGCAAGCTGAAGCTCTAAGCCTCGCGATAACGAAAAAAACAGACCCTGGCGGTAGAACGCCGGGGTCATTGCGCAGGGACCGGGGACCTCATGCTGGGATTTATTCGCTTTGCCGACGCACTGTCGGCGTGGTTCGGCAAGGCATTCGCCTGGCTGATCGTTTTGATGGCCGTTGGCACAGGCTATGAAGTCTTCGTGCGCTACGTCCTGAACAGCCCGACACCTTGGGCATTGGACGTCTCTTTCATCATGTACGGCACGCTCTTCATGATGGGCGGCGCTTACACACTCAGCCGCGGCAGCCATGTTCGAGGCGACTTCCTCTACCGGCTCTGGAAGCCCCAGACACAGGCCAAAGTCGACCTTGTCCTTTACATCATCTTCTTCTTCCCGGGAGTGAGCGCGCTCATGCTCGCGGGCTGGGACTATGCCTCCGACAGCTGGCGCTTTGGCGAGGTTTCGGTCAACAGCCCTGCCGGCATCCCGATCTATCAGTTCAAAACCGTTATCTCTGCCGCCGGTGCGCTCTTGTTCGTTCAAGGCATCGCGCAGGTCTTCCGCTGCATCATCTGCATTCGCACAGGTGAGTGGATCAAGGCCGAAGAGGATGTGCAGGAAACAGAAGACCTGCTTATGGAACAAGCAACAAAATCCGAAAAGGACGCACACCCATGAGCGATCCCGTCGTTGCCCTGATGATGCTCGGGGTCTTCATCTTTATGGTGTTCCTCGGCTTTCCAATCGCTTTCACGCTGATGGCCATGGGGATTGGTGTTGGCTACTACGCCTTCTTTGACGAACGCCGCATGTGGCGCGGCTATAACCGCCTCGAAGAAGATGCCGGATGGTGGGAAAGCACGACCCTTTACATCGAAGGCTACTTCAACAACCGAATATTCGACCTTTTCGTGAACCAGACCTTCTCGGTCATGTCTAACGAGGTCCTGACGGCCGTGCCCTTGTTCCTGTTCATGGGATACATCGTTGAGCGGGCCAACATCGTGGATCGCCTGTTTTCGACCCTGAACATCGCGGCCAAGAACATTCCCGGCTCGATGGGCGTGGCGGCCCTGATCACCTGTGCGCTGTTTGCGACGGCCACCGGCATTGTTGGCGCGGTCGTGACCCTAATGGGCCTTCTGGCGCTGCCCCAAATGCTCAAGGCGCGCTACAACCCCAGCTTTGCATCGGGCATCATCTGTGCAGGCGGCACGCTGGGCATCCTGATCCCGCCCTCGATCATGCTGATCGTCTATGCGGCCTCGTCCAACGTCTCGATCGTGCGGCTTTATGCGGGCGCACTCTTGCCCGGCCTGACGCTTGTCGGTCTTTACATCACTTACGTAATGGGCCGCGCGATCCTGCAGCCGTCGTCAGCGCCAAGACCGTCGGATGACGAAGTGCCAGACGTGCCAGCCGGCAAACTGATCTTCATGATCATGACGTCGTTCTTCCCGCTGGCCTTCCTGATCCTGTCGGTTCTGGGCTCGATCCTGTTCGGGCTGGCAACACCCACCGAAGCAGCGTCAATTGGCGCATTGGGCGGCATCCTTTTGGCCTTCGCTTACCGGGCGATGACTTGGGACCGCTTGCGCGAAAGCGTGTACCTGACGGTGCGGACCACGGCGATGGTCTGCTGGCTGTTCGTGGGCTCTTACGTGTTCTCGTCGGTGTTCTCATACCTCGGCGGTAAGGACCTGATTTCGCAGTTTGTCCAAGGCCTCGACATCACACCGATCCAGTTCCTGATCATGGCGCAGATCATGATCTTCCTTCTGGGCTGGCCGCTGGAATGGTCCGAAATCATCATCATCTTCGTGCCCATCTTCCTGCCGCTGGTGATCTTCTTTGAGATCGATCCGCTGTTCTTTGGCATCCTTGTGGCGCTGAACCTGCAGACGAGCTTCTTAACGCCGCCCATGGCGATGTCGGCCTATTACTTAAAAGGGATAGCGCCGCCTCAGATCATGCTGACGCAGATTTTCGCGGGCTGTATGCCGTTCCTGCTCTGCGTTTTCATCTCGATGGTGCTGATGTACCAGTTCCCGCAGATCGTCTTCGCCCTGCCGAACGCGTTCTATGGCAACTAAGGCGAAACCCGCCGAGGCCTATCTGGGCCTCGGTACGATCGAACTGCGCGACCGCCTCGCCACTGGGGCGGTGTCGGCCGAAGAATTGGTCGAAAGCCTGATTGCTCAGATCGAAGCGCGCGAGCCCGAGGTTGGCGCATGGGCGTGGTTCGAAGCAGACTATGTCCGTGCACAGGCCACGCATCTGGACATGATGCGCCGCTCGGGCCGCCCGATCGGCCCCCTCCATGGGCTGCCCGTGGGGCTGAAAGACATCATCGACACTGCCAAGATCCCGACCGAAAACGGGACGGCGATGGACAAGGGCAGGGTACCTGTTTTCGACGCCGTGATCGTCAACCGCCTGCGCGAAGCGGGCGCAATCATCATGGGCAAGACGGTCACCACCGAGCTGGCCTTCATGGCGCCGGGCAAGACGACAAACCCCCACAACGCGGTCCACACACCGGGCGGATCATCCTCTGGCTCGGCGGCGGCTGTCGCGGCAGCGATGGTGCCCCTGGCCGTGGGCACGCAAACCGGTGGGAGCGTGATCCGCCCGGCGGCCTTCTGCGGCGTCACGGGCTTCAAACCGACGTTCGGCAAAATCCCCCGCACCGGCGTTCTGGCCCAATCGCCCAGCCTCGACACGCTCGGCGTCTTTGCCGTCGACCCCGCAGGCGCGGCGCTGGTGGCAGAAGCGCTCTTTGGCCATGACGAGGGCGATCCAGCCACGGATCTCGAACCACACCCAAAGCTGTTTGAAATCGCAAATGCTGCGCCGCCCCTTCCTCCGCTCTTTGCATCTGTTCCGCTGCCCGGAGCAGACAGGATGCATCCCGAACTGACCGAAGCCATGGCCGAGCTGACCGCAGCTCTTGAAGATCAGGCCTTCGACTGCCCGCTTCCGAGCTTGTTCGATCAGGCCGAGGAGCAGCGCGCGACTATCAACTTCGCCGAAATGTCGCGCTACTACTACAAGTACGGCCGCGACGGCGCTGACGTCCTGAAAGCGCCCACGCGCGAGGCCATCGAAAAAGGCAACGCCATTGTCGCCCGGGATTACCTTGCGGCCCTTGACTGGCCCAAAATCCTCAATGCCGCGCTTGAAGAGATCTTCGAGCGCTGCGACGCGATCCTGTGCCCCGCCGCGCTTGGTCCCGCACCCGAAGGGCTGGAGACGACCGGCGACAGTATTTTCAACGGGCTCTGGACGCTCTGCGGCACACCCGTCGTCACGGTGCCCTTGCTCACGGCTTCAAACGGTCTGCCCATGGGCGTACAGCTTGTCGGCCCCAAAGGAAACGACGCGCGGCTTTTGCGCAGCGCGAAATGGCTCATGGACTGGGCCGACAGTCAGGAGTAGTTTGATTCCATGAACCGCATCCTCGCCATTTTTGCCCTGATCGTTTTCGGTGGCTTTCTGTTCATCCTCGTCTACGAGGTGCCACGCGTCGATCTGATCCTGATCATCGGGTTCACTGCGGCGCTAGCGGTGTTTGATTTCATCCGCACGCTGCGCAAAAAACGCGACTGACATGACCCGCCCCACTGTCTGGATTCCGCGCCACCTGTCCGCGGCCACGCTGGAGCGTGCGCGCCGGGACTATGACGTCATCCTCAAAGACGTGGACGAGGCGGGGACGGCGGACGAAATTATCGCGATGAGCGCCAAGGCCGACGCGATGATCCCCTGTCACTCCGAGCATTTCTCTGCCGATGTTGTTGCACATCTGAATCCGCGCCTGAAGATCATTGCGAACCACTCGGTTGGAACCGATCATTGCGACCTGAAGGCGCTTGCCGCCAAGGGCATTACGGTCACGAACACGCCCGGCGTTTTGTCGGACGCCACGGCCGAACTGGCGTTTCTTCTGATGCTTGGCGCGGCACGTCACGCCGTTCAAGGAGACGGCATGGTGCGTGACGGCAAGTGGGACTTCTGGTCCCCGGCCTTCATGGTCGGCACGCAGTTGAGCGGCGCGCGGCTTGGCATTGTCGGCATGGGTGGCGTGGGGCGGTCGCTCGCCAAAAAGGCGCGCGGGTTTGATATGGAAATCCACTATCATAATCGCCGCCCGCTCGAAGAAGCTGAAGGCGCAGTTTATCACGACACGCTGGAGT
This sequence comes from uncultured Rhodobacterales bacterium, assembly GCA_964638245.1. Taxonomy (GTDB): domain Bacteria; phylum Pseudomonadota; class Alphaproteobacteria; order Rhodobacterales; family Rhodobacteraceae; genus CAZWZG01. Next base: position 7,912 of record CAZWZG010000127.1, read on the forward strand.
CCCTTTTGGCGGTGTCAGAATTCCTATCCCTGAACTGCCCCGCAACGCCTGAAACGAAAGGTCTTATGAATGCAGAGCGGCTCGCCATGCTACCCAAGGGCGCAATACTCGTGAATGCGGCGCGCGGGGCACTTGTCGATGAAGCCGCACTGGTGGATGCGATTGAGAGCGGTCAGCTTGCGGGCGCTGGACTTGATTGCTTTGTCGACGAACCCGGCGGCAACCCGGCGTTCGCCGCGCACAAGAATATCTTCATGATGCCCCATGTCGGAAGCGCCACCCGCGCCACGCGGGACGCGATGGGATTTCTTGCGCTGGATAATCTGGATGCGTTTTTCCGTGGTGAAACGCCACCCACAGCTCTCTAGAAGGCTCGGCCTGTAAGGCCTCGCCAACACAGGGGGGCGCCTGCGGCGCGCTGGGGCTCTTCCCCAGACCCCGGGATATTTATGTCCAGTTGAAGAAGCCTATTCTTCGTTCATGTCCATGCCGAGCGCTTTGGCGACCGTGAAGATATCCTTGTCGCCGCGGCCGCACATGTTCATGCAGATGATGTGATCCTTCGGGAGATCGGGCCCAATTTTCAGGACATGGGCCAACGCATGCGATGGTTCGAGCGCCGGAATAATGCCTTCTTGCTCGCAACAGATCTGGAACGCGTCCAGCGCTTCGACATCCGTGATCGCGACGTATTGCGCGCGTCCGATGTCGTTGAGCCACGCGTGTTCGGGTCCAATGCCGGGGTAATCCAGCCCCGCGGAAATCGAGAAGCCTTCGAGGATTTGTCCGTCGTCGTCTTGCAGCAGGTACGTCCGGTTGCCATGAAGCACACCCGGACGCCCCCCGGTCAACGACGCGCAATGCTCCATCTTGTCGTTCACGCCCTTGCCGCCAGCTTCAACGCCGATGATCGACACGTCCTTGTCGTCAAGGAACGGATAAAACAGCCCCATGGCGTTGGAGCCACCGCCGATGGCAGCAATGATCGTGTCAGGCAGCCGACCTTCGGCTTCAAGCATCTGTTCCTTGGCTTCCTTGCCGATGATGGCCTGAAAATCACGGACCATCGCGGGGTAGGGGTGCGGACCCGCGACTGTACCGATGCAATAGAACGTGTCGCGC
>CAZWZG010000128.1:0-9032 GCA_964638245.1 uncultured Rhodobacterales bacterium
CAGAGCGCGCGATGGATTGCATTGCTTGGATCGACGGCCGTCTTCTTGGTCTCGATTTTCGTCTATGTGGCTTATTACGACCCAAGTCTCGGCGACTATCAACTTGTCGAAGAAGTCCCTTGGCTGGCGGGCGTCCAATATAAGATGGGCGTCGATGGCGTCTCGATCCTCTTCGTCCTGCTAACGACGTTCTTCTTCCCGATTTGCGTGATTGCGTCTTGGACGTCGATCACTAAGCGGGTCGGCGATTATATGATCGCTTTTTTGGTGATGGAGACCCTAGTGCTGGGCGTTTTCTGTGCGCTCGACCTTGTGGTGTTCTACCTCTTTTTCGAAGGCAGCCTGATCCCGATGTTTTTGATCATCGGCGTATGGGGTTCGAAGGGCACCAAAGAATTCGCCGGATTTTCGATGTCGAGCCGGGTCTACGCCGCCATCAAATTCTTCCTCTATACCTTCTTCGGCTCGGTCCTGATGCTGGTCGCAATGATTGCGATGTATGTGGATGCGCAGACGACCGATATCGTCCGATTGCTGGATCACAACTTCGGCTCAGAAGAATTCACGGTGCTCGGGATACATGTGGTCGGCGGGCTTCAGACGATGCTTTGGCTGGCCTTCTTTGCCAGCTTTGCCGTCAAGATGCCGATGTGGCCGGTGCACACATGGTTGCCCGACGCCCACGTGCAGGCCCCGACGGCGGGTTCAGTCGTACTGGCAGCGATCCTGTTGAAGATGGGCGGATATGGCTTCCTTCGCTTTAGCCTGCCGATGTTCCCGGTTGCGTCCGACCTTCTCGCACCGCTCGTGCTTTGGATGTCGGCGATCGCGATTGTCTACACGTCGCTCGTTGCGCTGATGCAGGAGGACATGAAGAAGCTGATTGCGTACTCGTCGGTCGCCCACATGGGCTTTGTGACCGCCGGCATCTTTGCGGCCAACCAGCAGGGCCTCGATGGCGCGATCTTCCAGATGATCAGCCACGGCTTCATTTCGGGTGCGCTCTTTCTTTGTGTCGGCGTGATTTACGACCGGATGCATACACGCGATATCGACGCCTACGGCGGGTTGGTAAATCGGATGCCAGCCTATGCGCTGATCTTCATGCTTTTCACGATGGCAAACGTCGGTTTGCCAGGAACGTCCGGGTTCGTCGGCGAATTCCTGACATTGCTGGGCATGTTCCAGGCCAACACTTGGGTCGCTGCGGTGGCCGCGACCGGTGTGATCCTGTCGGCGGCCTATGCGCTCTGGCTTTATCGACGCGTCGTCATGGGCGATCTGATCAAGGAAAGCCTGAAGTCGATCACGGACATGACCCCGCGTGAGCGTTGGATCTTTGCGCCGCTCGTGTTCATGACCCTCCTTCTCGGCGTCTATCCCAGCCTTGTGACCGACATCATCGGTCCCTCGGTCGAGGCGCTGCTTGTTGATTACCAGGCCGGGCTGGACACAGCCGACACGACAACGCGCCTGGCGCAGAACTAAGGACGTTTGCGATGACCGCAACTGACTTCACAGCGATCCTGCCAGAGTTCTTCCTGGCGGCCTATTCCATGGTCGCCTTGTTGGTGGGCGTGTACGGGGGCAAGGACAAGCTGGCCTCGATGATGCTCTGGACCACCAGTGCGGTCCTGGTGGCCGTCGCGGTCTGGATCGGGTTCCGCTCGGGCGGGGCGGTGTCGGCATTTGGGGGCATGTTCGTCGAAGACGCGTTCGGGCGTTTCGCCAAGGTCATGATCCTGTTGTCAGCGGCCATCGTCATGCTGATGAGCGAAGGCTACATGGCACGCCGCGATCTTTTGCGGTTCGAATACCCGATCCTGATCACACTGGCCGCTGTGGGCATGATGGTCATGGTTTCGGCAGGCGACCTGATCGCGCTGTACATGGGGTTGGAGCTTCAATCGCTAGCACTTTACGTGGTTGCTTCGCTGCGACGGGATAGTGCCAAGTCCACGGAAGCTGGCCTGAAGTACTTTGTCCTCGGGGCACTGTCGTCCGGCCTTCTGCTTTATGGTGCCTCGCTCACTTACGGGTTTGCCGGCACAACGCGTTTCGACGGGATCATCGAAGCAGCCACAGCTGGTGACGTGCCGCTCGGCTTGCTGTTCGGTCTCGTGTTCATCACCGCTGGCCTGGCCTTCAAGGTCTCTGCCGCGCCTTTCCACATGTGGACGCCGGACGTCTATGAAGGTTCGCCGACGCCGGTCACGGCATTCTTTGCCACCGCACCGAAGGTCGCCGCGATGGGCCTTTTCGCCCGTGTGGTCCACGACGCGTTTGGCGGGATCACAGCGGACTGGCAGCAGATCCTGGCCTTCCTCAGCGTCGTCTCGATGTTCCTTGGTGCCATCGCTGCGATCGGGCAGACCAACATCAAGCGCCTGATGGCGTATTCGTCGATTGCCCACATGGGCTATGCTCTGATGGGGCTCGCTGCGGGCACAGCACAAGGCGTCGAAGCCATGCTGATCTACATCGCCATCTACGTCACGATGAACGTTGGCACTTTTGCCTTCATCCTGTCGATGGAGCGGGGTGGCGAACCCGTGCTGACCATCAACGCGCTCAGTCAGTTCTCAAGCACCGACAGCGCGCGCGCGATTGCGATGCTGATCCTTCTGTTCAGCCTCGCGGGCGTGCCGCCGTTCTTGGGCTTCTTTGGCAAATACGCCGTCCTCTTGGCCGCAGTCGACGCAGGCCTGACATGGCTCGCCGTGCTCGGCGTGATCGCCTCGGTGATCGGCGCGTTCTACTACTTGCGCATCGTTTATCTGATGTACTTTGGCGAAGAGACCGAGCCGCTGGACAAGACAACCTCACCCATCCTCTGGGGTGTCCTTATGGCGTCTGCGGCGATCATGGTCCTTGGGATCGTGAACCTGTTCGGGATCGAGGCCATGGCGTCGGCCGCGTCGTTGGCTCTTGTCAACTGAGCGCAACCGCGTTTGGCCCGAGGGCTATGACCGGATCGTTCTGGACACGGTCGACAGCACGAATGCACAAGCGGCGCGGATCGCACATGAATTGCGAGGCCCAACCTGGATCGTCGCCCTTGAACAGACCGGTGGCCATGGGCGCCGGGGACGTCCATGGATTAGCGGAATAGGTAATCTCGCCGCGACACTGGCTTTCCGGCCGACAGGGTCGGCAGGTGATGCTGCGCTACGGTCCTTCCTCGCCGCGAACGCCTTGTTCGAAGCTTTGGCGATGTATGTCGACCGCACCCGGCTTTCGGTCAAATGGCCCAATGACGTGCTGTATCACGGGGGCAAGATTGCAGGAATTTTGCTGGAATCCGTCACCTCGGGAGGCCGCATCGATTGGCTGTCAGTTGGCGTTGGCGTCAATCTGGCGCACGCGCCGCCACGGCGAGAGGCCGACATGATCCACCCCGTGTCACTGACCCACTATGGCGGCGATCCTGTGGATCCGCTGGTCTTTCTCGATACGCTGGCGGACTGTTATGCCACACAAGAGCGCATTTTCGAGACCATGGGATTTCAGCCGGTGCGCGAAGCATGGCTGGAAAACGCGGCGCGCCTTGGGGAAACCATCACCGCGCGGACCATGCGTGACACGATCGAAGGACGGTTCGAAACGGTCGACGAGGCCGGAAATCTGATCCTTGAAACATCCAAAGGCCGCGTGACGATCACGGCGGCGGATGTCTATTTCTGAGGGAGGGCAGGGCGAATGCTTCTCTGCATCGATTGCGGCAACACCAATACGGTCATGTCGATCTGGAACGGGACACGCTTCATTGCCAGCTGGCGGCAAGCGACAGAAGTTACGCGAACGGCGGACCAGTACTACGTCTGGTTGACCACGCTCATGCGGTTCCAGAATGTCGAAGCGGATATTGACGAGATCATCATCTCGTCCACCGTACCCCGCGTCGTTTTCAACCTGAGGGTCTTTGCGGACCGCTATTTCGGCACCCGGCCCATGGTCGTCGGTAAACCCGAGTGCCAACTTCCGACCGAGCCCCGCGTGGACCCCGGCACTGCTGTTGGTCCCGACCGCCTGGTCAACTCGGCAGGGGCCTTTGATCGGCATGGCGGTGACTTGATCGTGGTCGACTTCGGCACAGCGACGACATTTGATGTGGTCGCCGAAGATGGCGCGTATGTGGGCGGCGTGATCGCGCCGGGCGTGAACCTCAGCCTCGAAGCGCTCCATCAGGCGGCCGCTGCTTTGCCCCATGTGGATGTGACCAAGCCCGAGAAAGTCATCGGCACGAACACGGTGGCCTGCATGCAGTCGGGCGTCTTCTGGGGCTATGTCGGTCTGGTGCGGGAGACCTGCGCGCGCATCAAGGCCGAGTACGGCAAACCCATGACGGTCGTCGGCACAGGCGGCCTTGCCCCATTGTTTAACCAGGGCGACGTGCTATTTGACGCTTTCGAAGATGATCTCACAATGCATGGCCTGACGGTCATCCACAAATATAACAAGGATCAGGCAGCCTAATGGCCTCAGACAGATTGATTTACCTCCCCCTCGGCGGCGCGGGGGAGATCGGGATGAATTGCTATGTATATGGCTATGGTCCCGAGGATGCCGAACGGCTGATCGTCGTCGATCTAGGCGTGACGTTCCCGGACATGGACACGACACCGGGCGTTGATCTGATCCTGCCTGACATCAGCTGGCTTGAAGCGCGTGCGGATCGCATCGAAGCGATTTTCATAACGCACGCACATGAGGATCACGTTGGTGCGCTTGGGCATCTCTGGAGCAAGCTGAAGGCGCCGGTCTATACCCGAGCCTTTACCTCGATCCATGCCATGCGCAAGATCGAGGAGCATGGCGGCGATCCAAAGGCGGTTCACATCGCCTCGGCCTATCCGTCGATGATCCCTGCTGGACCGTTTCAGGTGTCGTTTCTACCAGTCTCCCATTCGATCCCTGAAAGCTCGGGGCTGGTTATCGACACGCCAAAAGGGCGCCTCCTGCACACGGGTGACTTCAAACTCGACCAGACGCCGGTGCTTGGCGAACCTTTTGATCCCGATCTATGGGCGGATGTTGCGGGCGACGGGCTTCACGCTTTGATTTGCGATTCTACCAATGTCTTTTCGCAGCATCCGGGACGATCAGAAGCCAGCGTCGGTCCTGAAATCGAAAAACTGATCCGCTCCGCAAAAGGCATGGTCGTCGCCACGACCTTCGCCTCCAACATCGCCCGCCTCAAGACGCTCGCCGAAGCCGGTGAGCGGGCAGGGCGCTCGGTCTGTCTTCTGGGGCGTGCTATGCGGCGGATGGTCGAGGCGGGCGTGTCATCGGGTGTGCTGGCCGATTTTCCAAAAACCGTTCAGCCCGAAGACGCGCGCGACATCCCTCGCGATCATCTGATGCTGATCGTCACGGGCAGCCAAGGCGAGCGTCGCGCGGCATCGGCACAGCTGAGCCGTGGTAAGTACCTCGGGCTGACCATGGCAGAAGGGGATTCGTTCCTCTTTTCTTCCAAGACAATCCCCGGCAACGAGGCCGGCGTGATCCGCATCATGAATGCGTTTTCCGAGCAGGGCGTTGACGTCATTGATGACGCATCGGGCCTCTACCACGTCTCGGGTCACGCAAATCGCCCCGATATCAAGGCGGTGCACGATTTGACCAAGCCCGGGATGGTCATCCCGATGCATGGCGAACACCGCCACTTGCGCGAACACATGAAGCTTGCTGGCCGTATTCCTGCGGTTGTCGCGCCCAACGGAACGATGCTGGATATCTCCGGCAGTACGCCGGAGGTCGCCGAGTATATCGAAACCGGGCGGGTCTACTACGATGGAAAGGCGTATGTCGGCGCGCTGGACGGCGTGATCCGGGACCGGATCCGTATGGCGCTCAACGGGCATCTGACCATCACGCTCATTCTTGACGAAGATGGCGAAGCGATCGGCGATCCGTGGTGCGAGGCGATGGGCCTTCCGGACATGGGAACCTCGAACGCGCCCCTCGTTGAAATTATCGAAGAGGATCTGAGCCAGTTCGTCGGACGGTCCAGCGCCAAGACGCGCCGTGATGGCGCCGCCCTCGAAGAAGAACTACGCCGCGTGGCTCGGCGATCCGCCGAAAGCGAAATCGGCAAAAAGCCGGAAACGACCGTCATCATCAGCCGCCTCAGCTAACGTCTTCTTGTTGGAAATACTTTGGGGAGCGCGAGGGGCTGGCCCCTCGCTTTCTCAGCTTGCCAGGCGTTCTTCAAAACTCTGGGCAATGAAATCGGGCAGGTGATCGCCAAGTCCGACGACATCCGCATCCCGCCCGCCACCACGACCGCCGCGTCCCCGCGAGCGGCTGCGCGATTTCGGCTTCTCGGTGGTGTCCGGCTTGGTCTGTTCGGCTTCGACTTTCGGCGCGGGTTCTTTCGCTTCAGGTGCCGGAGCCTTCTCGGGCGTTGCTTCCGTTTCTTTGGACTTCAGCGGGTTGTCCAACGGTGGCACAGGCTTTTCGAGAAGCTTCTCAATGCCGTCCAGATACTTCGCGTCGTTGCCGGCGCAAATCATGATCGCCTTACCGGATTTCCCGGCGCGTCCCGTGCGTCCAATACGGTGCACGTAATCCTCGGAATGCGAAGGGACGTCGTAGTTGAAAACATGGCTAACGTCCGGGATATCCAGCCCGCGCGCCGCGACATCTGAGGCCACAAGAAAGCGCAAGCTTCCGTCCCGGAACGAGTCGAGCGTGCGCATCCGCTGGGACTGATCAAGGTCGCCGTGGATTGGTGCCGCGTTGTAGCCATGCTTGGTCAGGCTCTTGGCGACGATATCGACTTCGGTCTTCCGGTTGCAGAACACGATTGCGTTCGAACACGCTTCGCCTTCGGCATCGATCAGTGCGCGCAAAAGCTCCCGCTTTTCCTTGGCGTTGCGATCCTTGCGCGAGGCCCGGAACATCACCACACCTTGCGTGATCGTCTCGGACGCCGTCGCCTGACGCGCAACCTCGACTTTTGTCGGGTTTGACAGGAACGTGTTGGTGATCCGCTCGATCTCGGACGCCATTGTGGCCGAGAAAAACAGCGTTTGCCGCGTGAAAGGCACGAGGCTGAAGATCCGCTCGATATCAGGGATGAACCCCATGTCGAGCATCCGGTCGGCTTCATCAACCACCATGATCTGCACGCCGGTCAACAGCAGTTTGCCGCGCTCGAAATGGTCGAGAAGTCGCCCAGGCGTTGCGATCAGAACGTCCACGCCCTTGTCGATCAGCGCATCCTGTTCCTTGAAGGAAACACCACCGATCAGAAGCGCTTTGGTGAGCTTAACGTATTTCGAATAGGCATCGAAGTTTTCAGCCACCTGCGCGGCCAATTCCCGTGTCGGGCAAAGCACAAGGCTACGCGGCATACGCGCCCGCGCGCGACCTCGGGCCAAGGCATTGATCATCGGCAATGTGAAGGAGGCGGTTTTGCCCGTCCCGGTTTGCGCGATGCCAAGAACATCCTTGCCCTCTAGCGCTGCGGGAATGGCACCAGCCTGAATCGGTGTTGGCGTTTCATAGCCAACCTCTTCAACGGCTTTCAGAACTTTTGGTGACAGATTGAGATCTGTGAATTTTGTCATAAGGGTCCGTTTGTTACCGTCCGTTGTTCACGGACCGCATTTTGGCCCGTACGTCTTTGCAAGGTCCGGATGAAGCGCCGCGTGGCACCGGGCTTATCCACAAGCCCCATTTGCTGGAACGTGGCTATCCTATTGGTGGTGCAGGGTCAATCTTCGTTGGATCGTCTGCCAAGAGCGGAGAAATCTTGCCCTTGGGTCAAGCTGTTGCTCATGGATTATCCGCAGACTTATCCACACCTGCATGGTTTACCCCTGCGAGCCCATGGGAACAGCGTCCATCAGGCGATATGCCTGGAACGTCATGGGGTCTTCGATCAACTCAAGGCGATCTTCCAGTGTCACCACATCGAATTCGGTCAAATCCGCGATGGGCCGTTTCAGGTGCACTTCAAGCGATGGACCGTAGCCCGAAGATCCACAAAAAGGGCAATCTTCGGGATCGGCGACCAGAAGGAAGGTCTGAACGTAAGGTTCCGGAACGATCGGGACAGCGAACCCGGTGATGCGAAACCCATCACTTGCGGCGCGCAGGTCGTCTGGAAACGTCTTCACCGCTTCCCAGTTCAAGCCCTCGCCTTTTTCTTCGATCTTTACAGCCCCGAGCAGGCGCCAAGCGGCTTCGTCAGCGCTCGCGTCAGTGAGAATGACCGGCGTGAGAATGCTGAGTAGCATCAGTAGCTTCAACCGCGACATGAACGTCGAGCGCGCCGATCGGATCAAAGACAAGTCGGATCTCAAATTCATCGCCTTCATTGAGGGGTTTGTTGAGGCCGTCTACCTCAAGAAATAGACCATCGGGCGTGAGGTCAATCTCGGCATTCGCTTTGATCGGAAAAGCGCCGAGTGCTTTCTCTTTGGCTCCATCGGCGGTGTAGTCGAGCGCGACAAGCACGATCTCGTCGGCGATGTCAGACGACGCCTTGACCAGGACAACATCCGCGGCCCCTTCATTGGCGATTTCCATGTAGATGCGCCCGTGGTCGTGGGACGTGGCCGGGACCCAGGCGTGCAAGACCTCGACACCATCTTTGGCGGACAGGTGCTTGCTGTCTTCGGCCAAAGCGAAAGAAGAAACGAAGATCAAAGGGAGGGTCAACAGAGCACGCATGGTCATCCTTTCGCGAAAACTGCCGAGAACGTATGTTATAACATTACACAGCGCAGCGCCGTTGCGAAGCGCCAAAACCGAAAGCTGCAGGTTTTCGCTAAGTGAGCCTAGACCATCATTTCCTTGGTCGCAGACAAGGTCAGATCGGGATGGTCCCGTTCGATGCGGTCGATGTCCCACTGAAGGCGCGTCAGGTAGACGACGTCGCCGTCATTGTCCTCGGCGATATGGCCCTTGTTGGTGTTCACGAAGGCATCGACCTTGTCCTTGGGCCCATGCACCCAGCGCGCCGAGGTGAACTGCGATGGCTCGAACCGCACCGGCAGGCCGTATTCCAGTTCGATCCGGCT
>CAZWZG010000129.1:0-8275 GCA_964638245.1 uncultured Rhodobacterales bacterium
AGTTGGGCCGCAAGCATGTGGTCAAGCTGATCGAAACACGTTGGCAAACCCACGACGTGGTCGGGCAAGAGCTTTTGACCGCGGACCGGGTGACGCTTCGGGTGAACCTGACGGCGGACTACCGGGTGGTCGACCCACTGCTCGCCATGCGGGCCGTGAAGGACTTTGCCGAAGCGCTGCACCTGGCGCTTCAGCTGGCCTTCCGGAAGGCGCTTGGAGCCAAGACGCTGGATGCGCTCTTGGCGGACAAGACTGCGGTTTCCGACGAAGCCGCGGGCAAGGTCCGGGTCGAAATGGCCAAGCTCGGGCTCGAGGTGGGTGAGATCGCGTTGAAGGACGTGATCCTGCCCGGCGAGATGCGCGAGATCCTGAACCGGGTGGTCACGGCGGAAAAGGAAGCCGAGGCCAACGTCATCCGGCGCCGTGAAGAAACGAACGCAACGCGGTCGCTTCTGAACACCGCCAAGGTGATGGCCGAGAACCCGGTGATGCTGCGGCTGAAGGAGCTTGAAGCTCTTGAAGCCATCGCGGGTAAGGTCGAACGGCTGACGGTTCACAATGGGACCGAAGGCCTGATGAGCGATCTCGTGAAGCTGCGGGACTGAACCATGAACCGGCCCGGGGACACCTCGGGCCGGTTTCTCTTTGCCCCTCGGCTCCCTTCATCTGGACACAAATATCCTGGGGGCAAGGGGCAAAGCCCCAATCGCGAACGCAGTGAGCGCCCCCGAGAGACTCGACTCCGATCGCAGACGGCCCTAGATTGGAACAAAATGTGAACATTAGTGCCGCTGCCATGGCTCATCGCCGTATTCTTTCCATCTGGTTCCCGCGTCTGGGAGCCGAACGCCTGCTGCGGCTGGACCGTGGCACGATCGACGCGCCCTTGGCCGTGGTCGAGGCTGTGGGCAATGCGCAATTCCTGTCCTCACTGTCGAGCGCTGCCAGCGCCGAGGGGCTGACGGTGGGCCAGCCGGTGCGGGATGCCCAGGCCATGTGCCCCGCCCTGTTGACCCGCCTGCGCAACGCACAGGCCGAGGCGGATTTCCTGAGCGCGCTGCAACGCTGGGCGGGCAAGTTCAGTCCTTGGGTGGCCCTGGCGCCCCCCGACGGGCTGACCATCGATCTGACAGGCTGCGCCCATCTTTTTGGCGGCGAGGTCGCGCTGATCCAGCAATTGGAGGAAGACTGTGCCGATCTGGGGTTAAGCGTCGCAATCGGCATTGCCGACACGCCGGGCGCGGCTTGGGCGCTGGCGCGCTATGCGGGCCGTGGAGCGGATCCTGTGCGCTCGGGTGATGCTATAGACCAGGAAGCCCATGCCACCCGCAGCCGCGCCGTCAAACGCCGCCATTGGGAACGCGGCGGCCCTGCCCCTAAAACTGCGCGCGTGATCGCAGACACCTCTCGGATTGCCGACCCGGGGCAAACCCGCCAGAGGATCGCTCCCCTTCCCGTGGCAGCCCTGCGCATCGACGAAAGCATTTCCAGCGAACTGGCGCGCCTTGGCCTGCGCCGGATCGGTGACCTGATCGGTCAACCGCGTGCCGCCTTGGCGCGGCGGTTCGGACAGCCTTTGGTTCGGCGGTTGGACCAAGCACTGGGCGTGGCGCCCGAGCCGGTCTCGCCCGCCCGCGCGGCCCCGCATTTTGGTGTCCGCCTGACCTTGCCCGACCCGATTGGCCTGACCGAAGATATCATCGCGGGGATCGACCGCCTTCTGCCCGCGCTGGAAGCCAAATTGACCGCCGCCGGGCGCGGGGCCCGCACCGTGCGGCTGGATTGTTCGCGCGCAGACCACACGATGCAATCGGTGCGCGTCGGGCTGGCCCGTCCCTCTGCGCGACCGGATCGGATTCGCCCGCTTCTGCTCCTGAAGATCGACGAAATCGATGCCGGGTTTGGTATTGACCGCCTGCGCCTGGAGGCCGTCGAGACCGAACCGGTCCATGCCGAACAGCACGGGGGCCACGCCAAGGCCGCCGCCGAGGGGCGCGAGCGCATGGCGCAAGGCAGCGACGCCTTTGCCGATCTGATCGGCCGGATTGGAGCGCGCATCGGGCTGGAAAGCATAACCCGGCGCCATCCCGGCGACAGTCACATCCCCGAAAAATCTGCCATCACGCTGGCTGCGGCATGGTCAGAGCCTGCCAGCGACTGGCCCGCGCCCACGCTGCCACGTCCGCTTTTGCTCTGGCGGCCCGAACTTGTGGATGCCCCGGATGCCCCCGCCCTGCCCCATGGGTTCCGCTGGCGTAAACGCAGCTTTGAAACCCTGTCCGCCACAGGACCGGAGCGGATTGCACCGGAGTGGTGGCTGGACGAGCCCGACTGGCGCTCGGGCACGCGGGATTACTGGCGGGTGACAACGACCGACGGTCAGCGGCTATGGCTCTATTATGCCCATGGTGGCGCCGTGTCTTCAGGGTGGTTTTGTCAGGGACAGTTTGCATGAGGGAAACAATTCCGCAAAAAGGCGCCTACCATCGTTGAAAACACGACGGATCTCCGCTCAACACTCCACTTTTTGACGTTCCGCTTGCCCTGACGCAGATGACCTCCGACGCTTTTGGTCGGAGGTCTGAATATGCGCATTCCGGTATTGTTGACACTGATTGTGGCCAGTCTGCCGCAAACGGCAGCAGCCATATCTGAGGATCCAACAGAGCCTTTCACACTGTTGCTTCCAAGCGGTCTGGAAATTCAGGCGCGTCAAGTCGGATTGCAATTCCATGACCCCAAGGACTTTGGATCGCAAACGCCGGTCTATCAGATCGATGCGAAGTTTCGCTCAACACGGTACGACGCAGACGACCCACTAACCGTGCAAGAACACTACAAGCTCGACGTCGAACAGGGCGAAACACTCGACCCCTTCAACTTCCCGGCGTTGACGCAAGACACCAAGTGGCTCTGCGATCTGACGAAGGATCACGTTCATGTAGCGATCCAGAATATACCGAACCTCCCAGAGGACCTACTGGCGGCCGTCAAAGAAACACCGCCGACGTTTTTCTCGGTACTGATTGAGATGGTTTCGCCAACGCAATCCACGGACCCGACATCAGAGGCGTTTTCGGTTCTTCATGACTTGAGAACACCGACCTGCACGGTCATCAAACAATTGCGACCGAGTTCCTGACAGATCCCGCGAACAGCTTTGACTGGCAATGTTCAGAAGTAAGGTCCCCGGTGCCGCAGGCTGGGTGGGGGCTGTTAATCCGCGACACCGGGGATAGCGTCTTCGCTACAAGGCTGTTGTCGCCCTTAATCGCGGCGGCGTGAGGGAAAGTCCGAGACGTCCGCGCGGTTATTTTGCGTCAAAACAAAGGCAATGCTTGATTTCATCTGCGCCGCGCGCCACGCTTATCCTATGACACTGCACAGTCCCGGTTTACGCTCTGAAGCATCACAAAATCAGGTTGCGTTTGATAAATTGGAGCTCAACGCGTTGATGTCCGTGTATGGCCGAATGGTTGCAGCAGGAGAATGGCGCGACTACGGCCTGTCTTTCCTGAGTGACGTCGCTGTTTTCTCGATTTTCCGTCATAGCGCCGAAAACCCCCTCTACCGCGTTGAAAAACGGCCTCGATTACGCGCGAAACAGGGCATGTACTGTGTGCTTGGCATGGATGGCCAAATCTTGAAGCGTGGCCATGATCTACGGACAGTTCTACGATTCTTTGACCGAAAACTAATTCGGGTCGTCAAGCCCTAGAGCCTGAGTCGCGTCGTGACCGGTCCGTCGCCGGCGGCTTCTATCCGGTGGCACGCTGCGTGAAAGTCCTCGAAGGACACAGCCATAGCATGGGCGTTCGCGTGAATAATGCGCCCATCTCCTGTAGCGATAGCGACATGGCCCCTCCAGAACACGAGATCATTGCGCAAAAGCGCCATGGTGCCTTCGATCGGCTCCCCAATCCGCCCTTCTTGAAGATCGCTGTCACCAGGGCATGGAAGTCCCGCCGCTTGGCAACTCGCCGAGACCAGACCTGAGCAGTCAATCCCGTATGCACTGTTTCCGCCCCAAACATACGGCACGCCGATCATGAGTTCTGCAGTAGACACCAGATCTGGCTGCCTTTCCGTCAAGGAACGAAGGTGCACACTTGGAACAAACGCGTGCCCCGCCGGGGTTACAATCGTCGCCCATGCATCGTCTAACTCGAGGACCCTTAATTGCGCATTGAGGGACAGCATGCCGGTGGGGATCGTCTTGAAATCAGCCTCAGGATAAAAATGGCTTTGGCGAACTGCAACGCGGTGGGTCGTCTGTGACGCAGTCGTTAGGTTTTTCTCCAGGACATAGCCGCAATACCCATCTTTTTCGGATCGTCCAAAGCACCACCCCTGGCGTTCTTCCAGCACAAGGAACGGATCACCGTGAAGCAACTGCCTTTCTCGTTGGCCCATTGGCGCATCCAGAAGAAAAGGTTCATTCCAAACTTGCTTCAGGTCGCCTTCGACAAAACGGTCTGCAGATGCGTGCCCTTCGAGGGAAACATGAGCGACGCGCCCGTTTGAAGCAGTTTCGCGCCGGTCTGTCACAGGTCCAGGATAACAGGAAGTGCATCCAGCAGGGCTCGGGCCCCTTGGCCGACGCCACCCTTGGGACGACCGGAGGCCGGGTTCAGCTGCCAACCATATATGTCGAAATGCAGATATCGCGGTGTCTTGGTGACAAACCGTCTCAAGAACAATGCCGCCGTAATCGACCCACCAAAGCCGCCCTTAGGGGCATTGTCGAGATCAGCAATGCCTGGCTCGATTTGAGTTTCGTAGGCGTCCCAAAAAGGCATACGCCACACAGGATCTCGAGCCCGTTGCCCCGCTTCGGACAAAGCAGCGGCAATTTCGTCGTCATCGACATAAAATGGGGCAAGATCTGCGCCAACTGCAACCCGGGCAGCGCCAGTAAGCGTTGCCATCGTGACAAGAAGATCGGGCTGTTCTTCGTCTGCAAGGGTCAGCGCATCTGCCAAAACAAGCCGACCTTCGGCATCCGTATTGTTGACTTCGACTGTCAGACCTTTGCGAGACGTAAGGATATCGCCGGGCCGGAATGCCCGTTCTCCAACAGAGTTTTCGACGGCCGGAATGAGCACACGCAACTGCACCGGCAGATCAAGCTCCATGATCATTGAGGCGAGGCCAAGCACCGTTGCCGCTCCACCCATATCCTTTTTCATGAGCCCCATGGACGCACCGGGCTTGAGGTTCAAGCCACCAGTATCGAAGCAGACGCCCTTGCCGACCAGCGTAAGTTTCGGGCCCTTTGACCCCCAACGAAACTCGATCAGGCGTGGGGCCTGTGCCGCGGCACGACCAACGGCATGGATCATCGGAAAGTTCGATTCCAAAAGGTCCAAACCTTCTACGACGCTGGCTTCCGCACCGTAGGTTTTAGCAAGTTCTAGAGCGGCTTCGGCCAATTCGGCTGGCCCCAGATCGGATGCGGGCGTGTTGATCAGGTTTCGCGTCAAGGCTTCGCCAGCGGCGACGGCCTCGATCCGCGCGATATCCACGCCGTCTGGCGCGACCAGATGGACGGACACCTCTTGCGCGATTTTGTAGCGCCCGAACGTGTAACCGGCCAAAAGCCAGCCTAATAGTGCAGCTTCGGCCTCTGACTCATCTAGGCTGCTTTCCAACCTGTATGTGCCAACCGGCAACCGCTCTCTTGCAGTGGCCATTGGAAAGCGTTCGTTTCGCGGCTCACCTTGCTTGCCCATCCCCACAGCCGCCCAAGCCGCTCCGCCGGTTCCATCGGGGAATACGACAACGCTTCCGGGCTTGGCCTTAAATCCAGATGTTTCGACCCAGGATGCTTCAAAAGCTGACAGGCTCTTTTGCCATGAGCTGGCGTCTTCTTCGTATACGGGTACAAGAGATATCGCGTCTTCGGTGTTTTCTGCAAAACGCAGGGGATCCATGGTCTGCTCCGGCTCTTCTTTGCAACTAGCCTAGCCGGTTGGCCCGATCCTTCAAGAGCTATCCGAGAGCGTCGCCCTTTACATCCCAGAGAGCCAGCATCGAGTCCTCAGCCACGCGCGCTAGACGCGCCATGACGGCAGCCTGCGCTGCCCCGTCCATTCGCTCTGAAAGGTCGGCCATATCTCGCGCCACGCGCACAAGATCCCTCATGCCGATTTGCCCCGCAATGGCCGCCAAGCCCTGAGCATGTTTCTTCAGACGCACGCCGTCGCCAACTTGATAGGCCGCTTGCACACGAGCAAGGCGGACGCCGATTTCTTCCATGGCCCGCGTCAAAACACGCCCTGCGCGCGCCTCTCCAAGATCGGCGGCAAGAGCACCGAGACGCTCGCCTTCAAGCTCGACGTATTCCGCCGGACAAAGCTCTACAACAATGCCCAAATGACCACCTCCGGTACCAACACCCGCGAGCGTCTTAGGCAATCTGGACAAACGAACCGTTGATGTTGCGCGTTTTGTCCGTAAAATTTGTTGCAAAACAAGCGACTGGGGAACGCACCAAATGGACCGCACAAAACCGATCCCGCCCTACCTGGCGAGCCGCTATCGCGGCTGGCGCGCGACATCGTTTGCCGACAACGAAGTCTGGTACAAAAGGCTGGCGCTGGAGGGGCAGACGCCGCAGGCAATGGTGATTGCGTGCTGTGACAGCCGTGTGACTGTGGAGTCCATATTTGTCGCCGATGCGGGCGAATTCTTCATTCACCGCAACATCGCGAACCTCGTCCCTCCCTACCGGCCTGAAAGTGATCTGGCAGGGACGTCAGCGGCGATAGAATACGCAGTAAAGATCCTGAAGGTGGCCCATATCATCGTGCTTGGGCATTCCCGCTGCGGCGGGGTCGAAGCCTGCTACAACAGTTGCGCTAGCGGCGAGCCGGCAGGTGGTGGTGCGCTCGATTTTGTGGATGCCTGGCTGGATATCCTGCGCCCGCGATATGCACATTTGCCAGAAGCGGACGAAGCCGTACGGCGCGCGGCTTTTGAGCATGAGGCCATTCTGGCCTCGATCACCAATCTTCTGACGTTCCCGTTTGTGGAAGAAGCGGTGGCCCAAAAGCGTCTTGCGCTGCATGGCGCATGGATCGACATCGCCGACGGCACACTTCTGACCTATGACGGGGCGGCCCATAGTTTTGGGCCGACCGGAAAAATCGCGACTTAGGCTGTGAGGAACAGCGGTCGCGACGATTGACCGGTCCGACCCGTCAAAAAGACGTTCTCGCGGCGCCGTGCGACGGCTTCAAGCGCAGCCAGCCGACGGGCGCGCGCGACCTGTATCAACACCTCAGTCACGCGGCTTGCCGTGGCGAGGCGGCCCGGCGCGCGGACCAGTTGCGCACCAGCGAAGACACCAGATCGGCGTCCACGTCGGGCAACGCGCGACGATGATTGCGGAGATCGAGGGCCCCCTCGGTCAGTTTTCGGACAGTCTTCGACTGTCGGTCATATTTCTGCTTAGCGTCCATGTTCATCCCCTTATGGCCTTGCAAGCGAAGCGCAGGTGCAGGTTTGCCAAGTGTTGGGGAGCAATGGCGGCGAGGACTAGACGTTCCTCTCGTCAGAGCGCCCTGAACGTTGGCGCACCATGTACCGTACCATCCTCTCGACGGGGCCGAAGTTGCAGCAGAGGCCCGCGCCGTCGAATTAATGCTTTCTCAGGGAGTTGGGCCGAATGCGGGCGCAATTGTGGCAAGAAAAGGGCGAAGACCTTCAAGAAGGCGTGTAGCCGGGGCGAACTTAGGCGAAGAGAGGAAATAAACGCGCGATTTCAGGGCGTTACATAGAGAGCGCTCTGAGATTGGCCCAGATGCCATACGCTTAAGAAAGTTGCAAAAGCTGGAAACAAAGAGCGTCAAAATCCCGATATCGTTCAAGCTTCTGAAACTGTTAACGAATTCCGCCGCGAATCGCGGCGGAATCAAGTCTCAAAAGCGGGCAGAAATGAGCGCCCTTAGCCTTTTTTCAGAATCCGGTTCCCAAGCAGCTCGGCGATCTGCACTGCATTCAGTGCCGCGCCCTTGCGCAGGTTGTCCGAGACGCACCAGAAATTCAGGCCGTTGTCGATCGTGCTGTCCTGCCGGATCCGGCTGATAAAGGTCGCAAAGTCACCGACGCACTCGACGGGCGTCACGTATCCGCCATCTTCGCGCTTATCGACCACCAGAATGCCTGGCGAGACGCGCAGCAATTCGCGCGCTTCATCTTCGTCCAGGAATTCCTCGGTTTCGATATTCACCGCTTCGGAATGACCAACGAACACGGGCACGCGCACGCAGGT
>CAZWZG010000129.1:8308-8981 GCA_964638245.1 uncultured Rhodobacterales bacterium
TCTTCCACTCTTCCTTGGTCGACCCGTCTTCCATGAAACTGTCGATGTGGGGAATGACGTTGAAGGCGATCTGTTTGGGGTACACCGACGGCGCGACCTCCTGACCCGGCACATACATGCCCTTGGTCTGGTTCCACAGCTCGTCCATGGCGTCCTTGCCCGAGCCGGACACCGACTGATACGTCGACACGACAACGCGCTTGATCGTTGCGCGATCATGGAGGGGCTTCAAAGCCACCACCATCTGCGCGGTCGAACAGTTCGGGTTCGCGATGATGTTTTTCTTGGCATAGCCTTCAATCGCGTCCGGATTCACCTCGGGCACGATCAGTGGCACATCCGGGTCATAGCGGTAGAGCGATGAGTTATCGATCACAACGCATCCCGCCTTAGCAGCCTTGGGCGCGTATTTCTTCGTGGGCTCTGACCCGATGGCAAACAGCGCGATGTCCCAGCCCGTGAAATCGAACGTATCAAGATCCTGGCACTTGATCGTCTGATCGCCAAAGCTGGCTTGTGTCCCGACCGAGCGGCGCGACGCAAGTGCCGCGATCTCGTCGACTGGAAACTCGCGCTCTGCGAGGATGTTGAGCATTTCCCGACCGACATTTCCTGTCGCGCCGGCCACGACTACGCGATATCCCATCGCCGCCTCCAAAACCTTAGACGCGCG
>CAZWZG010000130.1:0-8905 GCA_964638245.1 uncultured Rhodobacterales bacterium
GCCCCGAGGCGCGCAAGATCCTGATGGTGATTTCCGACGGTGCGCCGGTGGATGACTCGACCCTGTCGATCAACCCCGCCAACTTCCTTGAAAAGCACCTGCGGGACGTGATCGCCATGGTCGAAAAACGCAAAGCCGTCGAACTGATCGCCATCGGCATCGGCCACGATGTCACGCGTTACTATGATCGCGCCGTCACAATCACAGATGTCGATCAACTAGCGGGCGCCATGACCGAACAATTGGCGAGCCTTTTTGACAGTGATCCGCGGAACCGTAACCGCCTCAAACGCGCAAGCTGACCGAGCCTAACATTGCTCCCTGAATTCGGGCTAGCATCCGCCGCGCCGGCGGTGCAGTCTTTCGCTCATGTTTCAGGAATTCACTGCCAAAACCAATCCCGCTGACGGCCCAATACGCTTGGCCGCGCTTCGAACTGCCATGGCCGCAGAAGGATTTGACGCCTATCTCGTGCCTCGGGCCGATGTGCATCAGGGCGAGTACGTCGCGCCGTGCGATGAACGCCTGGCTTGGTTAACCGGGTTCACCGGATCGGCCGGATTTTGCGCCGTCACCGCCACAACTGCGGGTCTGTTTGTCGATGGCCGCTACCGCGTGCAAGGTCGCGCGCAAACGGCCGTCAACTTCACAATCGTGCCTTGGCCGGACACGCGCCTCGCCCCGTGGCTGGCTGACCACCTTTCTTCAGGCGCAACGGTCGGCTTTGACCCATGGCTGCACACCGCGAAAGAGATCAAGGCCCTCGACGCTGCCCTTGCCAAGCATGACATCGCGTTGAAGCCGTCCGCGCCCTTGATTGACAGCATCTGGAGCGACCGTCCTGCGCGCCCGGCCGCGCCCGTGCGCGCGCATCCAACGTCGCTTGCGGGCAAAGGCGACGAAACCAAGCGCGCAGAGGTGGCCCAAACCCTGAAGGACGGAGGGCACAGCGCCGCTGTGCTGACGTTGCCGGATTCGATCTGCTGGCTCCTGAACATCCGGGGCGGCGACATCCAACGCATCCCACTGGTGCACGCCTTCGCGATCCTTCACGCCTCTGGCAAAGTCGATCTGTTCTCGGACCCAGCGAAATTCGACGCGCTCGGCCCCGACCCCGACATCACATTGGCCCATTGGGACGCCTTTGAAACCGCGCTCAGCCAACTGACAGGCCCTGTGCGCGTCGACCCCGCTTCGGCCCCGTTCGCGGTGACGAGCATTTTGTCGGCGCACGCCATCGAAATCGCCGAAGCACGCGATCCCTGCATCCTGCCAAAGGCCCAAAAGAACGAGACCGAGCTTGCAGGCACCCGTGCCGCACATTTGCGCGATGCCGCAGCCATGATCGAGTTTCTGACGTGGCTCGACGCCCAAGCGCCCAAAGGTGAATTGACCGAGATCGACGTCGTTCAAGCGCTCGAAGGCAAACGGCGCGCGACCAATGCGCTCAAAGATATCTCGTTTGATACGATCTGCGGCGCTGGCGCAAACGGCGCCATCGTGCACTACCGCGTGACCGAAGGCACCAACGCGCCGGTCAAGCCCGGACAATTGCTGCTGGTGGATTCTGGCGGGCAGTACGAGGACGGCACAACCGACATCACCCGCACGATCGCGATTGGCGATCCCGAGGGCATCCACCGCCGCGCCTTCACCCGCGTCCTTCAAGGCATGATCGCGATTTCGCGCGCGCGCTGGCCGGCCGGACTGGCCGGGCGCGATCTTGACGCGCTGGCCCGTGCGCCGCTGTGGTCCGAAGGGTGGGATTACGATCATGGGACGGGCCACGGGGTCGGCGTGTACTTAGGCGTTCACGAGGGGCCGCAGAACCTGTCGCGCCGCTCCGATCAGCCGTTTCTGCCCGGCATGATCGTCTCCAACGAACCGGGCTACTATCGCGAAGGGGCATTCGGCATACGCATCGAAAACCTCGTCATCGTGCAACCCGCCACGCCTCTACCCGACGCAGACGACCGCGAGCATCTTGAAATGGAAACCCTCACATGGGTGCCCATCGACCGACGGCTTGTCGACACCACACTGCTCTCGGACGTTGAACGTGCCTGGCTGAACGACTATCATGCGGCAGTGAAAGAGAAAATTTCCCCGCATGTCAGTCCGGATGCGCGCGCTTGGCTCGACGACGCCACCGCACCGCTCTAAGTCACGGGCGACACAACCCTGTCACACACCGCTGCCAAGGGTAACCAACCCCGAGAGGAGACCGCCATGGCCGACCGAATTACGATCCGCAAAGCGCCGGGCACATGGACCGTCCGCGCAGGCGGCGCCGTCATTGCCGAAAGCCAGAATGCACAGGAGCTTTCTGAGAACGGATATCCGCCGCGGATCTACTTTCCACGCGAAGACATCGCCATGGCGTTTCTCGACAAGACCGACCACACCACCGTCTCCCCGTTCAAAGGCGATGCCACCTATTTCTCCATCGCGGCGAAAAACCGTGTCATCGAAAACGCGGGGTGGAGCTACGAGACGCCAAATGAAGCCGTCGAAGTCATTGCCGAGCACATTGCCTTTATGGAAGGCGACTATCTGCAGGTCGAACAGGTCTAGGAATGCTCTTCGGCTGCAATCGCAGCCAGCGCCTTGTTGTAGGTTTTGAGTGCATCTACCTGGTAAAGTGCCCCGAGAATCCCGGCATCCGACGCGTCGCCGGGATCGACAACGGGAAGAACCGTCCAACCCGATTTGTCGAACAAGGGAAGCGCGTTTTCCAAGGTTGAACGTCGTTCGACAACATGCCCCTGCGCACGCGCTTTCTTAAGAAGCGCAATCTGCGCGGCGTCCAATTCGCCAACAGGCCGCATCACCGTGCTGGCACGGAACATTTCCAACAAATACGCCTGCGGCCCCGCCGCGATGTGTTTCCCCTTGCGCTCGATCTGGCTGAGAAAGAACGATCGGTGCACCAGCTTTGAGGCGAACGCGGTCGAAATGGACACCGCCACCATGACTGCGATCCCTGCCCGCCAGTCCCCGGTCAGTTCAAAAACGATAAGCGTCGTCGAAATTGGTGCGCCAAGAACCGCTGCCGCCACGGCCCCCATGCCTGCCAGCGCGTAAAGGGTCTCGGACCCCGAAACATCCGGAAAAATGGCCGTCGCGATCAGACCGAAGGACAAGCCCGTCAGTGCGCCCATCATGAGTGACGGCGAAAAGATCCCGCCCCCCATGCGACCCGAAATCGTGATGACCACCGCCACGCCCTTGATCGCGCAAAACACGATCGCCTCCCAAAGGAAGAGAGAGTTCGTCAGGGCCGCCGTGGTCGTCTCGTACCCGACACCGATGATGTGTGGAAAATAGATCGCGATTATGCCCAGCAACACCCCCGCCGCAGCGGGTCTGAGTGAGCGATGAATGCCGAGGCGCGATTGCACCGTGCCTACCATGTCATCGGCCCAAAACACCGACCGCATCAGTGCGACCGCCACGATACCGCAGATCAGACCAAGCAGCAGAAAAGCGGGTAATTCAACGTAGAACGCCAGCGCATTGGACTGGTTGAGAGTGAACTCGGTCACATCCCCCAGCGTGATCCGGCTGACCACGGTGCCCGCCACCGACGCAATGACGATCGGGGCAAAGGCATGCACCGCAAAGTGGCGCAACACGACCTCTAGTGCGAATAGCGCCCCCGCGATGGGTGCGTTGAACGAGGCGGACACCGCCGCCGCAACAGCGCAACCGAGTAGGTCCCGCCCAGTGATGCCGTCTGCATTGATCCTCTGAGACACCCAGGTCGAAACCACACCGGCCAGATGCACGACCGGACCTTCCCGACCAGTTGAGCCCCCCGAAGACAGCGTGATCAGGGACGCAACCGCCGAGGCCAGCCCTGCTCGCATTTCAACCCGACCATTGTGCAACGCCGCGCCTTCGATCACTTCGGCGACCGAACGCACACGACCGTCCGGCGTGAACCGGTGCAGGATCTGCCCGACAACCAAGCCGCCAATGATCGGCAGGATCAAAAGCCAGTACCACGGCAGCGTCTCGGCAAAGCTGTGCAGCAGGCGGATGTCATCGGTGCCGTAAAGCGTCGCCTGCAGCCACGTGATCCCGGCGCGAAACGCCACGGCGACGAACCCTCCAGCGATCCCGATACACAGCGCAATGAACCAGAACTGGATCCGACCGGGGCCCCGGTGCCGCAAAACCCGCCAGCCATCCTTGCAGGCCATCACGGCCTGATCGAGCAATCCCGGATTTTCGCGTTTTTCGCCGTCCTGCATGGTGCAATCCCAGCTCCCCCAACCGGTGTAACCCATGGAGTGGACGGGCAAAAGGGGGGCTGTCTGCCCCCCGTCCCGGGTCAAACCCGGAACGCCCCCCGAGGATACTTGCGGACCTTTGGAGCGATCAGGGTGCCAGAAGGGCCTCGGCGGCCTTGCGCGCGGCGTCCGTGACAGTGTCACCGGCCAGCATCCGGGCGATCTCATCCACGCGCGCCTTTGCATCGAGCGGGGCGACGTCCGAGCGCGTCAAACCACCAGCCACCGATTTGGCCACCTGAAGGTGATGCGCTCCGCGCGCGGCAACCTGCGGGGAATGCGTGACAACGAGAACCTGAGCGCCTTCGGCCAACGCGGCAAGGCGGCGCCCGACGGCATCGGCGGTAGCCCCGCCGACCCCCCGGTCGATCTCGTCGAAAATCAGCGTGCCGCTCCCGCCTTCGCGGTGCAGGCAGACCTTGAGCGCCAGAAGAAACCGGCTGAGTTCGCCGCCCGATGCAATGCGCGACAGCGGCCCGGCGGGTGCACCGGGGTTCGTGGCAACGGTGAAGGCCACCGCGTCACGCCCTGTCGGACCGGGCTCCGCCTCGGCAATATCGGTCGTGAAAACCGCGCGCTCCATCTTGAGCGGGGCAAGCTCGTCGGCCATGGCCGCGTCCAGTCGTTCTGCAGCCTTGGCACGGGCTGCACCCAGAGCATCCGCTGCGGCATCAAACGCCGCTTCTGCGTCCTTGAGTGCTGATGCGAGGCTCGTGAGCGTCTTTTCCCCTTCGTCCAGGCCCTGCGCTCGCGCCCGTAGGTCATCCGCGAAAGCGCCCAGTTCATCCGGCGCAACGCTATGCTTGCGCGCCAATGCCCGTATCGCAAACAGCCGCTCCTCGGCGGCGTCCAAAGCGCCAGGATCAAAATCGAGCGCGTCTATGGCGCGCGCTACACCGGCTTCGGCCTCGCCAAGTGCGTCGCGCGCCCGCGCCAGAGCTTCGAGCGGTTCCGACAAAAGATCGTCCAGATCGCCGGAGGCATCGACCAACCAACGTTCGGCATCCATCAATCGCCCTTCGGCCCCTTCAACCCCAAGGGCGGCATGGGCGCGCGCGATACCCTCGCCCGTGCGACGTGCCGCCTGCATCCGACGGCGCAGCGTGTCCAGTTCGGCGTCTTCACCGGGCTTGGGATCAAGCTCGTCCAACTCACTGACGGAAAAGCGCAGAAACTCTTCTTCGGCCTTGGCCGCTTCATGCGCTTTGGTGGCTTGATCAAGCGCCTTGCGCGCCCCTGACCAATCGCGCCAAGCCGATCGCGTGGCTACCAAAAGGTCATCATACCCGCCAAACGCATCCAGCAGGTCCAGATGCCCGCGCGGGTTCAAAAGCCCCTTGTCGTCCTGCTGGCCATGAAGTTCGACCAGCGCCTCGGACAATGCGCGCAGCACCTCGCCGCTGGCGCGCCGGTCATTGACCCAAGCCGTCTTGCGCCCGTCCTGCGTGTTCGCGCGGCGCAGGATTACCTCGTTCTCAGAGGGCAAACCGGATTCTTGCAGCACCGCCTTGACCGCCGCGCTGGCTTCAAAGATCGCCGTGACCTCGCCCTGATCGGCCCCTTGGCGCACCAGTTCGGCACGCCCCCGCCAACCCAGCACAAAGCCCAGACAATCCAGCAGGATAGATTTGCCTGCTCCGGTTTCGCCGGTCAGCACAGTCAAGCCTGGGCCGAAATCGAGCGTCAGCCGCTCGATGATCAGCATGTCACGAATGTCGAGATGTTTCAGCACCTTGCGCGGCTCAGAGCCAGTCCCCACGGACCATCTGGCGATACACGGTGGCCAGCCAGTTGTTGCCCCGCACCTCTGGCGCAAGCCCTTGCCCGGTCAGCAAACGGAAGCTGTCCTCGTACCACTCCGAGGACTGGTAGTTAAAGCCAAGCACCGCGCCCGCCGTCTGAGCCTCGTCCGTCAGGCCAAGCGCCAGATAGGACTCAACAAGGCGATGGAGCGCCTCTGGCGTGTGTGTCGTGGTCTGGAAATCCTCGACCACAGCGCGGAAACGGTTGATCGACGCCGTGTAGTGCCCGCGCTTGAGGTAGTAGCGCCCGACTTCCATTTCCTTACCCGCAAGGTGATTGAAGGCCAAGTCGAACTTCAGCACGCTGGAGCGCGCAAATTCCGTGTTCGGATAGGTCTCAATCACGGTGCGCAAGGATTGCAGGGCCTGGAACGTCAGCCCCTGATCGCGCCCCACATCTTCGATCTGATCATAATAGCTGAGCGCGATCAGGTACTGGGCATAGGCCGCGTCCTCGTCGCCAGGATAGAAATCCAGATACCGCTGCGCCGCCGCCCGAGAGTCCTCGTAAGAGCGATCACGATGGAACGACAAGGCCTGCATGATCAGCGCCCGGCGCGCGAGCGAGCTATAGGGATACAGCCGCTCGACCTCTCCAAAAAAGCGCGCCGCTTCATCCGGGTTGCCATCTTCTAGCTCGAACTCGGCGCGTTGATAGATTTCGCCGGGCGAAAAATTCTCAAGTGGTTGCTCGCGCGTTGTCACGGCACCACAGGCCGTCAGCGCCACAGCGGTTACGACCGCAAGGCTGGGCAAGCGAAACACACGCAAATTCAAGGCCATAAGCTTCCTCATCACCCCGGAACGGGCAAGCACCCGGGTGTGGTAGCACAGAATTTCGCGGTGAAAAACGATTTTGGCAGTGCCACGCACAGCGTGATGCGATCAGGCCGCAAGCGGGGCGTCGTTGCGTGTCAGACCTGCACCGGGCAGACGCGCCACCATGGAGGTGTCGCATTCGACCATGCGATAGGCTTCGGGACGCGCAAACAGGCCCCGCAAAAGCGCATTTGTCAGAGCATGACCCGCCCGTACGCCCGTGTAACGGCCAAGGATCGGCGCGCCAGCGAGAGCCAGATCGCCAAGGGCATCCAGCATTTTGTGGCGCACAGGTTCATCCGAATGGCGCAAACCGCCCGGCGACAGGATTGAAGCACCGTCAAAGACAACGGCATTGTCGACCGTTCCACCAAGGATCAATCCCTTGGAGCGGAGCGCGTCGACATCTGCGCGGCGGCAGAACGTACGGCTGTCGCAAAGCTCGTGCACGAAGGTACCATTGGCCATGGACAGGGCTTTGGTCTGGTGACCGATTGCGGCTTCTTCGAAGTCGATCGAAAAGTCGATCTCAAGACCGGTCGCAGGCTCGAGTTGTGCAAAGGCCGGCCCGTTGCGAACCGACACGGTGTCCAGAATTTCGAATGCACGAACCGGCGCTGAAAGCTGACGGATGCCTCGCGCCAGAATGCCCGTGACAAAGCTGGCCGCGCTTCCGTCAAGGATCGGCACTTCCGGACCGTCGATTTCGACGAGAAGGTTGGTGATCCCCGTCCCAGCGATAGCAGCCATCAGATGTTCGATGGTCGAGACTTCTGCACCAGCGCCATTTGAGATGCGCGTGCACAGTTCGGACGGCACGACCGCATCCCAGCGGGCCGGGATCATCGCGTCGCGATCTTCAATATCCGTGCGGTTGAACCAGATGCCATATTCGGCAGAAGCGGGCAGAAGCGTCACGCGCACCGGACGCCCGGTATGCAAACCGGTTCCCGTAAAGCTGATCTTCGATTTGAGTGTCGTTTGCACGATATTGCGCCTCAGTCCGTTTCTATGCGCGGATTGGTTCCGCGTTAGGTGTTCCCTAACCATCAACGGACGCGCGGCTCAACACACGCTTTGCAACGGAATGTAACATGGTGCGCAGAAAGGTGCGCAAAGTCGCCGATCGGCACTTTAGGCCACTGAATTAAAACGAAAAAGGCCGGGTCACCCCGGCCTTTTGCACGATTGAATTGTTAACCCTAATTTGCCTGTCTGCGCAGGAAGGCGGGGATTTCGATCCGCTCTTCCTCTGGCGACAACTCATCCTCACCAACCGGGCCGCGGGCCGTCAGGCGGGGCTGCGTCCGCTCTTGCGCGCGCGCTGGCTCTTCGGAGTGCCCGGTCATGCGACCGATGAGAGAGTTGATGCCGAAGCGTTTTTCTTCAGGCACAGCCGCGGCCGCCGGTTGACGCGCGGGCTGCGGTGCAGCCTCAGATTCGTCGTAGGCGCGCACCGGCTGCTTGCGTACAGCAGCATCAAGACGCGCCAGCGCTTCCGGTGATGGTGTGCCCGGAGCCGGACGTGCGGGACGTGCCGCGCTTGGCTGATACGCCGGGGGAGGCAGATCGTCTTCGAACAGCGACGGCTCGACGGTCGGCTCTTCCACCTGCGCGGCCTCAGCGTAAACGGCTTCGGCAGGCTCTTCAGCCACGTGCTCGGCCACTTCTTCTGGTGCCGCAAGTGGTTCGGCCAGCGAACGACGCGGAACCGGCGGCTCTGCCACCCGTTCAACGGCGTCGATGCCCGTAGCGACAACGCTAACGCGCATCGTGCCTTCCATCGAGGTATCCAGTGTCGAGCCAACGATGATGTTGGCGTCCGGGTCGACCTCTTCGCGGATCCGGTTGGCAGCTTCGTCCAACTCAAACAGCGTCAGGTCGTGGCTGCCGGTGATGTTGATCAGCACGCCTTTGGCCCCACGCAGCGAAATCTCGTCCAGAAGCGGGTTGGCAATTGCCTTTTCCGCGGCCTGGATTGCGCGATCT
>CAZWZG010000131.1:0-8904 GCA_964638245.1 uncultured Rhodobacterales bacterium
TGACGCGGTTGGTCGATGTGATCAGGTGATACCCCTGGTCGGACATTTCCATACGCACCAGCACATAGCCGGGCATAAAGCGGCGTTCGGCGGTGACCTTCTTGCCACGGCGCACTTCGATGACCTCTTCGGTCGGGACCAGCACTTCTTCAATTTCGTCCTGCAGGCCAGCCTCTTCAACAGATGTCCTGATTTGCTCGGCGATCTTCTTTTCGAAGTTCGACAGCACGCTCACAGAATACCAACGCTTTGCCATAGGCCCGATCCTTTGTTGGTCGCGAATGCGACTCCCAGAAACAATTCGGGCGTGCACCATCAGTGCACGCCACGTTGTTGAGACGCATATCGCCCCAGTTCAGGAAATTCAAGGGGCGAAGCGTCGGGCGGCCACAGGTGTGCCGCCGTCGGGTTAGCTTGACCGAATTGCAGGATCCAGTGCCGGGGCCTCGAGTGGCATTGCTGACTGGGCGCGCGCGCTCCGGATTTGCTTCATGCGCTGCTTGAACAGGAGCTTGCCAATGCCAAAGAGCGCGATGACCGCGGCCAGCATGTTGAAGTTACCCGTCGTGTTCTGAGCGCTTTTCAGCTTCGCCGCGAGCACTTCGCCGCGGGGTTTGAAGTATGGCTCCAGATAGATCTCATTCGAGACGGTGCGCTTGCCGTAATTTTCGAGCGCGTCGGATGCGTGGCTCGCCTCGCCATTGGAATGCGAGACTTCACCGGTAATTTGCATGATCGGGCCAAGAGGGCCTTCGGCAAGAACGTGATCCAGTGACCACGCATCAAACATGTCCGCTTCTTTTTCCGTCAGGATCATCAATCCGACGTACTCCGTCGGGGCGTTGGTGGCCGTTGGATCGGCAAGCGGGATCATCAGATCTTCGCTCGCCTTCACACCGTTTGTGCGATCCACAAGACGGACGACGTCATCCAGAACCAGCTGCACAACCAAAGTGCCTTCGACGTATTTCCCTTCCGGGCGATCATATTCATTCAGAAAGACCGGGGCTGGCGCATCTTGGGCGATGATGGCCTCAAGATCGGCAATCCGGGCATCAACGCTGTCTTGGGAATAATAACCAAGACCAGCAACTGCGGCTGCCAGCACCAAATAGCCGTACCACGGCATGAAAAGCAAAAAACGAAGTAGGTTCATGAGCGATCTCCAAGTGTATCGCTCACACTCAAACCGTTAACTTTGTTGAAAAATGGGCGGCCCAGCGCCTGTTTGATGGGGGCTAGCCGAAGAAGCCCAGCAAGGCCTGCAGGCCGTTGCGAATCAGGAAATCGACGAAGAAGAAAAAGATGGCCGTCAAAAGGGCCATCGTGAACACCATGACAGATGT
Source organism: uncultured Rhodobacterales bacterium (assembly GCA_964638245.1). GTDB lineage: Bacteria > Pseudomonadota > Alphaproteobacteria > Rhodobacterales > Rhodobacteraceae > CAZWZG01. Next base: position 1,347 of record CAZWZG010000131.1, read on the forward strand.
CAGCGCCACTTCGCGACGTGTCGGCCAAACGACCTTGGACACTTCCGAGCGGACCTGCTGGATAAACTGAAATGGGTTCGTGCGCGCCATGTGTGGCCCCTGCTTCTTGATCTTTGGGGCAGATACGCGCTCGGCTTCAGCAAATCAAGGGATGGTTTCGAGGATTTCAGTTGCGCGCAGCGTCATGACCTTGCCGCGAAACTCTTGGCTGGACTGAACATAAACTCCCAATTCAGGCGCAAACCACCATTGGTTCTCGACTTCGCGGGTTTGAGTGATACCCGATACGGCGATCTCGGACTTTTCCCTGTAGCGAAGTTGTAGAGCGTCAAACCGACCCAGTGGAACCGTTATCGCATCGCGCCCGACCACCGTAAACGCGTACTCGAACTCTGCCACCTGCGCCCGCTCCATTCCGACGCGACAGCCCAGCAAAAGCTCTGGCATCGATGGTTTTTCTGCCGGGCAGAGCGCATCGATCACACCGGCACCGCTGATTTCCTTGCCTTGCTCCAACGGCCAAAGTGCCGACAGGCCAGGAGCGTTCTGGCGTGACTCCAAAGTCGGGCCGCCGGCGAAGTTTGCGGTCGTCTGCGTCGGCACCAGAGCCCGAAACGTCTTGCCCGGAATGCCAAGACGGTTCTCAAGGCCTGTTTCCTTTTCGATGATCTGGCGCACTGAAATGTCGTCCCCACTCCCCTGAAATTCACGCGTCAAAAATGCGAGAGCTTCGGGCTGCGCTGCATCAGGCGGATCGAACCACGCCGCAATGGCCATGATCGACCGCTCCATATCGCTGGTGGTGTCGACTTCCTTGAGGTCGAGAACATAGCGGACTGTTATCGGCTCGACCGGCGGTTCGAAGTCGATGCTGGCTGGCTGCGAAACGGGTTCGGGGTCGATGACGTCGTTGATCCGCTTCTCGATCGAACTTTTCCAGTTGGGCTGGAAAACCGCCGCGATGCCCCAATTTCGAACCGCTAGAGCCGTATCGCCCATGTCGCGGTACGCATCACCCATTCTCAAATACACGCCTGCGCCGAACGGGCGCAGGTCCCTTGCAACTTGATAGTCTGCGATTCCTTCGGACAGGCGCCCGATTTTGACGAGATACCCCGCGCGATAGAACCTTGAAAAATAGTAGTCGTCCTTGAGGTCTATCGATCGCCCATAGCTTGCCAGAATGTCGTCTTGCGTGCCCTCAGCGTCGATGGCCTGAAGGACACGGGCATGCATGTGCCAGTTCCAGTAATCTTCGGGTTCGACTTCGAGCAACCTGGTTGTGTCGGCCAAAGCCTCGGGCGCGCGGTCGACGCGGTGAAGGCGATACGCGCGATCCGCCAAAAGGTCTTCATCGTCAGGGAACCGCTCAAGGCCGCTGGAAAGCTCGGCGAGTTCGTTGTCGTAGTCTTCGGCATCGCCATAAACGTCCGCGCGTTCGCGATACATCCAAGCCGCAACACCATCGCCCGCTTCGATCAGGGCCGTGCAGGCCGCCAAACGCTCTTCAAACGCTGCCTCGTCGTTCTTGCACAGGTCTTCACTGGCGATGAGTGGCGTCGCGCAAAGGCACAAGGCCGTCAGAGCGATTGATAGTCGGCGCATGGGAAGGCTCCGCTTGATTCGTCACGTGCTATCCCAGAGCCTACTCTTCGCGCCCGAAACGACCAAATCTGGGCGACGCAAAACGGGCAAATCATCCTGCTTCTAGTCGCCAGTGCACCCGAACCGCTTCTTTATCGCCGCTATCGAACCAGCCTCGATCGCGGCATAATGTTTGAAGGGGTCGCCGACCGGTGCGCCCAAGGCCTGTTCGAACAACGCTTGGTTGGCGTTTTCCCCGAATGCCGTTCCGCGATCATCGCCAAGGTTCGATTGGAATATTCCAGCGGCGGATACGGGTAGGAAGTCTTCATAAACCACAGGCGCAAATCCTACTGCGCCCGAGGCGACAAGCGTTTCGAGCGATGTTGCGTCGCCATCCTCGCCAGTCGGATAGTAATAGAAGTAAGCGAGGCCCTCGTCGCGCATCTCCGACCAATCGTCCGGAAACGCGGCAAAGACCGCATCGAGACGATCCATATAGTCCGCAGCGTTCGAACCATCGGGTGCTGGGACGATTTCGCGGCGTACTTCGTCCAACAAGCTGTCATACAGCGCGCGCCCTTTTGGGGTCAAAGCCGCACCGCGCGCTTCGATCTCTCCAAAGCGTGCGGTGTGCCGACCGTTAGACCAACCGCCCGCACCATCCGGGAATCGGATTGCTTCGGTCAGCGCCTTGAACGATGTCTGTCGCAACAGGATCGGGCATTCACGCGCTGGGGGACCTTCGACGACGGCTTTTGGGTCAATGCCATGCTTGGGCATCGCGGCCTGAACCGCGTCGATGTCGAGCGTCCTTGGCGTGAGGTGGTTGATATGCGGCCCCTTGAAAGAAACGACATCGGCGATCAGGCGATGCTCTGAAAGCAGCCTTTCAAAAAGCGTTTCATCGATGCGCGCGGCATTGTGCCATCGGAAGGTTTCAAGAACTTCGGCAACGAAACGTTCGGCCTGCTCCTCATCCAACCCACCGATGTCCTCCGCCGTCTCGATCAATCCAACCGCTTCCAGCGAGAAAATTTCGCGGGAAGACAGGGCATTCTCGGCCTGCGCCCGTAGCTCTTCGTTTTCGATAAGGTCCAATCGAAGAAGCGAGCAGAAAACCCGGAAAGGGTTTGCCGAAAGGGACGTGTGATCCAAAGGACGAAAGGCCGTCGAGTGGACCGGAATCCCGGCAACAGACAGGTCGTAGTATCCAACGGGATGCATGCCCATGACGGCGAAGGCGCGGCGCATCATCGACAGTTCTTCCGGCTTGCCCAATCGGATTGCGCCGTGGCGTTCCTGGGATATCCGCGTCTTGCCATCGGTTCGGGCCAGGGTTTCGGCCAGCACCTTATCCGTTGCCAAGACCGCGTCATTCGTTTTTTCGACAAGGTCGACCAGCGTCCCATACGCGGGCACCTCGGTGCGAAACATGTCTGACATCGCGCGCGCAAATCGCGCCCGGATCAGATCGGAGCTGACAAACGTGGATCCCATGGCCCAAGTAGACCCTGCGAGAGCTGCGACATCAACGCTCAAATCCAAGGACGCAGCGCACGCTATAGGCGAAAGGTCTTGGATTCTTGCCCGGTGTAAACCATTATGGTTATGGGTGATTGGCGCGTGATTGTTTTCTTCGTTTTTTGATAGCTTAAGACAGGGTTTGATGGACGACGTTGCTACAACCGAGGGCAAGCCAAGCGACATGACGATCGTCGGGATCGGCTCGTCCGCTGGCGGTCTTGAAGCCATCCGTGAATTCGTCGCTGAGTTGAGCGATGAACCCACTGTGGCTTACGTCGTGGTCCAGCATATGTCGCCGCACCACAAGTCGATGATGACCGAATTGGTGGGACGCGAAACCAGCCTTGAGGTCATCGACGTCGTAGATGGTACAAAGCCGCAAGGCGGCGTCATCTATGTCACCCCGCCGAACTCTGACGTCGTGTTTCAGGACGGCGTTCTGCGGCTTGCAGAACCAAGCCGCGCTGCAGGTGCACCTAAACCCTCGGTTGATCGATTCATGATCAGCCTTGCCGATGCGCATGGCGCGAATTCGGTTGCGATCATCCTTTCGGGCACTGGTCGGGACGGTGCATATGGCGTGCAAGCCATTCGCGAAGCCGGCGGCATTACCATTGCGCAGAACTCGGAAACCGCGAAATACGATGGGATGCCATTGGCAGCACAGACCACAGGGTGCATCGACCTTGTGCTGAGCCCGGCCGAAATCGGTACCCACCTGAAAAAGATCCTCAGTCGTCCGCGTGCCTTTGACGAGTTCCGCAAGGCGCGTCTCAAGGACGATCCGCTGGCCGACCTGATGCAGATCCTGTTGGCCCGCACGCGTGTCGATTTTCGCGAGTACAAACAGACGACGGTCAATCGCCGGATCGAGCGCCGGATGGTCGCCCTTGGGATTGATACGATCGAGGCGTTCACTCAGTACTGCCGTCAGAACCCTTCGGCGACGGACGCGCTGTTCAAGGACCTGCTGATCTCGGTCACGCGTTTCTTTCGGGATCCCGGTGAGTTCGACAGCCTCAAGGAACATCTGCCCGCCCTTTTGGACAACGGCTCCGACGATCCATTGCGGATCTGGGTTGCAGGGTCGGCAACTGGCGAAGAAGCCTATTCGATCGCAATTCTGATATCCGAATTGTTGGGTGGCCCGGGCGTCGAATTGAAGAACCACGTCCAGATCTTCGCCACAGACATTGACCAGGACGCGCTTCAGGTGGGTCGAAAGGGTGTCTATGCGACGGGGGCGGTCAACGACATCGATCCAAAGCTTGTCGAAAAGTACTTTGTGCGACAGCAAGACGGCATCCGCGTCATCGATAGCCTGAGAAACGCGACCCTTTTTTCGCAACACAACGTGTGCCAGGACCCTCCGTTTCAAAAGATCGACCTGCTTTGCTGTCGCAACCTTCTGATCTATTTCGGCCAACCGCTTCAGCAGCGCGTAATGTCACGCTTCCACTACTCATTGCGCGAGTCCGGTATTCTTTTCCTTGGTACGGCCGAATCCATCGCCGGTTCCGAAGAGTTGTTTCTGCAGGACAACCGTTCCGCGCACATCTTCAGACGCCGCTCGATCAGTTCGCCTGAACTCGCCGGGCGTGGCTGGCGTGGGCGTGACAATCCAAACAAGAGCCAGAAGGTGCCGGAGCGGGCCAAGGGTCCGTCGCCCGATCGCGTCATGTTCGATGCGCTTGTTGGCTCGATCGGGAACAATGCGCTGCTGGTCACGGGTGAGCATTCGATCCTTCGTGTCTTTGGCGACATTTCCAACTTGATCGAATTGAACGCGGACTCGGCCATTCGCATGCATCTTGATCTTTTGCGCCGCCCCTTGCGTGAAGAGGCACGGAGCCTTGTTTCGATTGCGTTGAAGAACAACACCACACGGCACGGCGTCCGACATTTGCTGGCAAAGGATGACGAGGACGAAGTGCGCCTCAAGGTCATTCCAATGACGTCCGAAGATGTCGACGAGAAAGTCGCATTGGTCATCTTTGAAAAAGTCGAAAAACGACCGACAGGTGAAGATCGGCAGGAGCAAAGTGACGCTTCAGACGCATCTGTTTCGGGCACCCGTATCCAGATGCTGGAAAAAGAGGTCGAGACGACCCGCGAAGCGCTCCAGCAATTGATCGAAGAGCTTGAAACCTCAAACGAGGAACTTCAATCGCTCAATGAGGAGCTGCAATCGACGAACGAGGAACTTCAGGCAACGAATGAAGAACTGGAGACGTCGAATGAAGAGCTTCAGTCAACCAATGAAGAACTGGTGACCGTGAATGAAGAGCTTCAAGTAACAGCGACAGAACTCGGCGAACGCAACAGAGAACTTATTGCGGTTCTTGCCGCAACGCCTGCAAAAATCCTCGTTCTCGATTTCGCGCTTCAGGTCACTCAAGCGACTGAAGCTGCCATGACATTTTTTGGCTTGTCAGAGCCACTTGGCCAGCGTCACATATCTAATTGCAAGACGCCGGAACCGTTTCCCCCGCTCGCGCCCATCTGTAGCGATGCACTACGGCTCGGCCAACCGACATCTGTTGAGGTCACTGATTCTGAAACGCTTTATCTCATCAAAGCATCGCCTTTTTCCGATGATAGCGGTGCTGTAAACGGCGTTTCGCTGGTCATTGAAGACTATGCCAATGTTGAAGAAGGCGTAGAGAAATTTGTCGACGACGCTTCAGTGGCAGTCATGGAACGCACGACTGACGGTCGCATTATCGAGATTTCATCGGGCTTTGCGGAGATTCTTGGCACGACGCCTGCATTGGCATCTGGTCAGATGCTTTCTGATTTCTTGACCCCCGATAGTGTCTTGAAGGTGCAGTCACTCGACAATGAGATTGTGGCGGGGCAACAGGTTCAGGGAAGAAGCCTTCACTTGGAAATGCGCGATGGAAGAAGCGCTGATCTGAGGACAATCCAATGGCCAAGGCATGACCCGAAGACCGATAGTATCTCGATCTACTGCACGGCTGTTGGTGCCGCAGATTGGGCTTAGTGGCTTGCAAGAAAATAGAATTTTTTGTTGCCTGCGCTTGCGCTGCCGCTATTGACAGTGCCGGAGCTTGATCGCAGTTTATCAACCAATGGTTGTTTTTGGGCTTTGCGAAACCCGCATAGCGTCAAAAAACGAACCGCGAGTTAAGGTTTGATTAGGGTTTACATTCGATAAACCAAGAACGGATCAAAGGACTTGGAAGGCAGCATGTTTGACACCCACCCGTCGAACGACATGGTCAGCATAACGCTGTCGAAACGCGCAGATCAATACGACTATACGGTGAGGTCAGTCGAATTCATTTCGCCTTTCTTGAACCATCGGTCACAACCGAAAAAAGATCTTCTGATCGAACAAGTCTTCAATGAAGACCTTGCGGTCTACATGCGGCAGCGGCTGGAGCATGTGGGGCGACGCCACATGGTCGAAAGTTACCCAGACGACATCGTTGAGCTACAAACGGCGACGCTTGGGCGGACGCGTCTGCTTTCGAACCTTCGCGCCAACGGCAACGGCAACGTCATTATCCGCTTTGCGCATTTTGTCGGCGACTTCGAAGGTGTTTTCATATTCGACGCACCGCTCGGTCGATCGGCCATCAAAGACGGCGAAGCTGCCATGCTCAAGGCGATTGAAGCCGTGCATCTTCCCGTTATCAACATGGCGGACGAATGCGTATCACGTGTTTTGCGGGACGATCAAAGGCGCGTCATTGAAGAGCGCTTGAGCAAGGTCAGTTCCGAAATTGACGAACTTAGATTCTACTTCCATCTGCTCGCCAGGCATATTGCAAATACAGACTCTCATCCGGCGCCGCAAATCGGCTTCGAAGACCATGTGAATCCAAGCGAGAGTTCCTTTCCTTGAGCACGCGCTTTCATTACGATTGATCTGCGCGATAGCCATTGCCGCCTTTGTCTCAACCGGATGACACTGTTTGGCCGCCAGCAACCAGACTAATTAACCCCAAGAACAGATAGTTGCATTCCGCTCAGAATTGGCACTAGCAACTGCTTTCTTTCCCGTTTTTCGCCGGGCGCTGAGCTTTCTCGCTGTTTTTTTGATGACTTTGTCGCTTCGTGGGCGATCATTCGAACCAGAACAATGGCTCAACATCCAACCTTTACTTTGGTTGCACAACAGACGGTTCAAAACAAAGGTTACTTACGCGACGCTACTTCCCCAAAGCCTCCGCGCAGCAAAACGAAACCAAATGTGCAACCAACTTCGTTCGTTGACTTAAACGCCCATCGATACACAAGCCCCAAGACAGACAATTGCGGTCGAACAGAGTTGACCAATTTTTTTGCCTACAAACACAAGCCATTCCTCGGCTGGTTTGCTTCCAGCCGATCGTTTGCAAAGGCGCATACGGGCAAACGATACCGATAGAGACTCGGAACAAAATCGACTATTCGGCAGTTTTGATTTGGTAGCGGAGGA
>CAZWZG010000132.1:0-8803 GCA_964638245.1 uncultured Rhodobacterales bacterium
TGGATATGGAAGACGGGGCCTTTTACTTCATCGAGGTCAACCCGCGCGTTCAGGTCGAGCATACGGTGACCGAAGAGGTCACCGGCATCGACATTGTGCGCGCCCAGATTCTGATCGCCGAAGGCAAAACGCTTGAAGAAGCGACGGGAGCGGCAAGCCAGGACGAGGTCAAGCTTTCGGGTCATGCGATCCAGTGCCGGATCACGACCGAGGACCCAACGAACAATTTCATCCCCGACTATGGTCGCATCACCGCGTATCGCGGGGCCACGGGTATGGGCATCCGGCTGGACGGTGGGACAGCCTATTCCGGTGCCGTTATCACGCGCTATTACGACTCGCTCCTGGAGAAAGTTACCGCTTGGGCACCGACGCCGGACGCCGCGATTGCGCGAATGGATCGTGCATTGCGCGAGTTCCGGATCCGCGGCGTCTCCACGAACATCGCCTTTGTCGAAAACCTGCTGAAACACCCGACGTTTCTGGACAACAAATACCACACGAAGTTCATCGACCAGACGCCAGAGCTCTTCGATTTCAAGCCGCGCCGGGACCGAGCCACAAAGATCCTGACCTATATCGCGGATATCACGATCAACGGGCACCCTGAGACCAAGGACCGCCCCCTTCCCGCCGCGGACGCGCGCACGCCAGTACCGCCAAAACTGCGCCATCTGACACCACCCGACGGCACGCGCCAGATTTTGGAAAAGAACGGCGCAGAGGGGCTTGCGCAGTGGATGCTGGACCAGAAACGCGTACTGATCACCGACACGGCCATGCGCGATGGACACCAGTCGCTTCTGGCGACCCGCATGCGCAGCTATGACATGATCAAGGCGGCGCCTGCCTATGCGGCGAACCTGCCCGAGTTGTTCTCGGTCGAGTGTTGGGGCGGTGCCACGTTTGATGTCGCCTATCGCTTCTTGCAGGAATGCCCATGGCAGCGCCTGCGCGACTTGCGCCAGCGGATGCCAAACCTGCTGACGCAGATGCTCCTGCGTGGCGCCAATGGCGTTGGCTACACGAACTATCCCGACAACGTGGTGCAGGAGTTCGTGCGCCAAGCCGCTGAAACCGGCGTGGACGTTTTCCGCGTGTTTGACTCGCTCAACTGGGTCGAAAACATGCGCGTCGCAATGGACGCGGTCGTTGAGTCCGGCAAGGTCTGTGAAGGCACGGTTTGCTACACCGGTGACATCCAGAACCCTGACCGTGCGAAGTACGATCTGGCCTATTACGTGTCGATGGCCAAGGACCTGAAGGCCGCCGGGGCCCATGTTCTGGGTCTAAAAGACATGGCTGGCCTTCTGAAGCCGGCATCGGCCCGCATTCTGATCAAGGCGCTGAAGGAAGAGGTCGGCTTGCCGATCCATTTCCATACCCATGACACCGCCGGGATCGCTTCGGCGACGATCCTGGCCGCCGCCGAAGTTGGCGTGGACGCCGTGGATTGCGCGATGGATTCGCTGTCAGGCAACACAAGCCAGGCAACCCTTGGGACAGTCGTTGAAGCGCTGTCAGGCTCGGAACGCGATACCGGGCTTTCGATTGAGGCCATTCGCGAGATTTCGAACTATTGGGAGGCCGTACGAGGGCAATACGCGGCCTTTGAATCGGGCATGCAGGCACCGTCCTCAGAGGTCTATTTGCATGAGATGCCCGGTGGTCAGTTCACCAACCTCAAGGCGCAAGCGCGCTCGCTAGGTTTGGAAGAGCGGTGGCACGAAGTGGCCGAGATGTACCGCGACGTGAACGACATGTTCGGCGACATCGTCAAAGTTACCCCGTCGTCCAAGGTCGTGGGCGACATGGCATTGATGATGGTATCCCAAGGTCTGACCCGAGCGGACGTTGAAAATCCGGACAAAGAAGTCTCGTTCCCCGACAGCGTTATCGACATGATGAAGGGCAATTTGGGCCAGCCTCCGGGTGGTTGGCCCGCAGCCCTGCAGGCAAAGGCGCTCAAAGGCGCGGATTTCACAACCGAACGCCCCGGCAAATCGGTGCCCTGGGCCGATCTGGATGCCGCGCGCGCGCAAATCAGCGCCGAACTTGATGGCGTAGAGATCGATGATGAGGACCTGAACGGATACCTGATGTATCCCAAGGTCTTTACCGACTATCGCAAACGTCACGAAATGTACGGACCTGTCCGGTCCCTGCCCACGCCAACGTTTTTTTACGGCATGCAGCCGGGCGATGAGATTTCGGCGGAAATCGATCCAGGCGTAACCCTTGAAATTCGCTGTCAGGCCATTGCTGAAACCAATGCCGAAGGGATCGCCAAGGTCTTCTTCGAACTGAACGGTCAGCCGCGCACCGTGCGGATCGCTGACCGCTCGGCCACTGGAACATCCGCGAACCGACCAAAAGCCGATGCGGGCAATGCCAACCACATTGGCGCGCCAATGCCAGGTGTTGTGGCGACCGTGGCCGCCCAGGCGGGCGCGAAGGTGAAAGAAGGCGACCTTCTTTTGACCATTGAAGCGATGAAGATGGAAACGGGGCTTCACGCGGATCGGGATGCCGTCGTTGCGGCCGTCCATGTCACGCCGGGTGCGCAGATTGATGCCAAGGATCTACTGGTCGAGTTGAGCGACGACTGACGCCAAATTGCTGGCGCATTTGCGCGCTAACGATCCCAAGGACACATCTTCTTGGGACATCTTCAATGCGGTTCAATCCACTTTTCGCGCTCGTCATTCTCGTTGCTTTCGGCGCCTACTGGCTGACGAGCGACGCAGGAGGCGATCCGACGATTGAGTACGCCCGGACGGATATGAGCATGAACGACGCTCAGGCCGAGGCGCAGCGCCACATAGATGATTTCCTGAACTTCGCTTTGGACAATCAAGGGATTGCGGGTGAGGGAATGCTGGTCAAGGTCGCCTTTCCGACGAGCATACCGGAAAAAACCGAGGTGATCTGGGTCGGCCCATTTGGTCGTACCTCTGACGGGCGGTTCGAGGGCATCCTTGCCAATGCGCCTGTCGACATCCCATCGGCGGGAACAAGCGGCAACGTCACCTTTGACAAGGCTATGATCCGGGACTGGATGTTCACGGGGCGCGATGGAAAGCTCTATGGAAGCTACACCACCCGCGCCATGCTGCCAGATATGTCGCCCGATATGGCGCGCCAACTTACCGCTGCTTTCTCCGAAAACCCCCTGCCCCGCCGTTGGTAACGGTTTCGCTTTGAGGCGAAAGACCCCTCGGCTCCCCGATCAAGTGTTTGCTATCTTGGTAAACACCCAAAGAATTCGATTTTAGGGCTTGCGGGGCTCGCCCGATACGACTATCTCCCCCTCACCCAACGGACGCGGGCGTAGCTCAGGGGTAGAGCATTACCTTGCCAAGGTAAGGGTCGTGAGTTCGAATCTCATCGCCCGCTCCAACTTAATCACCAAATTCAAATTGTTCGGCCGATAGGCCGACTTAGCGCCGATTATCGCCTTATCCGAAACGGAAGCGTTTGGCGTGCTTGTTTTCGGTTTTTGTGCCTTGTGCTGGCTCGACACCAAACGCGTGGGCTTCGACTGCGCCGACGATGCTCGACAATTGCCCCTCGTTCGCCATTGAACTGAGATCCAAGAAGAACTCTTCCATACGCGCACAGGTGTGTTCGATATCCAGGAGTGCGGACGCCGATACGCCCGTGCGATCCGCCTCGCTGCGCATCTGGCGCACCTGTCGTAGCATCCGGGCCATCATCGGCCGCATCTCGTTCCCGCATGCCAGCGCAAAAGAGCGCAACACCGCTTCGACAGACTTCGTTTCCGCTTCGGCGGTATCCGCCGCCATCGTGAGGCGAACCTTTTGCAGCGCATTTACCGTAGCGCGTTCGAGAGACGCAGCAGTCAACGCGGATTTTTCGATGTAATCCGCAAAACCCGCACGCACAGCTTCAAGCGCGATATCAGACTTGCCGTTGCCAGCAACCATAATCATCGCTGCCTGCTTGTTCATTGGGTGCGCCCGCACGCTCGGCATCAGCGACATTCCGTCCTCGCCGGCCAGATCAAGGTCAACGTAGATCACGTCGAACTGCTCGCGATCCAAAATGGCGTGGAAAGCCGCCGTTGTCGCAACATCAGACATCTCGATATCAAGGCTGGACTCTCTGGCAAGTCTTTGCAGTCGGCGACAGTCGAACGCGTTGTCATCTATTACTAGCGCTCGCACGGTACCAAAATCTGTTGGGCTTCCTTGAACCATCGTATCTCCCCATGTGTAGGTGGTCTTCGGACACTGCCTAATGCGAAGGGTCTTAAAGGCGCGTTACGACGCAGCGAATGCAATTCGATCAATACTGTTAAGGACACAAACACACTTTCACTGGATGCTTGAAACACAAATTCATGCCCTCGAAAGTCGTCCGTGGATCCTGATCGCTTCATTCGCAAGATCTGTCATGACCTGCGCGCTCCCCTCCGCGCGTTGCAGGAGTTGCCAGGATGGATTGAAGAACATTTTCAGATAAACGGCACAATCGTCGACGCCGAGGCGTCAGAACTGCTATCGATGATGAAGCAACAGGCTCTGCGCATGGACTTGATCATCGAGGGCTTAGGACAATATGCGCGTCTTGAACGAGGAGCAGGCTTTCCTGAAACCGATGTTAAATCGCTGATATTAAGCACGATTTCCGATAAAGACATCGCAGTCCGCCAAACCCTTGACAGGCTCGCAATGGAACCAGAGCATGCCCTCTTGATCACACGGAACCTGACTAGGAACGCTCTTACCCACGGAATGGGCAAAGGCGTGACCTTGTCAATCTCAGGCAATGGGCGCGCGCAAAGCATTGCCGTGGAGGACTCCGGTCCTGGCATTCCCAAATCCCAGATGGGCTTGGTCTTTGAGCCGCTAAGTACTTTACGGGCGCGCGATGTGTGCGAAGGCGCAGGTATGGGGCTACCAATTGTGAAGCGCCTGGCTGAACTCTATGACGGGGAATGCCGGTGTCGCCCAAATCCGAATGGAACCGGGGCGACGTTCGAAGTGATCTGGCCTATCACGTAAAGCTCATAGAGCCTCAGCATAGCGACCAGACTTTCGTCGAATTGAGTAGAAGTTGCGTCAACGTCATCAGCCAAGAGAACGCTTTGATAATATCCAACAGCTACCCACGTCAGGAAACCAGTTAGAACTCGCGAGGAGAAACCATGTCCGTTTCGAATGCTGCCCCCATCGATGAGACGTTCCCCGCTTCAACCCATCCATTGCCGCTCCGCGTGTTGATTCTGGACGATAGTGAGTTCGATGTCCTGCGTATCAAAAAAACACTTGGTGCGGTTGACCCAAGCATCCAAGTGGCGGCGGTCGCCAACTTAACGGACTTCTACAGGCGGATCCTTGCGGATCGTTTTGACGTATTAATCATCGACTACTTCTTGCCAGATGGAGACGGCTTGACGGCATTGCGGATGGCTCAAGACCATGCAAATGGAGCACACCTATCCTCAATCATGGTCGCTGGCGAAAACGACCCAGTGGTTGCGGACGCAGCAATGGGTTTCGGATGCGCAAGCTATTTGACCAAGGCGGAAATCACAGCCGAAGCGCTGCGTCAGGCATTGAATCAAACCCTCGCGAAAACGATTGAGGGCGACCTAATGGCGTTCCATCGCCTCCTTGCTCCATCTTCCGACACTGCTCTCGATCAAATAGAAGATGATATCGTCCAGCCCATGCGCCCGTACCTGATGCGATTGATTCGGGCGTCCAGAAAGTTGCGCGAACTCTCTCAATTTCGAAGCGATGATATTCTGGCAGAAACAAGCATTGAAATAGAACATTGCTGTGATGCTGCGCTCGCGCTTCTTACCAACTTCGATGCGCTTCGAAAGCCGATTTAGCACCACACCAAGGCTTTGGACAGAGATCAGTCCGTCGCGAAAATTGCTTCACGAAGCTTTATGGCGGCGCTTTGAAGGATATCCTTGCGAGCAACCGCATCTTCGATCGCTACTCTTTGAGTCGGACCGTGAAAAGCGATTGCAGCGACAAAGCGACCATGCACATCGGTCACTGGGACCGCTATTGCGACCATGCCGTCAATAAACTCTTCTCTGTCGAGCGCATAGCCAACTTTGGCAATATGCTTGAGCTCGGCGAGAAGCGTTTCTGGATCAGTATGTGTAACATCGGTCATGGGCGACAAATTGAGCGAGGTTACTAGTTTCTGGCGTGCCTTGCGCGAGAGACTTGCCAAGAAGCATTTGCCGCTCGCCGTGCAATGGAACGGCACGTTGGTCCCAATCGGAAGCTGAATCTGAAAGGCCCAGTCGGTCTCAACGCGGTCGAGGTAGCTCATTCCGGAGTCCTCCGGAACCACGAAGTTCACCGTTTCACGAACCTGACTGGCAACCTCCATAAGGATTTGCCGGCGAGCTATATGAAGTTGCGAACTGTTCAGCAATCCAGCGCCGAGATTGCGCAGACGACGCGCCACATGAAAACGTCTGGAGTTGTCAGCTCGTGCGAGAAACCCGTTCCGTTCCAGCGTCGCACAAAGCCGATGCACCGTTTGCTTAGGCAAGCCAAGCTTTTCGTTGATTTCTGTCGCCGTCATGCCGCGATCGGAGTGCCCAAGGACCTCTAGGATCATCAGAGTCCGAAGGTTCGTTGGAATGCGCTGACTTTGTGTCGCGCGATCTTTGTCCAAAACATTGGGCATTGCTTTCACCCCGAATCGCTGTAGCGTACTACAAAAGACAGAATAAACGAGACAAAAAGTCTCATTTTTTGATATCGGGAGGGATTGTGGAGTTCGACTTCGTTATAGTCGGTGCTGGGTCTGCGGGCTGTGCGCTCGCCTCACGCCTGTCTGAGAACGGAAAGTTCACCGTCGCCCTTCTTGAAGCAGGTCCAAAAGACACAAATCCATGGATCCACATTCCCGTTGGCTATTTCCGCACGATGGGCAATCCGAAGTCGGACTGGATCTACAAAACGGAACCCGATCCCGGGATTGCTGGACGGTCGATCAGCTATCCAAGGGGTCGCGTGCTTGGCGGTTCGAGCTCGATCAACGGCCTTCTCTACGTCCGCGGACAACCTCAGGACTTCGACGGCTGGGCGCAAACGGGCTGCACGGGCTGGTCATGGGACGATGTCCTTCCCTACTTCAAGCGCTCTGAGACGTGGAAAGGTCCCAACGGGACCGAGGTGCGCGGGACATCAGGCCCCCTATCAGTCCAACCGACCCGCCTTTCGCGCGAGATCGTGGATCACTGGGTCGATGCCGCCGTGGCGGCCGGCTACAAGCGCACGCACGATTACAACGATGTTGACCAGGAAGGCGTTGGCTATTTCCAACTGACTATGGATGGCGGGCAGCGGTGCTCGTCGGCCAAGGCCTACCTTCGTCCAGCAAAGAACCGCAAGAACCTCCACATCATCACCGACGCCCAGACCGAGAAGGTCTTGATCGAAGATCGCACGGCAGTAGGTGTGCGCGCGAGGGTCAAAGGGAAGATCGTCGACATAAAGGCACGCTGTGAGGTCGTGTTGAGCGCTGGTGCCATAGGCTCTCCTCAGATCCTGATGCTGTCGGGTGTTGGGGACCCCGACGAAATCAAACCGCACGGGATCGACGTCGTCGCGGAGTCCAAAGGTGTCGGCAAAAACCTGCAGGATCACCTGCAGGCGCGCCCGATTTTCAAGACGAACCTGTCGACGATCAATGTCGAGATAAACAACATCTTCAAACAGGCTTTGATCGCTGCGCAGTACGCCGTCACCCAGCGCGGGCCCATGACGATGGCAGCCAGCCTTGGGACAGCGTTCCTCAAGACCGCGGACCATCTTGAGACACCCGACATTCAGTTTCACATTCAACCCTTCAGCGCGAACAAGGCTGTCGAGGGACCGCATAAGTTCTCGGCCTTTACCGCGTCTGTCCTCCAGTTGCGGCCCGAAAGCGTCGGACACATCTCTCTTCGGTCGCGCAGCATGGATGATCACCCGGAAATCCATCCGAACTATCTGGCGACGGAAACGGATTGCCGCACGATCGTCAAAGGCATCCAGATCGCTCGCAAAATTGCTCAAACCGAGCCTTTGAAAGGCAACATCACCGAGGAATATGCCCCCGGTAACGAGGTCGCCTTTGATGACGAGGATGGAACACTTGAGTGGGCCCGCCAGACGTCGGTGACGATCTATCACCCGACAAGCACCTGCAAGATGGGCATCGACCCCATGGCAGTCGTGGACCCACGGCTGCGTGTGCATGGTCTTGACCGGCTCCGCGTGGCGGACGCCTCGATCATGCCGAAAATCACAAGCGGCAACACCAACGCCCCGGCGATCATGATTGGTGAAAAAGCCAGCGATCTCATTCTGGAGGACGCTCTATGAGCCGTGCCTCACGAATACCGGCCTTGTGCCGGATGAGTTGTGCCTTTGCGGTTGGCAAGCCTGCCAGCCAAGCAGGGCACCTTGCCGTCCCCCTGGCCTTTGGGGGCGGACAGAACGAACAAACGAAGGGCCATTTCCAATTGGGAGGAAACCAATGATCAAACTTAAAACACTGGCGATCGGGGCCGTGGCAGTAGCCATGACCGCGTCGACGGCGATGGCGGAAAAAGTGCTCCGCATCCAGTCGGTTCTGCCAAACACCGCTGACGAAGTCTTCATGCTGAACGAATTCGGCAAAGACGTTGCAGCTTTGACCGGTGGCTCGCTGACCATCGAAGTCCTGCCTGCAGGCGCCATCGTTGGCCCACGCGACATCATGGACGCGGTTGACGCCGGTCTCGTCGAAGGCGGCTTTGCTTGGACCCACTACTGGG
>CAZWZG010000133.1:0-8698 GCA_964638245.1 uncultured Rhodobacterales bacterium
AGCGACTGGCGGCAAGGCCAACCCCAAGGCGGTCAACGAGATCGTAGCGAAGAAGCTGGGCGGCTGACCCCGGCTCCTTCATCTGGATGAAAATATCCCCGCCGGAGGCTAGAAAGTCAGCCGACGCACAGTCCCTGCGCGTGATCGCGCAGATGTCAGCGACAAACCCCGGGACTTTTCGCATGTCGCACTACCCTTCGAGTATCCAACTCGGAGGACAAGAATGCAAAAGACCCCCATGATTTCCCGCCGCGGCCTTCTGAAAACAGCAGCCGCCGCACCGCTCGCCGCCGCCGCCAGCCCGCTTCTGGCCAGCGCCCCAATGCTTGGCGCATCAACCGACAATTTCCGCCGCGTCGCACTCGGCAGCTTTGAAGTCACAACGATCCTTGGTGGTTCCGCCGTTCGCGAAGACCCCAAGCCGATCTTTGCACCGAATGTCAGCGACGAAGAATTCGCGGCCGTTTCAGCCGCTGCCAACCTGCCGACGGATAAAACGCGGTTCTATTTCACCCCTGTGGTGGTCAACACCGGCGATGAACTTGTTCTGTTTGACACCGGCTTGAATGCGGGCGGCACCACAGCAGCTCTTGCGTCGGCAGGCTACACGCCAGACCAGATTGACGTCGTTGTCCTGACCCACATGCATGGTGACCATATTGGCGGCCTGATGAACGACGGCAGCCCGACGTTCGCCAATGCCCGCTACGTAACCAATGCGCGCGAATTTGATCACTGGGCCGCGTCGGGCAATGATGGGTTTGAAGGCAACGTGCGCCCGCTGGCGGAAAAGATGACGATGATCGATGACGGGGCCAGCGTGGCGTCCGGCATCACGGCCATGGCCGCTTATGGTCACACGCCGGGCCACACGATCTTCATGATCGAAAGCGACGGCAAGATGATGGCCATCTGTGCCGACTTTGCCAACCATCCGGTCTGGGCTATCGCCAACCCCGATTGGGAGATCCGATTTGACAGCGACAAGGCGCAAGCCTCGGCCACGCGGAAATCGATCCTTGGAATGTTGGCAAGCGATGGCATCCCCTTCTCGTCCTACCATATGCCTTTCCCTGCGATCGGCTTCATCGAGGCGGATGGTGACGGCTTCCGCTATGCGCCGCACAGCTATCAGCTGACACTCTGAAAACGATTGGCTCGGGGGCCCCGCTCCCGAGCTACTCTGTCGCGCTTGGTGGAATTGACCGGCACGCGATGGGCGATTTAGGCTGCGACACATGCCACGCGATTACGCCCTAGCCGGATCTCCCGACACTGAAAGCCCGAACTGGTACCGCACTAAGGTCGATCCAGCGGCCATTCGTGTGTTGATGGAGAAATCGGACGCCATCGCAACGCGTGACACGCTGATCTGGATCGGCGCGATGGTGGTGTTCGCTGGCATCGGCATTGCCCTTTGGCCTTCGTGGTGGTCGGCACCCTTCTGGGCGGCATATGGCGTTCTCTATGGTTCAGCGTCCGACAGCCGCTGGCATGAATGCGGACACCGCACCGCTTTCAAGACGGCATGGAAGAACGAAGTCGTCTACCAGATCGCCTGCTTCATGCTGATGCGGAACCCGGTCGTCTGGCGCTCCAGCCATGTGCGCCACCACACCGACACCATCATCGTAGGCCGCGATCCTGAAATCGTCGCCATGCGCCCGCCCGACCTTGGCAAAATCGCAATCAACCTCTTTGGCATCATGGACACATGGTTCCTGATCAAGCGGATGGCGCTACACGTTCAAGGCAAGCTTCATCCGGACGAAGAAACCTACGTACGCGACAGCGACCGCGCCCAGGTGTTTCTCGTCGCGCGCATCTGGCTGGCGATTTATGCGGCAACCGGGGCTCTTGCGCTTGGGATGGGATCGATTTTGCCGCTCATGGTCATTGGCCTGCCCCGGCTTTACGGAGCGTGGCACCATGTCCTCACGGGGTTGCTTCAACACCTCGGGCTGGCCGAGAACGTGACCGATCATCGCCTGAACACACGCACGGTTCTAATGAACCCGATCAGCCGGTTCATCTACCTCAACATGAACTACCACCTTGAGCATCACATGTTCACCATGGTGCCCTACTACAATCTTCCCAAGCTGCATGAGTTGATCAAGCACGACACGCCTGCGCCCGATCCATCCATCGGCTCCGCATTTGGGCGGCTTTTGCCGGTGCTTTGGAAACAGCTGCGCTACGAAGATGCCGTCATCATCCGGGACTTGCCGGACACGGCTGCGCCGTATCGTGACGAGGTCGAGGCGCTTCGCCCCCACGCCGTCTAGAAATTACAAAGGGGGCGCCGCCCCCACAAGGCGCGCCCCTTTTAGGCGGGGGGAGCGACCCCCCAACCAGTGCGTTCGAAATATGAAAGCTTAGCTTTTGCGCTTGCGACGCATTGCCGCCAGACCGCCCAATCCACCAAGCAGAAGCAGACCTGCTGCTGGAAGCGGAACCGGTGCCGGTGTCAGCGCGATGTCGTCGATCAGACCACCGTAGGAATTCGATTTGCCGTCGGCCTTGAAGAACAGGCTATAGCTGCCCGCCTGTGCAACGGTGAATTCGGTCGTGACCAACGTCCATTGCTTTTTCAGGATGTCGGCGGTCGGTCCGGTGATCACGTCCTCAAAAACGCCTTCAACACCAAACTTGATGCCGTTGGTGTTCGCGTCATTGGTCCGCGGTGCGTAGGCAAAGCTTAAGATGTACTTGCCTGCACTCAGCATCAGGTCCTGCATGATCGACGAATTGTTCCGGCTGTCGAGCTCGGCATAGTAATCGCCTTCATAAGGTGTCAGGCCCAATGTCCGTTTCGTCTGGATTTCGATGCCATTGACATCGTCCGTGTCCCAGCCCGGATATGCGTCCTGCCAGATGCCCCAGCTTTTGCCCGATGTCGGCATGTCCGCAAATGTCGACCCTTTGCCGTGGTTGCCCACGCCCTGGCTTTTTACGCCCGGATCAACTTCAAAACTGCCATTCTGGACGGTCGCCGCCCCAGCGGCGAGGGTGGAGGCCATCAAACCGGCCGCCGTCAGTGTTACTATCTTACGCATTGGGTCTTCCCTATTAAAACTTGTTACAGACGCACCCCCGCACCGATCAGGACAACGAACGCGTCCCCCACCGGCATGGGCGTTATGGATGTGCGATCAGTATTTATTCAAGTTTTACAAAGATACAACGACGTTTTCGAAGTTTTGCCGAAACATCCCGCCAATCCCGGCGAAATTACGCAACGTTCGGAAACAGCTGGCGCGGCAGGACCGCCACACATCCGCGACTCGACCGCGTTTGGCGCATTGCGCCCGGCACGTGAGTCCCTGTATTGTCGGCAAGTTGCCAGCCGTGGGGGGCTTTTCGATGAAACTGTACGAATACCGCGTTATTCCTGCGCCACAGCGCACCCAGCGCGTCAAAGGCGTCAAGACGACGGAAGGTCGTTTTGCGCATCTTTTGACGGACGCCATCAATGAATTGGCAGAAGACGGTTGGGAGTATGTTCGCGCTGAAACGCTTCCCTGCGAAACACGTAAAGGTCTGACAAAGCGGGAAACTTCGATGCAGACCGTTCTGGTGTTCCGCCGGATGCCTGCCGAAGCGGAACGCGAAGCGCGCGCCGCGGCCGAACCTGATCCCCTGCCCGTCGCGGCTGCCGGATCCGCGCTCCCGCCGATGGAAGGCCGGGCGCCTTCGATTGGCCCTGCGCGGGATGGTGATGAGAACGGCGTCGCTGCCGAATAGACCCCATTGTTGCCAGATCGGCACCACAGTTTTGCCTGATTTCGACACGGTTCTGCCACATTTGACCTTGATCGAATCTGCGCCCTCGTGACTTATCCACAGGTGGTTGGGGGCTTTAGTATGGGGCTGCGCGTGTGTTTGCGCGGTCTGGGGTAAGTGTATGACCAAGTATGAGTTCAAGGCTGTTGCCATGCCGACAACGGCACGCCGTCTGTCCCGCGAAGAGCGCGGCGAAGACGCCATTACCGTAACTTTGATCGAAACGATGAACGCGCTCGGGCTTGAGGGCTGGGACTATGTGCGCACGGAAACGCTTTCGATGAAAAAGGCTGGGATCCTGGGATCAAAGGAAGAAACCCGCGACGTCATGATCTTTCGCCGCGAGTTGACGACCTTCTTTGGCGTCAAGGACGAGGTGCGCGAAGAAACCAAGAAGATCACCGCGCGTCGTGTCACGCGCCCTGCCCTTGTGGATACGGTGCGCACCGGCGCTCGCAGAGTTACGCTAAACGACGCCATGAGCCGCGCCGCCGGGAACCCGGCCTAAGCGTTTATGTCCAAAGCAAGGGCATGGATCTCGGTCATGAGATCCTTGCCAAGGGCATTGTGAACCGCACGATGGCGGGCAATCCGTGACATGTCGGCAAAGGCATCAGCTGTGATCGCTACGCGAAAATGGCTTTCTCCACCTTCCTGAAAGCCGGCGTGTCCGCGATGGGCCTCGCTTTCGTCGATGATCTCTAGCGCGCGCGGCTGGAACGCCTCTTCCAAAGCGTTGCGAATTTTCCGCGCTCTTTCGCCGCCTGCTGTCACTTTCTGCTCCTTTGCTCTTCACACCGCCGAAGGTCACGTTATGCTATCGGGCCTGCTCTAGAAAGGTGTGCTCGCATGACGTCCAGTGATCCCTTCGGTTTCGATATTCGCGTAACCTCTGACAAGAAGAAACGTCAGAAGACACGGCGCGGCATGTCGGGCGCGTTCGAGACATCGACACGGGGCTGCGATCATCCCGGATGCCAGGAGGTGGGCCAGTACCGCGCGCCAAAATCGCCCGATGACCTGGATGATTTCTACTGGTTCTGCAAAGACCACGTGCGCGAGTACAATCTGAAATGGAACTTCTTTAACGGCACGACCGAAGAAGAACTGGCGGTCCAATCCGACAAGGACCGCGTCTGGGAGCGTGAGACAAAGCCATTCGGCTCGGACGAAGCCAAAGCTTGGGCACGCTTGGGCGTCGATGATCCCCACCAGATCCTTGGTGCAAACGCGACGCGCAACCCCGGCAAATCGGTGACAGGCACCCGCAAACTACCGCCCAAAGAGCGTAAGGCGCTAGATATTCTTGAGGCGAAGGATCACTGGACCAAACCGGAAATTCGCAAGCAATATAAAAGCTTGGTCAAGGATTTGCATCCCGATATGAATGGAGGCGACCGCGGCGACGAAGATCGTCTGCAAGAGGTCGTCTGGGCCTGGGACCAGATCAAGGACAGCCGCCATTTCAAGGACTGATGGGTTCGTCTAAAATTTGAAACGGTATTCTGCGAAAGGCCTCGCAGCGTTAGGCATACGGTAAGCCGAAAAGCGTTCTTTCCCGTGGACTCTTGTTTTTGTGGGAAATGCCTCATGGCCGATCGGACAATCAAGCAACAGCTGCGCGGCCTCACCGGGCTGTCGGTTACAATTCTTGTCGTACTGGCCGTTGTCGGGATCGGCGCAATTGCGCGCCAAGGCGCCATATTCTCCGAATACCAGATGACCGCAAAAGAGACCGTCGCCGCAAACGCAGTCGCCAAGAACTTGAACGCAGTGCGCACCGCCGCCTTCAAGTTTCGAATTTCACCAAACGAAGAAACGATCGTCGAGGCCGAGCAAGCACTGACGCTCATGCTCGATGATGTCCGCGCCTCCCAGGAAATCTTCGCAGGCGACGACGAGTTTGTGTTGCTGCTGGAAGGCGTCGCAGCAGACGTCGGCCAGTACGGCCGAACCTTCGAAGGTCTGGTCGCCTTGAATCAACAGATAGATGCCCTTGTTTTGAACATGACGGAAGCCGGAACATTGGCGGAAGAGTCCGTGGTTCTTGCGCTGGAAACCTCGGCAGCATTTGGCGAAGCCCGGACAACGGCAACACTGTCACGGCTGCAGCGCGACATGTATCGGGCCAATATTTACATGGAACGGTACCTACAAACTGAATCCGAAGAGGCCTTTGAAAACGCGCGTAAGGCCGTATCGCTTGCCAAAGAAGACATCGCGTCTTTCGATCCTGAGCAACTGCCTGGACCGTCACGCGACACGCTTTCAAAAGCCGACGAACATCTCACAACCTATTGGGCGATCGCCGAAGAAATACATACAGCAATCCTCCAATCTCAAGAAAATCGCACGCGCCTCGACACAATCGGTCCGCGCCTTGCCGGTGAAATGACCAATGTCGTCCTGGCGCAGGCCGAGTTGCAGACTGTGCTCGGCGAGAGGTCCACAGCAACATCGCGGATGACGTTTGGCCTAATTCTTGCGGTCGGCATTGGTGCCATCTTTGCCTCTCTGGTTGCGTCGCGGCGCATCAGTACGGGCATCACCTCTAAGATCCAACTGGCGGCCGATGAAATGTCGCAAGTTGCCGACGGCGACCTCAACGTCGACATTTCGAACGCAGACGCTCAGACCGAAATTGGTGAAATGGCGCGCGCGCTCGAGGTGTTCCGCAACAAGGCGATCGAAGCACGCGACCTCCAAGCCGCTCGCGAGGAAGAGGTCAAGCGTCAAGCACAGCTTGAGGCAGAACGCGCTGAGCAAGAACAACTGGCCGAACGCAAACGCCAGGAAGAAGCAGCGCGCGAACGTCAGGAAATGATCGGAACCCTTCAGAAAGCGCTTGGAAGCGTCGTGGATGCAGCAGCGGAAGGTGACTTTTCGCGCCGTGTCGACGCGCAGTTTGATGATGCTGCCTTCCGCGCCATGGCAGCGTCCTTGAACCGGCTCCTCGACAATGTGGAGGATGGTTTGAACCAGACGCTCCGGATCATGACCACCCTGTCCGAAGGCGACCTTACCGACCGCTTCGACGGAACATATAGCGGTGTGTTCGAGGCCCTGCAGACCAACGTCAACGGCACGATCGAGACACTCTCTGATATCGTTCTGGAGATTTCGGCCAAATGTGACACGGTCGGTGAACAGGCCGGACTAATGTCCGATCAGGCAACATCTCTTTCGGAACGCGCCGAAAAGCAGGCCGCATCGCTAGAAGAAACATCTGCAGCAATGGATGAAATGGCGGCCTCGGCAGCGTCGAGCGCGCAAGGTGCATCCGAAGCGGCGGGCGTAGCCACAGAAGCGTCCAACAAGGTCGAAGAGGCTGGTGAAGTCGTGGTGGCGGCCGTTGACGCAATGTCCGACATCAAGGACGCTTCCGACCGGATCGGCGAGATCGTTAGTGTCATCGAGGGCATCGCATTCCAGACCAACCTTCTGGCCTTGAACGCGTCTGTTGAAGCCGCACGCGCAGGATCAGCGGGCAAAGGCTTTGCTGTGGTGGCAAGCGAAGTCCGCGCGCTCGCCCAACGCTCAAGCGAAGCGAGCCAGGACATCAAGGCGCTTATCGAGGAAAGTGCGGGTCAGGTGGATCGCGGCGTAGACATGGTCGAAAACACAGGCAAAACCCTGAAAGAGATCGTGACCAGCGTCAAAACCATGGCGGAAGCGATGGACAAGCTGACCACTGCTGCACGGGAACAGTCGGCGGGCGTTCACGAGGTGACAAGCGCCATTTCACAGCTCGACGTCATCACGCAGAAAAACGCGAGCCTCGCTGAAACCAGCCGCGAAAGCAGCACTACGCTCAAGAACGAGGCTGAAGGGATGCGCGCCATTGTAGGACGTTTCAGAACTGGAGGGAGCGGTTCGACCACACGCGCCGTCGCGTAGCCAAAAAATGGTGCCCCGGGCGCAAAGCGTCCGGGACAACTGGGTCAGGCCGCTTTGAACACCAGGCTTACGCCGTTCAGACAGTGACGTTTGCCAGTGGGTTGCGGGCCGTCATTGAAAATATGGCCAAGATGGCTGCCACAGCGGCGGCAATGAACCTCGGTGCGTACGCGCAAAAGCTTTCGGTCAGGCTTGGTGCGCACTGCATTGCGCAGCGGTTGCCAGAACGACGGCCAGCCCGTGCCACTGTCGTATTTGGTGTCAGACGAATACAGCGCCAGATCGCAGCCACGACAGTGATACGTGCCATCGTCATAGACCTTGTCGAGTGGGCTTGACCCCGCACGTTCGGTCCCTTCTTGCCGCATGACCTTGTATTGGAGATCCGTCAACATCGCGCGCCATTCGGCATCCGTCCGCGTGACCTCGAAATCGCCGGTCGCCGCAAAAGCGCGTGGCGCTATTGCCAACGCCGCGGCGCTGGAAGCCGTTGAGATCATAAATTCGCGTCTGTCCATCGGGTCTTCTCCTCTTGGCCTTGAGCCTTTGCATATACCAACAAGGGGATGGTGATCTTCAAAAACGATACGAATGCACGAACAGTTGATTCGCGCGTGAGGCCGCGTTCGATGGCCGCGCCCTCTTGCACGCCTTCCGAAATTGGTGCACCAGAACCCGACCTCAAAGACACGTGTGACCCATGGCCGACGGCAACCTGACACCAAGCGAAAAGCCCAGCGAAGAAATCTCGGTCCGCGAGGTCTTCGGCATCGACAGCGACATGATCGTGAAAGGCTTTGCTGAACGCACCGATCGTGTGCCCGAGCTTGATCCCACCTACAAATTCGACCCCGACACGACGCTCGCCATTCTGGCCGGCTTCAGCCACAACCGTCGCGTGATGATCCAGGGCTATCACGGCACCGGCAAATCGACCCATATCGAACAGGTGGCGGCACGTCTGAACTGGCCTGCAGTGCGGGTCAACCCTGACAGCCACATTTCCCGCATCGAC
>CAZWZG010000134.1:0-8692 GCA_964638245.1 uncultured Rhodobacterales bacterium
GATGACCTCGTCGGCGCCGGGCACGTCGTTGATCAGCATCCGGATGATGTCCGCACTTTCGCGCGGCGCGGTATAGCCCACGGTGTCGGGGATGTTGATCGTGGTGGCGCCGGCCTTGATCGCGACCTCGACGACGCGTTTGAGGTAGTCGTCCTCGGTGCGGGTGGCGTCCATGGGCGACCATTGAACGTTGTCACACAGGTTGCGGGCGTGGGTCACGGTGTCGTGGATCCGCTCGACCATCTCGTCCTGTGTCAGGTCGGGGATTGCGCGATGGAGCGGGGAGGTGCCGATGAAGGGGTGGATGCGCGGCTGACGGGCGTGTTTCACCGCCTCCCAACAGCGATCGATATCCTTGTAGTTGGCGCGCGCCAGACCGCAAATGACTGAATTTGTTGAGTTTCTGGCGATCTCGCTCACTGCGGCGAAGTCGCCTTCCGATGCAATCGGGAAGCCTGCTTCGATGATATCCACGCCCATCTCGTCCAGAAGCTCGGCAATCTCCAGCTTCTCTTCGTGGGTCATGGTGGCGCCGGGGGATTGTTCGCCGTCGCGCAGGGTCGTGTCGAAAATCAACACGCGGTTTTTGTCAGTCTTATCAGTCATTTCGGTATCTCGTTGTCCTTAGCGTTTCTTGGCGCGTCTGATCCTCTGAGCGGTCGCGCCGAAGGGCACGCTCAGAGGCGGCTAAGGAGAAGAAGCAGATCGCCCGAGGGGCGCGCAAGGTTATGCGGTGTCATGCTCATGGCGGCGGAGTATAGGGGCGATTCGCAAAATGGGAAGCCACAAATCCGATCGCCTAAAGCGCGGAAAACGGCGTGTCGGTATCGCGTCGGTTTAACGTCGGTATTACGTCGGTGCGACCGTTCGCTGCTTGGGCGGTGTGCGCAACGCCCGGCTCAGTACC
Source organism: uncultured Rhodobacterales bacterium (assembly GCA_964638245.1). Lineage (GTDB taxonomy): Bacteria > Pseudomonadota > Alphaproteobacteria > Rhodobacterales > Rhodobacteraceae > CAZWZG01. The sequence continues at coordinate 908 of CAZWZG010000134.1, forward strand.
GGGTGCGCGCGGCGTGCCGCTCGGGCGCGTCGAGATGGGGGTGCGCGTTATAGGCGGCCAGTGCGATGCCGCGCGGCGTCACGTGAAACCGGTGCACGGAACTGTTGGTGATCGGCAAAAGCACCTCTGCTGTGCGCCCGATATCAAGGCCGAGCGCCGCCCGAAGCGCCATGGTGATCACGCCGCCCGAGGTCAGGCAAAGGACGCGTCGCCCCGGCGCTGCGGCCTCCGCGAGGATTGCGGAAACCCGGTCCTCGAACGCGGCGAAGGGTTCGGCGCCTTTGATTTCACCGCCATGCCAAGCGGCCAAGGTCTTCGGCACATGGTCGATGAAGGCGCTATAGTCGCGAGGGATCGGTTCGCCCAACTCTTTGTGCATCTCTTGCGCCAGTGCAGTGTAGTTCATTTCGTTCAACCGCGCGTCGCGGTCCTTGGGGGCGACGCCCATACCGTCGGCTGTTTCGACATGGCGACGCATCGTACCGGACAGGACAAGATCGAACGCGGGCTCATGCGCGCGCATCCATGCGCCGAGCCATTCCGCCTGCTGGTGCCCCAGCGGCGAGAGGCGGTCATAGTCTTCTTCTGTCGTCGCGCCTGAATTTGCCTGTCCGTGCCGGACGAGAACGATTTCACCCATAGAACGTTCTCCTCCGCGGTCTCAGAAAAACGCGCAATCGGCGGCGATGGGCAGGTCGCCGGAGCCTACGGGCAGGGTGGGCGTGTATCGGAACGACACGATCCGCGCGCCGCCGTCGAAGGCCACGAATAGCTCATCCGCGCCCGGGCGGATGGCGATGCCTTCGGGGTCGGTGCCGTATTCGAGGAGGGGCGCTGTGTTCAAAAGCGTGCCCTCGGCGTCGAATTCATAAAGACTGTTGGTCCCCTCCCAATCATCCACGATCAGAAGGTGACCGGTGCGCGGGTCGCGGGCGATGCCCTGGGGCTCGCTGAGGGGCGGGGTCAGGGTCATGGTGTTGATTGTGCGGATCAAGGTGCCGTCTCGCTCGGACCAGCTGAGCCGTTCGGGGTCGTCTTCGACGGTGATGATCGTTCCATCGGCATCGATCACCATGCCTTCGATGTCCGAATAGACCTCGGAACTGGCGAACGGATCGGCCAGCGGCTCGCCGTTTTTCGAAAGCCGCTGGAAGCTGCCAAAGCCGTCGGCGACCAGCAGGTGGTTGTCTTCGACCGTGATCGCCTTGATGCGGGGCAGGTCGCTGGAAAACCGGCGGAGTTCCTCGCCTTCGAGCGTCACGAGGATGACCTCGCGGCTTTCATTGGCGATCCAGAGGCCGCAGAAATCGGGGTCGTATTCGAGGCTGGCGGGGCGGTTGAGCGCATAAGACCCCGTCATTTCCAGATCAAGCCCGGCGGCGGGGGCCGCGATGATCATCAGGGAGAAGACAAAAGGTCTCATGGGCCGTCCTTTCTGGCGCCTCGCTTTTAACAAGGATGGGGCTAGGTGGGTCTTCGTCAATGAAAGGAGGCCGCGTGGAGCGAGCTTTGGTGATAGGCGCCTCGGGCGGGATCGGGTCGGCGATGGTTGCGGCCCTTGAGGCGCGCGGCGTCGCGGTCACGGGTGTGTCGCGGTCTGCCGACGGGCTGGACGTGACGGATGCGGCGTCCGTGGAGCGGGTGCTGGGCGCGCTGGAGGGGCCGTTTGATCTGGTGTTCGTGGCGACGGGGGCCTTGGTGGTTGACGGGTATGAGCCCGAGAAGGCCGTGGCGGCGGTGACGGCCAAAGGGGCTTTGGACCAGATGGCGGTCAATGCGGTCGGGCCGATGTTGGTTGTGCAACAGGCGCTCAAGCTGATCCCGAAAGCGGAACGTTCAGTGATCGCGGTGCTGTCGGCACGGGTTGGATCCATTGGCGACAATAGCATTGGTGGCTGGCATTCCTATCGCGCGGCCAAGGCGGCCTTGAACCAGATGATGCGCGGGGCGGCGATCGAGATGAAGCGGACGCATAAGGCGGCGACCTTGCTGTGCCTGCATCCGGGTACGGTCGAAACCCCGTTCACGGCGGCCTATGCGGGGCGGCACAAGACGGTGCCTGCGCCCGAGGCGGCGGCAAACCTTTTGGCGGTGATCGAAGGCGCGACGCCCGAGGTGTCGGGCGGGTTCTTCGATTATACGGGCAAGGAGATCCCGTGGTGAGCCGGCTGGTTCTGGTTCTGGGTGATCAGCTGTCGCCGGGTGTCGCCGCGCTCGATCAGGCGGACAAGGCCAGCGATGTCGTGGTCATGGCCGAGGTCGCGGATGAGGCGTCTTATGTGCCGCATCATCCCAAGAAGATCGCGTTCCTATTTGCGGCGATGCGCCATTTTGCTGATGCGCTGATCGATGCGGGGTGGACGGTTGCCTATACCGAGCTGGACGATCCCGATAACGCCGGCTCGATCACGGGCGAGCTGTTGCGTCGCGCTGAGGAAACCGGTGCGGACAGCGTGCTGGCCACCGAACCCGGCGAATGGCGGCTGATCGAGGCGCTGGGCGATCTGCCGATGCCGGTGACGATGCTTGAGGATACGCGGTTCATCGCCACCCATGCGGATTTCGACGGCTGGGCCGAGGGGCGCAAAGAGCTGCGGATGGAGTTCTTTTATCGCGAGATGAGGAAGAAGACCGGCCTTCTGATGGACAGTGATGCGCCTGAGGGCGGCAAGTGGAACTTCGACCACGACAACCGCAAGCCACCCAGGGACGGGCTGGATGCGCCTGGGCCGATGCGGTTTTCACCCGATGAGGTGACCAGCGACGTGCTGGCTCTTGTGGGGGAGTGGTTTGCCGAAAACTTCGGATCGCTCGACGATTTCTGGTTTGCAACAACACCCGAACAGGCACGACGGGCGCGCACCCATTGGATCAAGACCGCACTGCCGACCTTTGGGGATTATCAGGACGCGATGGTCACGGGCGAGCGGTTCCTCTTCCATTCGATCCTGTCGATGTACATCAATGCCGGGCTGCTCGATCCCCTGGAAACCTGCGAGTTGGTCGAAGAGGCCTATCGCGACGGGCACGCGCCGCTGAATGCCGCCGAGGGCTTCATCCGTCAGATCATCGGATGGCGCGAATACATGCGGGGCATCTATTTCCGCGAGGGGCCGGACTATACGCGGCGCAATGCGCTGGGCCATGATCGGGCGCTGCCGGAGTTTTTTTGGAGCGCGGACACCGACATGACCTGCGTGCGCGAGGCCGTCGAACAGACCCGGGACGAGGCCTATGCCCACCACATCCAGCGCCTGATGGTCACCGGCAACTTCGCGCTACTGGCCGGGATCGACCCGCACGCGGTGCACGAATGGTACCTCGCGGTCTATGCGGATGCCTATGAATGGGTCGAGGCGCCCAATGTCATCGGGATGAGCCAGTTCGCCGATGACGGCATCATCGCATCGAAACCCTACGTGTCCTCGGCCAATTACATCGACAAGATGTCGGACTACTGCAAAACCTGCCACTACAGTCCCAAGGTGAAAACCGGCGAGGGTGCGTGCCCGTTCAACCTGCTTTATTGGGACTTCATCGACCGCCATCACGCACGCTTTGCCAAGAACCACCGCATGGGCAACATCGTGCGCAACTGGGACCGCATGGCAGACGACAAACGCGACACTATCCGCGCGGACGCCAAAGCGATCCTTGATCGCCTCGACAAGGGTGAGCGTGTCTAGCGGCTCATCTTCATCTGGACAAAAATATCCCGGGGGGTTCAATTCGGTCCCGCGCACGGCGCGGGCAAAAGGTCCACTGGGCCTTTTGAGACTTGAACGGGCGGAGCCCCGGGGGCAGCGCCCCCGTCCTGTCCTCGAACCCAGCCTCAGTTCTGCTGGGTCAGCGCGCCGTTGTCCCAAGTGCCTGAGGCTTCTTCGCCGGTTGCATAGCGGATGGTGCCCTCGCCCTGACGCTTGCCTTCAACGAAGGTGCCTTCATAGACATCGCCATTGGCATAGGTCGCCACGCCTTGACCGTTGATCTCACCGCCCTGCCATTCCCCGGTGTAGGTAAAGCCCGACGCCATCGTGATCGTGCCGGTGCCTTCGCGTTGGCCGTCAACGAATTCGCCGTCATAGACCGTACCGTCGGCGTAGGTGGCAACACCCTTGCCCTCACGCTGACCATCGCTCCACTCGCCGGTGTAGGTATAGCCATCGGGATAGCGCATGGTGCCAAAGCCATCCATCTTGGCGTTCACGAAGGACCCTTCATAGACCAGCCCGCTGGCATAGGTCGCGATGCCTTCGCCTTCGATGACGCCTGCGCGCCAGCTGCCGTCGTAGGTATTGCCGTCTGGATAGGTGATCTTGCCCTCGCCATCGGCGAGATCGTCCCGGAAGCTGCCGAGGTAGACCGATCCGTCGGGATACGTCACCTGACCTTCGCCCTCGATCCGGCCCGCGACCCATTGGCCGACATAGATGTACCCATCCGTGCCGGTGAATGTGCCTTGGCCATGACGGCGGTCGTTCAGGAACTCGCCTTCGTACGTGTCGGAGTTGGCATAGATGACTTTGCCCATCCCTGACCGCTGCCCGAGCACGAGCTGGCCTTCGTAGACGTCGCCGTTGGGCTGAACCAGGCGGCCTTCGCCGTCGATCTGCCCATCTTTCCAGTCGCCTTCATAGATCAGCCCATCGGGCATGGTCAGCTTGCCAGTGCCTTCGCGCACGCCGCGCACCAGTGTGCCTTCGTAGATCGCGCCATCGGGATAGGCGATGCGGCCATTGCCTTCCTTGATGCCTTTGACCCAATCGCCTTCGTAGATATAGCCGTTGGGGCTTTCCATGCGGCCCTGGCCGTCGTGGAGCGCTTCGACAAAGCCGCCCTCATAGGTCACGCCATTGGCATAGTTCGCGATGCCCTGACCGGTGATCTTGCCGTCGAGCCAGTCGCCTTCATATGTGCCGCCGTCGGCGAATGTGATTTTCCCCGTGCCTTCGGGTTTGCCGGCGACGAATGCGCCTTCGTAAACCGCGCCGTTGGGGAAGCGTGCCGTGCCTTGGCCGAGGATTTCGCCATCGACCCATTCGCCGGTGTATTCATAGCCATTGGGCAACCGGTAGGTGCCGGTGCCGTGCTGTTTGCCGTCCCGGAAGGTGCCCTCATAGATGCCACCGTCATCGTATTGTTTGGTGACAACCTCTTCAGATGACTGAGCCGATGCCAGTGTTGCAGCCGACCCAAGAAGAACGGCCAACATGATGCGGCGAGCGCCGCGACCTGCGGTGAGCGGTACGTAGTCCACGTGTTTTCCCCATCCTGCCCGGCGTCCGACCTTGTGCGGACAGCCCGTTGATTGGCTTTCGTGCAAACCTAATTGACCGCCGCTAGGGTCGCAACGGTTTTTGGATCACGCTTTGGGCAGGCTTTCCTCGGCGAATGAACCTGTTATGAGGGCGTGAAACTTTGGAGCAGGGTTCATGAGCGAGCGGTTTCGCATCACGATGGCACAGCTGAACCCGACGGTGGGCGACATCGCGGGGAACATCGAAAAGGCACGTGCGGCGTGGATCGCCGGGCGCGATGCGGCGTCGGACCTTGTGGTGCTGCCCGAGCTTTTCGCCATTGGCTATCAGCCTCAGGACCTTGTGCGGCGGCGTGCGTTTGTGGCGGAGGCCGAGGCGGCGGTGACCGCACTGGCGGATGAGATCGTGGAGGGTCCGGCGCTGGGGATCGGTGCGCCGTATCTGGACGGGGATTCGCTTTATAACGCGTATTGGATCCTGTCGGGCGGCAAGGTCGTTGCGCGGGTTCTGAAGCACGAATTGCCCAATCTGGAAGTCTTTGACGAGGTGCGGCTTTTCACCCCAGGGCCGCTACAAGGCCCGGTGACGGTGGGACCCGTGCGCATCGGTTTTTCGATCTGTGAGGACGCCTGGCACGAGGATGTGGCAGAGACGCTGGCCGAGACTGGGGCGGAAATGCTGGTGGTGCCCAACGGCTCCCCCTATTCGCGCGACCGCCATGATACGCGGCTGGCGCATATGGTCAGCCGTGTTGTCGAGACCGGGTTGCCGCTGGTGTACGTCAACATGGTGGGCGGGCAGGACGATCAGGTGTTTGATGGCGCCTCCTTCGTTCTGGATCGCGACAATGCGTTGAAGGCCAAGCTACCGGTGTTCGAAGAGGCAATCGAGCATGTGGATTTTGTGCGAACCGATGGCGTCTGGGTGCCCGAGGCCGGACCGACCGTGCCCGCGCCCGATGCATGGGAGCAGGATTATCATGCGATGGTGCTGTCGTTGCGCGATTACTTCCGCAAGACAGGGTTCTCCAAGGCGGTGCTGGGCCTGTCGGGTGGGGTTGATTCCGCGCTGGTGGCGGCGATTGCTGCTGATGCGCTGGGGCCAGACAATGTGCGCTGTGTGATGCTGCCGTCCGAATACACGTCCGCGCATTCCTTGGAGGATGCGGCAGGGGTGGCGCGGGCGCTGGGCACGCGGCTGGACACGATATCCATTGCCGGGCCGCGTGCAGCGGTGACCGAAGCGCTGGGGCCGCTGTTTGACGGGCTTTCGCCGGACGTGACTGAAGAGAATATCCAGTCGCGCCTGCGGGGTTTGTTGTTAATGGCCTTGTCCAACAAGTTTGGCGAGATGCTTTTGACCACCGGTAACAAGTCCGAGGTCGCGGTGGGCTATGCGACGATTTATGGGGATATGTCGGGTGGATATAACCCACTGAAAGACCTGTATAAAACGCGGGTTTTCGAGACCTGCCGCTGGCGCAATGCCAATCATCGCGACTGGATGAAAGGCCCTGCCGGCGAGGTGATCCCGGTGCGGGTGATCGACAAGCCGCCGTCGGCTGAATTGCGCGAGGATCAAAAGGACGAGGACAGCCTGCCGCCCTATGAGGTGCTGGATGCGATCCTTGAGGAGCTGATCGAGAACGAGGCGTCCGTGGCGGATGTTGTGGCCAAGGGATTTGATCGTGAGACAGTGAAGAAGGTCGAGCACCTGATCTACATCTCCGAGTACAAGCGGTTCCAGTCGGCTCCGGGCACACGGCTGACGGGCGGGGCGTTCTGGCTGGATCGGCGGTACCCGGTTGCCAATCGTTGGCGGGACAAGAGTTAATTGGGGCTCTGCCCCAAACCCCGGGATATTTATGTCCAGATGAAGAGATGACCGTATTCGTTGATGCAGATGCTTGCCCTGTGAAGGGCGAGGCCGAAACGGTGGCGGTGCGTCATGGCGTCGAGATGGTTCTGGTCTGCAATGGCGGGATCCGACCACCGGCGCATCCGCTGGTGTCGCTTCAGGTCGTGGATGCCGGACCTGATGTGGCGGATATGTGGATTGCCGAGCGGTGTGGCGCAGGGGATGTGGTTGTGACGTCTGACCTGCCGTTGGCGGATCGGTGCCTGAAGGCCGGGGCGGCAGTGATCCAGCACAATGGTGAGGCGCTGACGGTGACCAATATCGGGCCGCGTCTGGCGACGCGGGATCTGATGCAGGACATCCGGGCCTCGAACCCGTTTCACCAGGGCGGCGGAAAGGCGTTTTCGAAAGCCGACCGGTCGCGGTTCTTGGAAGCGATGGATCGACTGTTGCGGTCGGCTAAAGCCGGGTGAGCTGACATTCTCCGAGCAAGGCGTCGAAGGTCGATTTGTCGAACATGCGCGTGGCTTCGGTTGCCACAGCCGCGCTTGCTGCCGCGGCGCCCCAGCGGATGCATTCTTCGGGGTTTTCGCCGTTGGCCAGCGCCCATGTGAAGGCGCCCACAAAACTGTCGCCTGCGCCGACCTTGGAGCGCACCGTGACCTTGGCG
>CAZWZG010000135.1:0-8537 GCA_964638245.1 uncultured Rhodobacterales bacterium
CCGTCGGAAGCCTGGCGAGCAGGACAGAACTTCGACACCGCGATCCAGGCAGGCGGCATAGTCGATTTCGCCATGGAACGCGCCCGACACCTCGATCACCGCCTTGAGGTTTGGTGCCGCAGCTAGGTCAGCAGCGGAGACATGGGGTCGCGCTGCCACCAGAAAATCTGCGGTGGCCATGTGGTCTTGGAGCGCTTCTTTTTCCATGGGGTGGTTTTGGGCGCCGACAACGTCACAGATGGATTTCAGGCGGGCGAGCGTGGCGTCATCGAACAACTCTTCGACCCGGCGAAAATGCTGGTCCATGATCAGGACGGGTTTGGTCATGGAGCGCTCCTTTTGCTTCCATCCAAATATATATGACCCCGATGTCATGCGCAATAAGGGCTACAATACATGAACTCATCGACAATTGACGAATCGGCTTTGTCCATAGTATGACACCGATGTCATTACGGGAGGGTAGGGCAAAGTGGCGACAATCTACGATGTGGCAAGAGTTGCCGGCGTGTCGCCAAAGACCGTGAGCCGTGTGCTCAATCGGGACGCACCCGTGTCCGAGGCCACACGCGATGCCGTTGAAGCCGCGATCGAAAAGCTGGGCTATGTCCGCTCGAACGCGGCGCGCACGATGCGCTCGTCCAAGACCGGCTTGGTGGGGCTGATTTCCGGGGCGATCTCCGAGGCCGAGGCCAGCCCCGAGCAAAGCGGGTTGCCAGAAATCTATCTTTTTCAGGGTATCCAGGAAGTCCTGCGGAAGTCGGGAAAAACGCTTCTGATCGCGGATACCGGTGGGGACCCCGAGAACATTCCTGACCTGATGCGGACCTTTGCGGAGCACCGGGTCGAGGGCCTATTCTATGTCGCGCCTTATCACCAGCTTGTCACGTTGCCTGAACCGACTGGGGTTGGCGCCTTTGTGATCGTGAATGGGTTTAATGCGGCCGGCACGCCGTCGGTTGTGCCCGATGACTATGCCGGGCAAAAGGCCCTGACGGAGCGGCTGATCGAGATCGGGCATCGCCGGATTGCCTATCTGTCGCTGCCCGAGGATCTGGTCGCCACGCGTGAGCGGACCCAAGGGTATATTGATGCCCACACCGAAGCTGGTTTGACGGTCGACCCGCGCCTGATCAAGCCCGCTGACAGCATGAGCACGCGACCCGATGATCGACGCAGCGTCCTGAAATTTGCCGTTGATAGTGTGCTGGCTTTGCCAGAGCCGCCCACGGTCATTTGTACCGGGAACGACCGTCTGGCGATGCAGCTTTATGGTCGCCTGCGCAGCCGGGGCATCCGCGTTCCCGAGGATATCTCGATCGCAGGCTACGACGATTATCGGCTGATTTCTGAGACGCTTTATCCGCCGTTGACCACGGTCGAGCTGCCCTATCACCAGATGGGTCGCGCTGCCGCCGAGATGCTTTTGAACCGCCTTTCGGATGCCGAGCATCCACGGGCTGACACCCTTCGGGTCTCGGGCGATGTCAAATGGCGCGACAGCGTCATGCCGCCCAGTGGCCCGCAATAATTCGATCTCTATGGGAGGAAAACAGATGAGAACGATGTCCACCTTGGCCGCTTTGGCCACCGCGACGATGCTGGCAGGAACAGCTTCGGCGCAAACCGAGTTGAGCCTTTGGTATCACGGCGCGGGCGCGACCAATGCCGAGGCCGATCTGGTCAACCAGCTGGTCGAAGAATTTAACGCCAGCCAGTCCGACTGGGTTGTCTCGCTCGAAAGCTTCCCGCAGTTGGCCTACAACGACGCCGTTGGCGCAGCTGCGCTGGCGGGCAACTTGCCCGATATTCTGGATGTCGACGGTCCGGTGATGCCGAATTGGGCATGGGCGGGATATATGCAGCCCCTTGGGATCGACGAAGCCAAGCTGGAAGGTTTCCTGCCCGGTACGATCGGGCGCTGGAATGGTGAGGTTTATTCGGTCGGGCTTTGGGATGCGGCCAAGGCGATGACCACGCGCCGTTCGACGCTGGAAAAATACGGGATCCGTATTCCGACGCTGGATAGCCCGTGGACGCTGGACGAGTTCAACGACGCACTGGCCACGATCCAAGCATCGGGCGACTTCGAACATGCGCTGGACCTTGGTATGGCGTGGAAGGGTGAGTGGTATCCGTATGCCTTCTCGCCATTCCTGCAGAGCTTTGGTGGCGACATTGTCGACCGCGAGACCTACCAGACCGCCGAAGGCGTGCTGAACGGAGACGAAGCGATTGCCTTTGGCGAGTGGTGGCAGAGCCTGTTCCAGAACGGCTACGTCCCCGGCACCAGCCAGGACCCTGCGGCGCGCGAAACTGGCCTGCTTGAAGGCAACTATGCGATTTCCTGGAACGGCAACTGGGCCGCTCCTCCGGTTGCCGAGAAATTCGGTGACGATGCGCTGTTCCTCCCGGCGCCGGACTTTGGGAATGGCCCCGTGATCGGCGCCGCCTCCTGGCAGTTCGGTGTCTCGGCAACGTCCGAGCATCCCGAAGGTGCTCGGGCGTTCATCGAGTTCGCGCTGACGGACCGCTGGTTCTCGGCCTTTTCGGATGGCACGGGCCTGATCCCGCCGACGGCGAGTGCTGCAGATGACACGAAGTTCTATGCCGATGGCGAAGCGCTTGAAGTGTTCTACAGCCTGTCCGAAGGCCAAGCGCTCGTGCGGCCGGTGACGCCAGGTTACATCGTGCAAGCGAAGGTCTTTGAAAAGGCATTGTCGGATATCGCCAATGGCGCGGATGTCGCTGATGCGCTGGATGCGGCGGTCGATGAGATAGAAGAGGACATCGCGGCCAACCAGGGCTACGGCCACAACTAAGGCCAAGCGCGAGCGCGGCGGAGATCCCGCCGCGCTCGATCCGCGTTTTCGAAAATTCGAGGGAGGGGACGATGGCGTCCAAGCTGACACGGTCAAACCGGTCCGGGTGGGGTATGGCATTCCCCGGCATCGCGTTCATGGCACTGTTCATCATCGTGCCGTTCTTTCTGGCCTTCGGGTTGTCGCTGACAAACCAGCGGCTGGCGTCGCCTAACCCGACCGAGTTCGTGGGCACAGAGAACTACCGCGATTTGTTGGGCTTGGCGATTTTCACGCTGGAACCTGAGCGCGATGACGCGGGCGCGGTTGTCCGCGATGACGACGGGGAAATCGAGTATCCGCGTCTGAGGGGTTTTACCCGCAACAACCCTGATTACCCGAACCTGCAAGGCAAGCGAGAATGGTTTTCCTGGCAGTCGGGCGAGAACCGCACCGTTGTTCTGGCCTCGGACGTGGTGTTCATGAAAGCGCTCGTGAACACGTTCACCTTCGTGCTGTTCGTGGCCCCGATCCAGGCCGCGCTTGCGCTGGGCCTCGCGCTTTTGATCAATCAGAAGCTGCGCGGGATCAATGTGTTTCGAACCGTGTTCTTCATGCCAGTCGTTGTTTCGATCGTAGTCGTTTCGATCCTGTGGAAATTCATCTATTCGCCCAGCGACGGGATGCTGAACAACCTTCTGGGCTGGGTCAGCTTCGGGGCATTTGAAGGGGTCGACTGGCTGGGCAACACCGGCACGGCTTTGCCCGCGATCATGGCCATGTCGATCTGGCAGGGGGTCGGATTTCACATGGTCATCTGGCTGGCTGGCCTTCAGAACATCAGCCCGACACTGTATGAAGCCGGCGATATCGAGGGGGCCAACAAGTGGCAGGCCTTCAGATACATCACATGGCCGGGGCTCAGAAACACCGCCGTTTTGATCCTGATCGTAATCACCATGCAGGCCTTCGCCTTGTTTGCGCAGATCGATGTGATGACCAATGGCGGTCCCTTGGACAGCACGCAGGTCCTCGTCTTTCAGGCGGTCGAACGGGGCTATGGCAAGGCTGACATTTCGGGCGGCTCCGCCATCAGCGTGATCCTGTTCGTGATCGTCCTCTGCATTTCACTCATTCAACGCTACCTGACGCGGGAGAGATAACATGGCCACCGTCACTGCCGACAACCACGGTCTGCGCCTTTGGACTCGCTATCTTGTCCTTCTTCTGATCGCGCTGATCTTCATCTTTCCGCTTCTGCTGATGGTGATGTCGTCGTTGAAGCCCACGACGCAGCTTCTTTTGGACACCAAGAGCCTGCGAGCGTTCCTGCCTGTCGGAGACCTGTCGCTTCAGAACTATACCGACGCGTTTGCGCGGGCACCGATTGGCCTCTTCGTGATGAACTCGGTCATCGTCACCGGGATCACGGTGCTGCTGTGCCTGTTCGTGTGTTCACTGGCGGCGTTTGCGTTTGTCTTCATCGACTGGGGCGGCAAGGCGATCATCTTTTCCATCCTGCTAGCCACGCTGATCATCCCCTATGAGACGATCTTTATCCCGCTTCTGCTCATGGCCTCGCAATTGCCGTGGATCGGCGGCGACGGGTTCGAGATTGGATGGCTCAACAGTTATCGCGTGCAGATCCTGCCGTTCGTGGCGGATGCGCTGTCGATCTTTCTGTTCGTGCAGTTCTTCAAGGACCTGCCCAAGGAGTTGATCGAGGCGTGCCGCGTCGAAGGCGCCAGCTGGTGGACGATCTATCGTCGCGTGGTGATGCCCTTGTCGGGGCCTGTGATCGCAACGGCGGCGATCCTGAAGTTCCTGTTCATGTACAATCAGTACCTCTGGCCGCTGATGGTCGTGCAGGAAGAAGGTATTCGTCCTGTCATGGTCGGTCTTGGCTACTTCACCGATCAGCTCAACGTGCCGTGGGGCGAGGTGATGGCTTACCTGACCATTATCACGGTGCCAGTGCTGGCGTTCTACTTGGCCCTGCAACGCGTCTTCATCGCGTCGGTCGCTTCCACGGGGGTGAAGTGATGGTGCTGAAGCTTGAGCATGAATGGATCTGGGACAGCTGGTATCTGCGCGATGGTGACACCTGGCATGCTTACTTTCTGAAGGCGTCCAAATCGCTGGGCGATCCCGAGTTGCGCCATTGGAACGTCAGTCAGGGTCACGCGACCAGCACGGATTTGCGCAACTGGACCCATCTGGGGACATGTTTCGAGCCGTCGAAAGACGCGGCTTGGGATGACTACACGACATGGACCGGGTCGACGTTGCGCGATGACGATGGCGAGTGGCATCTGTTCTATACCGGTTCGACCAAGGCCGAGGACGGTTTGAATCAGCGGATCGGCCATGCCGTGAGTGCGGATGGCCATACCTGGGAGCGGGTCGGCGATGGGTTGTGCCTTGATCTGGTCGGCCCCACTGCCGCGCACTACGAGCATGACCATGCGACGGGCGTCTGGCACGACCGAGCGATGCGCGATCCTTGGGTTATGAAAGACCCCAATGGCGACGGCTGGCTGATGTATTTCACGGCCCGCGCTCCAGGGATCGAGGAACCCAACGCGGGCGGCGCCGTCGGATTTGCGACATCGCCCGACCTGTTCACATGGACGCTGCAACCGCCGGTCTTCGTCGGCGGCTTTGGTCAGCTTGAAGTGCCTCAAGTTTTTGAGGTCGACGGACGCTGGTATTGCCTGTTCTGCACGGCTGCGGATCACTTTTCCAAGGCACAGGCCGAGGCGACGCCGGGTGGGCCGGTTACAGGGTCCCATTACCTCATCGGAGAAAGCCCGCGCGGTCCTTGGCAGATCGCTGAAGGCCCTTTTCTGGATGGCGCGCTGCCCTGCGAACGCTATGCGGCGCGGATTGTTCAGACTGACGAGGGGCTCAACATCATAGGGTTTGCCGACCGTCCAGACGGCGCCTTTCTGGGCCACGTAACCGACCCCGATCCGGTGCGGGTCGATGACAACGGATATCTGCGCGTGGACGCGCTCGAGAAAGTGGAGGACTGAGGTCATGGCAACGGTAAGGCTGAGAGATGTGCGCAAAAGCTATGGACCCGTCGAGGTCATCAAGGGCGTTGATATCGACATCGAGGATGGCGAGTTCGTTGTTTTCGTTGGTCCCTCGGGCTGTGGGAAATCCACTTTGCTACGGATGATCGCGGGGCTGGAGGACATCACGTCTGGCACGCTGGAGATCGACGGACAGGTCGTGAACGACCTTGAGCCCAAGCAGCGCGGTATCGCGATGGTCTTCCAGACCTACGCGATTTTCCCACACATGACGGTACGCGAAAATGTGGCGTTCGGGCTGACCATTGCCGGGGCCTCAAAGGAGGAGAAAGAAGCCAAAGTCGGCGAAGCGGCGCGGGTTTTGCAGATGGAGCATCTGCTGGACCGTCGTCCAAGCCAGTTGTCAGGCGGACAGCGTCAGCGGGTCGCCATTGGTCGTGCGATCGTGCGTGACCCCAAGGTGTTCCTGTTTGACGAACCGCTGTCTAACCTCGACGCCGCGCTGCGCATGGACATGCGTATGGAGATCGGCAAGCTGCACCAGACGCTTGGTGCCTCGATGATCTACGTGACCCATGATCAGGTCGAGGCAATGACGCTGGCCGACAAGATCGTCGTCCTGAAAGGCGGCGAAGTGATGCAGGTGGGCTCGCCCATGGAGTTGTACCACAATCCGGCAAACCTGTTCGTGGCGGGATTCCTTGGCGCGCCGTCGATGAACTTTATCGACGTCAATGTCACCGGCATGTCGGGTCAAAACGCGGCCGTGTCGAACCCTGCGCTCGATCCAATTGAGGTCAATACCGCGGGACGTACGATTGCCAACGGCGACAACGCGGTCCTTGGGATCCGGCCCCAGTACCTGACACCAACGACGCCGGAGGAGGGCATGTTGCATGGGACCGTTGCCCTGACCGAACGGCTGGGCAGCGAGACGGTTATGGACATCGGCCTCAAAGATGGATCGCGGATCGTGGCGGCGATTGCCGAGGACCGCGTGATGGAGCCAGGTACGGAGATCGGGCTGCGCTTCAATGCGGATCAGGCACATCTATTCCCGAAAGAAGAGATGGCGGACGTGCCCCACTGATCGGCACGGCATAGCGAGATTTACAGACGGCATCGACGGTCCTAAACTGAGCTTGTGAATTGCAAGGGAGACTGCTGATGATTGCCCGTCGTTTATTCCTAGCCGCGCTGGCCGTACTCGTCGTCTTTCCGGCGTTTGCGCAGGAAAATCCGAAGATCATCATTTTACGCCATGCTGATCGGATTCAAGGCGTGCTTGAATTGAACGAAGTTGGTGTTGCACGTGCGGCGGCACTGCCGGCCGCTCTGGATGGCGTTGCGATCGATGCAATCTTCGTGTCCCATTGGAAGCGCAATATCGATAGTGCACGTCCCCTTGCGACAGCCCGAGATCTTCCAATTCAGGTGATCCCGGAGCGCCATCTTTCAAATGGACGTTTGGCAGAAGAGATCCTCAAGCGCCAACCGATGGGTACGAGTGTTTGGATCGGTAACACAGGCAATCTCAAAGACATTTGGGATGAGCTGGAAATGCGATCATCTGCGCCGACAACTTACGGAGACATCATGATTGTCGAAGTTGTCAACAGGCGAGGCCGCCTCGTGGAAGAGCGACGCTTCGAACCGGCCTCTTAGTTGGACGACAAACCGGCGCAAGGGCTGGGGAATGAAACCCACTTCCTCTTTTGGGATGCTAAGGGACACAACGAAACTAAGTGTCGAAGTTACTCTGATGTCCGTATGTTCCAAGCGATTTTTCGGAATTGAAGCCTTGGAGCGGGCGGCGGGAATCGAACCCGCACATTCAGCTTGGAAGGCTGACAGGCTACCACTACATCACGCCCGCACAATAGCTTCACGCCTAAGCCAACCAATTGAGGTCGTCAATAGAACCCTGCAGATCACCATACCGTTGTGTTTGTAAAGGCGACCGAGAGTTGTCTTTTGTACTGAAAAATTCACACAGCGCTGCCTAGCCAACAGAGTATTTGACTTGACCGAAAAGTACATTGAGCGTCCTCAGGCCTACGCCGCGAACAAGTTGAGAATTCGCGGCGGCTGCCTCACTACTATTCTCAAAGATCAGATGCTTTCTGGTAACTCGTCCGAAGGTAGGGCCATGTCCATCAATGCCGCTTTGCGGCGCGAGAGGGTTTCATGCCATTCTTGCGCCTCACGGTCTGAGAAAAAGCTGGCGGACGGGGCGAGACGGTGCACAGCTTCTTCGACCTCTTCCAAGCCGACGCGGAAAAACTCTTTGCGCATGTTGGAAGTGTTCACGCGGCGGTCTGCGAACTCTTTGTGAAGGGCGCTTTCGAGTGCGGGCGCTTCATCCGAGTAAATCATGGCGTGTGTGTCGAAACTGAACGGAACGCTTGCGTCACCAAGCTCTTTGACCCGGTCGTCTGGTTCAAGCCGCCGCGTCAAGCCGATCTTAACTACATCCTCGCCAAACGAACCAATGTTTGAGACAATATAGACATAACCAGACTTGGTCATCTCAGCCATCGCGCGAGCGCGTTCGCTCGTTGCGTGGGCTTTCGCCAATGCTGCTTCCAGTTCCGCAATGCGGCCTTCATCTATTCCCGCCTCCGAACGCGCTTTGTCCAAGAGTGTCTGACGTCAGCACCAATGGGACAGTTGAGGGTGATTTGATAAGAGAGGGTTT
>CAZWZG010000136.1:0-8496 GCA_964638245.1 uncultured Rhodobacterales bacterium
AAAATGTCGAAGTCACTCGGCAACGTCCTCGACCCGCTGGAGCTGATTGACGAATACGGCGCGGACGCGGTGCGCTTCACGCTCGCTTCCATGGCCGCCATGGGACGTGACTTGAAGTTGTCGACGCAACGCATTGCAGGATATCGGAATTTCGGCACCAAGCTGTGGAATGCCGCGCGGTTCGCCGAGATGAACGGCGTCTTCGCACCGACGCAGCACCGACGTGATACCGACGTCATACCGACGTGCCATCAGACGGCCAATCGCTGGATCATCGGAGAGGTCGCCAAGACCCGTGAGGCCGTCGATCAGGCGCTGAGCGATTTCCGCTTCAACGACGCCGCGAACGGGCTTTATGCCTTCGTCTGGGGCACGTTCTGCGACTGGTATCTGGAACTGTCCAAGCCGCTGTTTTACAGCGAGGACGACGAGATTATCAAGGAAACGCAAGAGGTTATGGGTTGGGCGCTCGATCAATGCCTGATCATGCTCCACCCTTTCATGCCGTTCATCACCGAAGAAATCTGGGGGCTTTCGGGCGAGCGCGCCAAGCCCCTCGTCCATGCCGACTGGCCGACCTACACCACCACGGAACTGGTTGATAACGCAGCAGATTCCGAAATGAACTGGGTCATCCGCCTGATCGAGCAAATCCGCTCTGTCCGGTCGGGAACCGGCGTTCCTGCCGGGGCCAAGGTGACGCTGATCGACCTTGGGCTTGATGAGAGCGCACAGAAATCCTTGAGCAATAACAAGGCCTTGATCGAACGCATGGCCCGCATCGAAGCGTTCGAATCCGCAGACACTGCGCCAAAAGGCGCGGTCACGATCCCTGTCCAGGGCGGCACGTTCTGTTTGCCGCTCGCCGGTGTCATCGACGTCGACGCCGAAAAGGCGCGCCTGTCCAAGGCATTGGAAAGGAATGCAAAAGAGCTGGGCGGCCTCAAAGGTCGCCTCGGGAACGCCAAGTTCGTCGCCAATGCCCCCGAAGAGGTGGTCGCAGAAGCCAAGGCCCGCATGGCCGAGCTTGAGGACGAAGCCGCCAAACTCAAGGCCGCAACAGCCCGTCTTGCCGAATTGGGATAAGCTAAGCCGTTATGATTGAAGCAAAAATCAGAACGGCCCGCGCACTAACACTCCGTTAAGGCTTGAGAACGATAGTAGAACACGAACAGATCTTCTGGAGGTGTTCTATGATTCAGTTCCTGTCGCCTGCCCCGCTGGTCCTTTTCTCCGCGGTCTTTTGGCTGTTGCTGGCGTTTTGGGCCGTGGGCGGATTTCTGGTCGCGGTGATGTTCGCGGTCCTGCTCGACCACGTCCTGCAACGCATCGCGCGCACCGAACTCGCGCTTGAAAACCGTTCGTCCGGCGAAGGCTAGCCGATCACGTATCTTTGCCAAAACGGGGCTGGATTTTCCCGGTCGGCACAATAGAATTTCAACCGTGGGCGGTACAGCGTGATGGATGAACCCATGGTCGAAGACTACACAGGCGCATTTCTGGTTTCGTTCGGGGTCCTGATTTTCGTAGGACTTCTCATGATTTGGTCGATCTGGGGCCTGATTGGCGCCAGCATCGTTGGCGCAATTGCTGATCGCGTCACCGTCGGCCTGGATCGCCTCCGCTAACCCTCTGAAATCGCTTGAGAAGCTGCGGCCAACGCCCCTGAACCATGGGCAATCCCCAGCGCATTGAACCCCGCCTCGATCGTGCCCAGCGCGCCCATGATCATATGCGTGTTCACATGTCCCATATGACCGATCCGGAAATGTCGATGCCAGTCGGGGTGATCCCGTTCCGCGAACCCAATTCCGATCCCCAGCGTCAGTCCCGCCTCATGTTCGGTCCAGCGTCGAAGCCGCGTCCCGTCTTCGCCGTCCAGTGAAAACGCCGTAACTGCATGGCTCCGTGCGTTTTTGTCCGGCACATTCAAACGCAACGCTCCCTCGGCACTCCAAGCCTCTCCCGCGGCCCAGATCGCTCGGGCCAATCGGGCATGGCGCGCAAACACCGCCTCGATCCCTTCGTCCAGGATCATGTCCAGCGCCACTCGAAGCCCGTGGAGATGGTGCGTTGGCGCCGTCCCGTAAAAGTACTGATAAAAGACCTCAGGGTTGGTGCGTGGCCGCCAGTCCCAGTACGGCGTCACCCGCGACGCCCCCTCGCGCAGCGCATCGGCACGATCATTGTAGAACAGCACCCCGACACCCGGCGGTGTCATGAGCCCCTTCTGACTGGCCGTGATCAACAGATCGACACCCCATTCTTCCATACGGATTTCATCGCAAGCAAAGGCGGCAACCGCATCAATTGCCAGTATCGCGGGATGTCCGGCAGCATCAATCGCCGCGCGCAAGGCCTTGATATCATTTCGAACCGACGTCGCGGTGTCGGTCGCGGTCGCCATGACCATGGTGATCTTGTGCCCCGCATCGGCCCGAAGGCGCGCCTCAAGCTGATCAGGATCCACGGGCGCATGGAGACCGAAATCCATCCGCTCGACATCCGCTCCAAGAGATTCGGCGATATTGGCCCATACGGTCGCAAAATTCCCGGTTTGCAGGGCCAACACCTTGTCACCGGGAGAGACGGTATTGCACAGCGCCGCCTCCCACATCCCATGTCCGTTGCAGACGTAAAGCGCCACGTGGCCTTTCGAAAAGGCGATACGGTTGAGGTCGGCGACAATGCTCGCCGTCATCTCGACCAGTTCACCCTCGTAAATGTTGGGGGCCTTGCGGTGCATTGCGCGCAGGACGGCGTCCGGCATCACCGAGGGGCCGGGAATGGCCAGATATTCACTTCCGCCAGACATCATGCGTCTCCTTTGCAACCAGACCGGATTAGGCGGCGGCTTCGGCGGCGTCAATCGGTCAACCTTGCCCAAGAGCGAGGGAAGCGCTATGCGGCGCAGACACGGGACCGAGGACAATAACGTCGCATGGCGGACAGTATTCTCAAACGGGCGAACGCAGCGCGAAAGCGTTGGACGAGATCCCTTGGAAAAGAAATCTCCACCCCTTCAGGGCGGCGCCAAGCGTGGGTACATTTCAATTTGGTCGACCACGCGTTTTTGCGGCACCTCTGGACCAACAGATACCGGGTTGCCGAGGGCGTTTGGCGTTCCAACCAGCCGGGGCCGGCGCGCGTTCGGGCTGAAGCCGCTCGCGGCATCAAAACAATTATTTCTCTCCGAGGCGGGAAACTCGGCTCTTTCAGTCTTCTGGAACAGGAAGCCGCTGACGAAGTAGGAATAAAGCTAGAATTTGTCACGATGAGTGCAGGCGTGCTTCTGGAAGCCGAGCACTATGTCAGACTGCTCGATTTGTTCCAAAGTGTCGAAAAGCCATTCCTGTTTCATTGCAAGTCGGGTGCAGATCGGGCTGGCCTGGCGGCGACCATGTACTTGCTTGCCGAAGAAGGCCAACCCTTTGACGTCGCTACGGAGCAGCTTCACTGGAAGTACTTACACAGTCGAACCTCAAAGAAGACAGGCATCCTATACTACATGTTGACCCGATATCGCGATGAAAACGCGGTCACGCCGCTCTCTCTTCGCGCCTGGTTCTTGAACAGATATGATCCGGTTGAAATCACAGCGTCCTACCGCAAATCCAGAGGCATGAAACCGCTTGAGTGACCGCCCGCTGATCAAATGGCTCTGGGACGGGTATCTGCGCGAACACAAGGTGTTCGTGATTATTGCGCTTGTCCTGATGGCTATCGAAGGCGGGATGCTGGGGCTTTTGTCCTATCTGATCCAACCGATGTTCGACCGCGTTTTCGTGGCTGGCGAGCGCAATTCGGTCCTCTGGGTCGCGTTGGCGGTGTCCGGTGTGTTCATCATCCGGGCAGTGTCGGGTTTCGGGCACCGTGTTTTGATGGAGGTTGTGGGCCAGCGTGTTTCCAGCGCGATGCAACGCGACCTCGTCGGGCACTTGCTCACGCTCGACAGCGGGTTCTTTCAGGCCAACCCGCCTGGCAAACTGATTGAACGCGTGCGGGGCGATACGCTGGTTGCGGCGCAGATTTGGGCGCAGGTCTTTGGGGCGGCTGGGCGCGATGTGGTGTCGCTCCTGTCGCTCCTTGCCGTAGCAGTGTCAGTCGATTGGCTTTGGACGCTGATCGCGATTGCTGGGGCACCGCTTTTGATGGTGCCGATCTTGATGCTGCAACGCTTTGTACGCGGCAAGACGCGCGAAGCCCGTGAGGCAGCCGCGGGGCTTTCGACCAGGCTCGACGAGATCTTTCATGGCATCGACACGATCAAGCTGGGGCGCAGCGAAACTTCACAAAGCAATCGCTTCAAAGGGTCGATCAAGGGATATGTCGCCTCCGAAATCCGGAGCCGGACGGGACAGGCTGGGATCCCTGCCCTGATCGATGTCGTCGCAGCGATCGGATTTTTCGGCGTGCTGGCCTATGGCGGCTTCCAGATCATCGACGGCGAAAAGACCATCGGGCAGTTCATGTCGTTTTTCACGGCGATGGCTTTGATCTTTGAACCACTCCGCCGCATCGGCAATGTCACGGGCGCTTGGCAAGCCGCATTGGCAAGCCTTGAGCGAATCTTCAACGTCTTTGAAGAAAGCCCGACGATCTTGAGCCCGGCGAACCCAACACCACTCCCAAAGAACGTCGCGGAGGCAGACCTGCGCTTTGACAACGTCGCGTTTGCCTATGGGAATGAGCCGGTCCTGAGTGGGTTGAGCTTCACGGCAAAGGCCGGTGAGACGACGGCTATTGTGGGTCCCTCCGGCGCTGGCAAAAGTACGCTCTTTCGGCTTCTAACGCGTCTGGCCGATGCGCAGACCGGTACGGTCACGCTGGACAGCACAGATGTTCAGACGTTCGCGCTGGATGACCTGCGCGCCCAGTTTGCGGTCGTCACGCAGGACGCCCAGATTTTCGATGAAACGCTGCGCGACAACCTAGTCGAAGGTGGAATGGACCCCGATGAAGCCGCTCTAAAGGCCGCCTTGGACGCCGCCCACGTGACACCTTTCGTTGAGACGCTCGACGCTGGGCTGAACACCCGTGCAGGGCCGCGTGGCTCGGCGTTGTCGGGGGGCCAGCGTCAGCGACTTGCGATTGCACGGGCGCTCTTGAAGGACGCGCCGATCTTGCTTTTGGATGAAGCGACCTCGGCTCTGGACGCGCAATCGGAAACGCTCGTGCAAGAAGCGCTGGAAACCCTGTCAAAGGCGCGCACAACCCTGGTTATCGCCCATCGTCTGGCGACAGTGCGCTCGGCGGATCGAATCGTAGTCATGGACAAGGGGCGCGTTGTCGGTGAAGGCCGCCATGACGAGTTGATCGCGCGGGGCGGCATGTATGCCGAGCTTTACAGACTGCAATTCAGCGAGTGATGGCGCGTCAGCGCGCGCGGTAACGTGCTGCCAAATCTTCGGGCGTCGCGCCCAAGGCAAAACGCACGAGCAAAACCAAATTTCCAAAGGCGCGCCGAAGCCAGCCGTCGCGCTGGTAGCGTGCGGCAGATGTGGCGGCGACCGCTTCAAGTGGGCGCAAGCGTCCTTTCAGGCGTCGCGCCAGCACGACATCTTCCATCAGCGGAATGTCCGGCACCCCGCCTTGCGCCTCGAGCATCGTCCACGCAATCAACAGCCCCTGATCGCCATAAGGCAAACCGAAAAATTTCGATCTGAGGTTGGCACCGGCCGCGATCAAGCCAGGCCAGACCCCTTGCGCGCGGAACTGAAGTCGAAAGTAGCCCGCCTTATCGCGATGAGCGTTGATATGACCCCGCGCGGCTTCCACCCATTCTGGGCCCAGCACGGTGTCGGCATGCAGGATCAAGAGCCACTCCGCCCTCGCCGCTTCGACACCCCGAGCGATTTGCCCGCCACGCCCCGGCGAACCGTTGACGACAACCGCGCCTGCCGCATCCGCGATGTCCAGCGTCCCATCCTTCGACCCGCCATCGGAGACGATCAGCTCGGCGATGAGCCCCGCCTCAAGCCCCGGCACCAGAGCCGCGATCGTCCCTGGTAATCCGTCAGCCGCGTTCAGCGTTGGGATCACAATGGAAAGCGGCGCTGGCATGGGACCTCTTGGCGGTGGTGTTTGGATGGCCTATGTGACCACCCATAGAAGGGAGCTTGCCTGTGCCACAAGCCCAAGATCGGCGCGTTTACCGGATCAGCGGAGCTGACCATGTCGGGTTTCTGCAAAACCTTGTGACCAACAACGTCACGGCCAAGGATACCGGGTTGGTCTACACAGCGCTTCTGACGCCACAGGGCAAGTATCTGGCGGATTTCTTTCTGGTGCCAGACGGCGACGGACGTCTTTTGGATGTCTCGACGACACTGGCAGATGATTTGATCCGACGCTTGACGATGTACCGCTTGCGCTCTGACGTAACCATTGAAGAGACCGAAATGCACGTCTATCGAGGGTTGGGAATCGCTCCGGACGACGGCTTCGCCGATCCGCGTCACGAATTGATGGGCTGGCGCGCCTACCGCGACACGCCGCAAGACGCGTCCGACATTGATTGGGATGCCGCTCGTGTAGAGGCCTGTGTCCCCGAAACCGGCGTCGAACTGATCCCCAATGAGACTTACCCCCTCGAAGCAGGGTTCGAGCGTTTGTCGGGCGTCGATTTCCGCAAAGGCTGCTACGTCGGCCAAGAAGTGACGGCGCGCATGAAGCACAAGACCGAGTTGCGCAAAGGGTTCGCCACGGTCGCTGTCATCGGTGTCGCGCCCGTGGGGACGCAGATTGAACGCGACGGCAAAAGCGTTGGCACGCTTTTTACACAAGCTGGCGGCAAGGGCATTGCCTATTTGCGGTTTGACCGTGCGGGTGCCGATATGAAAGCCGGAACCGCTGAAGTCTCGTTCTAGGCCCGCTCGGAATATTCCATGGTTTCGGTGTTGACGATGATGTTCTCGTCCTGTCCCACGAAGGGAGGCACCATGACTTTGACACCGTTGTCCAGAACAGCCGGTTTGAAGCTGTTGGCAGCGGTCTGACCTTTGACGACCGGTTCGGTCTCGACAATCTTGCAGGTCACTTTTTGCGGCAGCGTCGCGTTGAGCGCTTCTTCTTCGTAGAACTCGACCACGATCGTCATGCCGTCCTGCAAGAACGGTCGGCGGTCGCCCAGAATGTCCGCTGGAAGCTCGATCTGTTCGTAGGTTTCGGAATCCATAAACACCAGCATTCCGTCACTTTCGTAGAGGAACTGCTGGTCCTTTTGCTCAAGACGCACCCGCTCGACCTTGTCGGCAGACCGGAAACGCTCGTTCAGTTTCGACCCGTTGCGCAGGTTTTTAAGCTCAACCTGAGCGAAAGCCCCGCCCTTTCCCGGCTTTACATGGTCGACCTTCACCGCCGCCCAAAGGCCGCCGTTATGCTCCAGCACGTTGCCAGGGCGAATTTCGTTTCCATTGATCTTAGGCATGGTGCGACCTTGTTGAATATTGAAGAAAATTTGACGCAACCTATATATTTGCTCGGAACGCGTGGCAAGCGACGCGAAGGGGGCAATCTTTACGTTTCAGATATGATTGGTGTGCATAGCACCCTTGCTAAAATGACATACCACCTGAGCGGTGAATCCCTTCATAAAGGCCCTCACGCCGCGAAAAACGTAAGACAAAGAAAACAAGGACGCGATATGACTCAATACGTCGATGGCACTGCATTCAACAACGAGCAAGGTAACCGGGCACGCAAGCTATTTGCGGCTGTGGTGCTGGCTGCGTTGGACGATGCCATTGCCGATGACAAGAAGTATGGCAACGGTCCGGAACAAATCGCACGTTGGGCACGCTCTCGCGATGGGCGCGAAGTGTTGACCTGTGCTGGTATCGATCCCAACGAGCGGGTCGTGTCGGGCCTTATGGAATTTGTATCGAAGGGTGTGCGCACCTCGGTCGCGCTGTCGCGCGAAGAGAGCGAGCGTCGCCAAGCTGCCGAGCAGGCACGCGAAGCCGCGTAAGCGACACCTCGATACCAGTTTGAAAAGCGCGTCCCGTTCGGGGCGCGTTTTTCGTTTCAGAAGATGAATCGCCAGAACCCCGAAGACATCAACTCCAGCGCAAGCAACGCAAGAACGAAGGTGCGGAATGCCCAGCTTGTGTGTCGCACCCAAAGCACGACGGAGGCCACGATAGATAGCCCGGCTTCAAGCGGGCCGATGATGTTCGCCCCGGCGCGGGTGTCCCAATAGCTCCACGGGCTTTCGAACTTCCAGTCGGTGACCGGCCAGAAGTGCATTCTTGCGTCTTCTCCATGGAACGGAAAATCGAGCGCTAGGTGGAGAAGCGCCGCGCCGGAAAATGCAATCCATGCCAAGCGCTTGGCCCAGATCGCCCACGCCAGTAGCGCCCCGAACAGTACAAAGGAGTTGTCGATCGCGAACACCTGTTGCCAGGTGTCACTGAAGTAGAGCTCGTTGAAGACTCGCTACGGGGAGATCTCGAGAATGAACATCGAGACACCGGCCATGAGGTACAGCGATAGGTC
>CAZWZG010000137.1:0-6848 GCA_964638245.1 uncultured Rhodobacterales bacterium
CCATGGTCATGACCGAGGACGAGAAGAAGCTCACCGCCTATCACGAGGCGGGCCACGCCATTGTGGGTTTGAACGTTCCGCAGCATGACCCGATCCACAAGGCGACGATCATTCCTCGTGGTCGGGCTTTGGGCCTCGTGCTCAGCCTGCCCGAGCGGGATCAGCTGTCGGTCAGCTACACGAAGTATACGTCCAAGATCGCGATGGCGATGGGCGGGCGCGTTGCAGAAGAGTTGATCTTTGGCAAGGAAAACGTCACTTCGGGCGCGGCTTCGGATATCCAGCAAGTCACCCGTATCGCACGCGCGATGGTCACGCAGTTCGGCTTTGACGAAGAGCTGGGCTATATCGACTATGCCAACGAACAGCAGTCGCATTTGGGCGCTTATCAGGGTGGTACGAACCACTCGGGCATCACCCAGAAGACGATCGACGACAAAGTGAAGGCGCTTGTTGATGAAGGCTATGAGACGGCCAAGCGCATCTTGACCGAGAAGGCGGAAGACCTCGAACGCCTCGCGCAGGGCTTGCTTGAGTATGAGACGCTGACAGGCTCGGAGATCACCAAAGTGATTGCAGGCGAACCTTTGAACCGAGGCGATGATGAGGACGACACGCCTACGTCCGGCACGCCGTCGGTCACAGCGATCCCCAAGACCAAGCCAAGGAACAAACCTTCGGGCGATGGCGGTCTGGAACCGGACCCGGCGTAAGACTAACGAAAACCCCGGCAGTGCCGGGGTTTTTTATTGACCTCGTGATCCCAAAGGCGAGTGTGGCTTCAAGACGTTTAGGGAGCCGAACATGCCTGCATTGATCAAAACCGAGTACACCGCAGAAGTGACGTTCATCGGGTCGGTGACTTCGATGGATCGAACGGAATTGATGGCGCACGGCATGCAGAGTGTGGAGCTCGGGTTCGCCGGGATCGACGGGTCCGTCCATGCGGGCGAAAACCGCGCCTCCTGTTCGCGGGTGGTGACTCAGTACCCCAAAGGAACGACGATCCGGAACGTACGTCAATTGTCGATCATCTCAGAAGAAGAGTTGGCCGAGATCGGCAAGGAGATGGGTGTGGACCGTCCCGATCCTGGGCGCATCGGAGCCAGCCTCGTGATCCGGGGCATCCCTGATTTCACCCACGTACCCCCATCCTCACGGCTCCAAAGCGAGGCAGGGACCACGATCACCATAGATATGGAAAACCAGCCCTGTCATTTTCCGGGTAAGAGCCTTGAGAAGGCCGACCCGGGCAAAGGCATGGGGTTCAAGGCGGCGGCGAATGATCGGCGGGGTGTGACGGCATGGGTCGAGTGTCCGGGGCCTCTGGCCGTGGGTGACATCCTGACGCTCCACATTCCCGGACAGCGCGCCTGGGCACCCTGAGAGGGGGTTCTGCCTCCGCTGCTCGATCGTGCAGCCCCGCCCTGCGAGTATTTTGAACAAGAAGAAGTCTATCCCAAAAGGGTGAGCCAGACCCAAATCGTGACGATCGAAAGCGCGGTCGTCACTAGGACCGCAGTGGCTGCGACGCGTCGGGCTACGCCGTAGAGGTCGGCAAAGATATAAGCGTTCACGCCTGGTGCCATCGCGGCGGTCAAAACCGCACCTTTGAAGGCCTGTTCAGGGAGCGCAAAGGCCGTAGCCGTTCCCCAGGTCATCGCCGGTTGAAGGATCAGGACAATCAACGAAATGTAAGCGACCGTCAGCATGTCCCCCTCAGGGCGGTAGCGGTATAAGACGCCGCCGATCCCGACGAGAGCCGCCGGCAACGCCGATTGCGCGATAAGCTCGATGGCGGATGTCAGGACACCGGAGAGCGCAAGGCCGCTTAGATTGACGAACAGCCCGAGGGCGATCCCGATGACGAGGGCATTCGAAAAAGTGGCTTTCAGGATATTGAACGTGGTCTGAACCGGACCATGGCCCTCACTGCGCACGATCTCCATCACGGCTACGCCGAGCCCGTAGCAGAACGGGGCGTGGATCGCGATGATCGCATAGTTCGGCCCGAGGTTCTCGACCCCGTACGCGCGCTCGGAGATGGGCAGGCCAAGAAGAACCGAATTCATGAACAGACAGCAGAACCCGATGGCCACGCTGTCGGGCCAAGGTCGATTGAAAAACAACCGGGCACCGAACATGCCCGCAAAGAAGGTCACGGTGATGACGCTGTAGTACGACAGGAGCAGTGGGATCGAAAACTCGTCCCCCAGATCCAGCGTCGAGATCGCCATGAAGATCAGACAGGGCACGGCGAATTGCGAGGTATAGCGCATGAGCCCGTCAAAGCCCGCTTCGCTCACGATCCCGCGCCAAGCGAGGATCGTGCCCGACCCGATGACAAGAAACACCGGCAGGATGACGTTGATCAGGGCTTGCAAGGGGTCAATCCTCGACCACGATTTCCATGCCGTCAAAGGCGGGCGTGATGTGGTCGGGCGTCTCGGCGTCCAGCGTGGCGTAGTCCAGATCGATGTGCATGTTGGTCAGAACAGCGCGCTTTGGCGCGGCACGCTCGATCCATTCCAGCGACCGTTCGAGATGCGCGTGAGTGGGGTGCGGCGTGCGACGCAGCGCGTCGAGGATCCAGACCTCAAGGTCCTGAACGGCGTGCCAGCTTTCTGGGTACATCTCGGCCACATCGGGCAAATAAGCGACGTTGCCAACCCTCAGACCCAGCGAGTCGATGCTGCCATGGCCGACTCTGAAAGGCGTAAACGTAACGTCGCCGCCTTCGCCGGAGACCGTCACCGGCCCATCAAGATCGTTGAGATCGAGGATTGGGGGATAGGATGACCATTCGGGTTGGACGAAGGCATAGCCAAACCGCTCCATCAAAGCGGCCTTCGTCGCAGCATTGGCCCAAACCGGCAGGCGTTCGCGCCGATTGAAGACAACCATGCGCAGGTCATCAATACCATGGACATGGTCGGCATGCTCATGGGTATAGATCACGGCATCCAGCAACCCGACATCGGCGTCAAGAAGCTGCTGGCGCAGGTCGGGCGAAGTGTCGATCAGAACCCTTGTGACACCGTTCGCCCCCTCGCGCGTGACGAGCAACGAACAACGCTTGCGCATATTCTTGGGATTGGTCGGATCGCAATCCCCCCACAGCCCACCAAGCCGGGGCACACCGCCCGAGGAGCCACAGCCAAGAATACGAAACGTCAATCGTGCCATAGCGCTCTCATGCACCTGCGCGCCGCAGGGTTCAAGTCAGAGCCGGACGGGGGTCCGTCGAAAGAACGGACATGATCAAATCATTGGCAAAGCCATCACCGATCCGCACCGCGTCCCGCAAAACGCCCTCGTGCCGAAATCCGGCTGCCTCGTAACAGCGGATCGCCCGTGTGTTCGACTGCAGAACGCGCAATTCTACCCGGTGCAGTGCCAGGTCGCCGAAGGCCACATCGAGGGCCAGCGCGATGGCGCGCCGCCCGACGCCTTTTGAGCGCAGGTCGGGTCGAAAAAGGCCAATCGCTAGACGTGCGGAGCAATCGGCCACGCTATGACTGTGGAGTTTGATCTCGCCGGCAAAGACGGCGTCGACGGATATGATCCGGCCCCAATACGCCGCTTCAATTCGCCCAATGATGGGCGTCGCCCATTCGCGACCGCCCGTGGGGTTTTTTGCGGGATCGCCACCAAAACCTAGATATGCTTCCCGGTCGGGGCCGATCGCTTCTAAACGTTCAACGTCGCCGGGCTCAACCGGACGAAATGCGATTTTCAAAGGGCTGCCTTTGCGAACAGCCGCTCGAAGTTGGCTTCGGTTTGGGCAGCAAAGTCAGCTGGGCTCATACCATAGACCTCGGCGCCCACGGCTGCAGTGTGGGCGGTATAGGCGGGCTCATTGCGTTTGCCGCGATAGGGTGGCGGGGCAAGATAGGGGCTGTCGGTTTCGACGAGGACTCGCTCCACCGGCGCCATCGCAAATATGTCGCGGAGCTCGGTCGATTTCGGAAAGGCTGCGATCCCAGACATAGATAGGTAGAACCCAAGGCCCAAAGCCACCTCTGCCAAGGCCTGTCCGCTGGAAAAGCAATGCATGACGCAGGAATACGGGGCCGCGGCATGCTCTTCACTCAAAATCCGCGCCATATCTTCGTCTGCTGCGCGGGCATGGATGATCAGGGGCAGGCCGGTTTGGCGGGCCGCTTCTATGTGCAAACGAAGGCTCTCCTGCTGCACGCCCGCCGAGTCGGCGGTGTAGTGATAGTCGAGCCCCGTCTCACCAATCCCGACGAATTTTGGATGCGCTGCCAGCGCAGTCAACGCCTCGACCGTAGCCATAGGTTCTTCAGCCGCGCTCATCGGGTGCGTGCCCGCCGCGTAGAAGACCCCGTCATAGCGCTCGGCTATGGCGCGCACGCTTGGTTCATTCCGAAGCTTGGTACAAATCGTAACCATGCGGCGCACGCCGGCGGCGCGCGCGCGCTCGATCACGTCATCAAGTTCGTCCGCGAACGTCTCGAAATCCAGATGGCAATGGCTGTCAGTCAGGGCAGGGGGCTGCATGTGGCCTCGGGGTTGTTCAACGTTTCGACAGGTCTTCGGCCAGCTTTTGCGCCTTGAAAATCATATCGAGGAACAGGGCGGGGGCGTCAAGATTGACGGCGAAACCACGTTCCAGATCCTTGCCGGCAGTCTCGGCAAAAGCGGCCCATTGCTGCGCGGCATATAAATCGGGGGCAAGGCGCGCAAAGACGTCGAACTCGCCCGCAGCGGCCTCCGGTCCGTGTCCCATCCCCGCGCCAAATCGCGCAAGCCGGGCCAAAAGGGTCGCGAAAAGGTCCGCCATCATTGCGCGCTTTTCCTCGGCACCGCGCGCACCTGCAGCTTCGGCCATCGCAATCGCTTTGGGCCGGTCGAGACGGGGCAAGGCGCTAAACAGTGCCAGGATTTCGGCGTAGCGGTCCAGTCCGCCGCTCTCCAAAAGCGAAAGGGCCCGCCCGGCGGAGCCTTGGGCCAAAGCTGCGAGAGCGTCAGGGTTTTCTGGAAGCGTCGCGCCCGTGCCCTGGATGGCCGCTGCAAGATCGCCTGGCGACAATGGGCGCATCTTAAGAACCTGACACCGCGAACGGATCGTGGGCAGAATGCGGGCGGGCTGGTGCACGACGAGGATCAGGGTCGCGTTTGCAGGAGGCTCTTCAAGCATTTTCAAAAGAGCATTTGCCGCCGGAACCGTCATTTCATCGGCGGCATCGATAATGACTACACGCGCGCCGCCATCGGGGGCAGACAGGCCGAAAAACCCCTTCATCCGGCGCACATCGTCGATGCCGATGGCCGCCTTGAACCGCTTTTTGTCGGTGTCCCACTCGCGGCGCAGCAGGAACAGTCGCGGTTCTGACATGGCTGCGATGCGCGCTTCAATGGGATGGCCTCCAGGAATATCGAGGCTTGTCGGGGCCTCTGGTTCACCGAACAATCCAGCGTCTGCCGGGGCCGCCGTCAGAAGATGGCGGGCCAGACGCCACGCAAAGCTGGCCTTTCCAATTCCCTTTGGCCCCACCAGCATAATCGCATGGTGCTTGCGACCGCCGGCCTGACTGGTCAGAAATGCGTCTTCGACCGCAGAATGCCCATAGAGCACGCGCGTTTCGCGTGGATGCGGGGCATCGCCCAGCCGGTCAGCTTCTGGAAGGTGTTCGTCGGTCACAAACGAGCGTCTAGCACAGCCCGCACGCGTTGGGCCACGGCCTGTTCGTCGCCTGAGGCGTCAACGAGGACGCAACGCTGCGGCTCTGCCGCCGCCAAGGCTTGAAACCCGTCTCGCAAGGCCACCTGAAACGCCGCGCCCATCTCTTCGAACCGGTCTTCGCCAGACCCGCGTGCTAACCCGCGCGCCAGTGCCGCCTCGGGATCAAAGTCAAGGATGATGGTCAGATCGGGTTCGATTCCAATAACCGTATCGTGCAGACGGTCGACAATATCGCAAAGATCGCCTCGTGCGGCGCCCTGATAAACACGGGTCGAATCCGCGAAGCGGTCCGAAATCACGACCTGCCCTGCGGCCAAGGCCGGTTCAATCGTACGCTCCAGGTGATCTCGCCGCGCCGCCGTGAAAAGCAAGATTTCGGTTTCTGGTGACCACCGCGCCGGGTCCCCCTCGACCAGAAGCCGCCGAATATCCTCGGCCCCGGGCGCGCCGCCAGGTTCGCGCGTCAGGACGACGTTTCGACCCAGTCCACGCAAGTACTGTGCTGCCAATCGCGCCTGGGTCGATTTTCCCGCCCCGTCTATGCCCTCAAAGGTGACGAAAGTGCCGCGGTCGCTCATTCGGTCAGGCTTTGCGCCTCACCAACCGCCATGCGGAACAGGACGCGCGTTGCGGCGCGAAGGCGTGGCACGAACCCGCCGCGCACAACGTCGCGGTCCGAGACAAGCGCAACCGTGCGGTCTTCCATGTCCTTGGCCGTGATCACGAGGTCGGCGACGTGCTGTCCGGCCTCAATAGGAGCTTCGAGCGGCCCGCGATATTCAACACGCGCTTCGATACCATCGCGATCCACGGCCGGGATCAGGATCGTCAGATCTTCGGCGGCCACAAGCCCGATCTCGGTCTGATCGCCCATCCACACAGGCGCGCGCGCGAACTCCGTCCCCGCTTCGGCCACTTCGCGTTCGACGAATTGCCGGAAGGCCCAGTTGACGATCTGCTCGCTCTCAGAGCGGCGCGCGGCTGTCGAATCCAATCCAGTGACCACGAAGACCACGCGACGGTCCCCCTGCAAGGCCGAGCCGACGAGCCCATAGCCGGCTTCTTGGGTATGACCCGTTTTCAGCCCGTCTGCGCCTATGCCAAGGGACAGGACCGGGTTGCGGTTGAAACGGTTGGA
>CAZWZG010000137.1:6948-8449 GCA_964638245.1 uncultured Rhodobacterales bacterium
CCCTTGATCAGCTCTTCGACCGTGGGCCGATCCGTTTCGTCCAGAAACATGGTCGAACCGCCCATCTGGCGCGCCTTGGCGGATACACTGAACTCTGTCTCCAGCGTCACGCGGTCGTCGCGCAAGGCTTCAAACAGCATGTAAAGCGTCATCAGCTTTGACATCGACGCCGGGGGCAGGGCGGTTTCAGCGTCTTTTTCGAACAAGACGGTGCCAGTTTTGACATCCACCAGATACGCCGCACGCGCGACCGTTTCATAGGCGGCATGTGCCGTCGACGTCAGCAAGGCCGCCATGGCGGCGAAAGTGAAGGTGCGGAGCATGGGGGCGGTCTCCTGATGTTGAAGCGTCAGTTGGTGACGAAATAGGCGTCCTCAAAGCCAAGGTCCTTGACCTGACGAAGGACGGCAGAGCGTTCTTGCGCGTTCGGGGCAGGGCCCACAACCACGCGCCAGAAGGTTTTGCCTTGGCTCGATCCGCGCAAAACGGTTGGCAGAATACCGACCGTGCGCAGGCTGGCCGCCGTGTTCGTTGCGTTCGATTCCACATTGAAGATACCGATTTGAATGTACGGCTTTTCAAGCGTCGAGATCGGCGTTGGACGGGCAGCGGGTGCTTCTGCCGAAGCGGTCTGTGGTTCCGGGATCGCTTGCGGAGCGGCTTCGGCCTCGTCAATCGCGGCCGCAGCGGCTGCCAAAGGATCAAGCGGTGCTGCCGAGATGTCGTCGGTCTCAAGCGCAGCGGTGTTCATTGGCTCTGCCGGAGCGACCTCGACTGCGATCTCTTCACGTCGCAGCGCGATGACGCGGAGTTCGGTGGGTTGTCCCGCCAGCATGCTCAACGCGCTGGCCGCGTCTGACGAAACCTGGATCACAGGACCTGGATTATCGCGTTCACGCCGGAACAATGCGCCTACAACCGTTTGACCGTTTGTCTGATTGCGGATCAGTACGCGCTCAGGATCGGAAACGTCGGGATGGGCAACCCAGACACCGCCCAGCGACGGACGTCCGTCCCAAAGTCCACTGTCTGTTTCCGAGAACACGTCCGGCGCTTCGACGTCACGGAACTCGCCTGATGCCGCCTGCTGCACCGGCATTGGCGCCCCGTCTTCACTTGGCTGCAAAAAGGCGAACCCTTCGCCATCCTCGCATGCCGCCAAAAACAGCACGGTCGACAGCGCCGCGCCCATCCGAATTAAGGGGAGTCCGCCCATGTGCTTGCCTGCTCCTATGCCCGTTTGCGTCGCCCGTTGTCCGGACAATCACTCGTTGAGCGAAACCCTACAGCGATCCCGCGCATTTTAAAAGCCTGATGGACAAGTGTTGATCGGACAGGCCAACGCTTGCCGCCCCTTGCTTTTCTGGGGCGGGGGACGATATGACCCGATGGTACGGAGAGGTGGCAGAGTGGTCGAATGCGGCGGTCTTGAAAACCGTTGAAGTGCAAGCTTCCCAGGGTTCGAATCCCTGTCTCTCCGCCACCTGCCCAAGCGAGCGTT
>CAZWZG010000138.1:0-2647 GCA_964638245.1 uncultured Rhodobacterales bacterium
TCACGCCCATATGCGAGCCCCAGAACCCGCCCATCGTGGCGGGCACGCCGTGGATCGTGCCCGAGGCGGGATCGACGCCAGCGAAGTCTTCGTAGCGGGCCGACGGGAAGACGAGGTGCGAGTGGCCGGTGAGGATCGCGTCGATGCCCGGGACCGTGGCCAGTGGTACGCTTGCGTTTTCCATCAGGTCGGTTTCGTCCGCCGAGCCGATGCCAGAGTGGCTGAGCGCGATGATGATGTCGGCGCCTTCTTCCTTCATTTGCGGCACATAGGCGCGCGCGGTCTGGAGGATGTCGCGGGCTTCGACATTGCCCTCAAGGTGCTGGCGATCCCATTGCATGATCTGGGGCGGGACAAAGCCGATCAGGCCGATCTTGATAGCATGGGCTTCACCGGCGCCGTCCGTGACGGTGCGATCGAGGATCACGTAAGGTTTGACTAGCGTGGTGTCATCCGTGGGCGTGGCGCCGGTCTTGGTGGCGACGTTGGCGGTCACGACGGGGAAATTGGCGCCGGCCAGCGATTTCATCAGGAAGTCGAGGCCGTAGTTGAATTCGTGATTGCCCAGCGTCGAGCCTTCAAAGCCGACCGCGTTCATCGCCTGGATGATCGGGTGCATGTCGCCTTCTTTCATGCCCCGCTCATAGGCGATGTAGTCGCCCATCGGGTTGCCCTGAAGAAAGTCGCCATTGTCCAGCAGGATCGAGTTCGTGGCCTCGGTGCGGATGTCGGCGATATGCGCGGCAGTCCGGGCCAGCCCCACCGTGTCGACGGGGCGGTCGCCGTAATAGTCATAGGGAAAGACGTGCACGTGGAGGTCGGTCGTCTCCATAATGCGCAGGTGTGCTTGGCCGGCGGCAGCGCGGGCCGAGAACGGGTGCAGCATCACAAGAGAGGCTCCAGCGGCGGTCGAGGTCAGAAAGGCGCGTCTGCTCATGGACGGAATACGAAATGACATCAGAATGGCTCCCAGGTTTTATGATTTTTGTGGCTAGCCCGACTCGATGTCGGGACCATGACAAAAAGCCTAGCCCAGGATGTCTGTCTTGCATACGGCGCGAAGAGCCAATCGGCAACTCGCGTTTTGGTTGAGAGGATTTCCGCGAGTGCTGTGATGCGCGAATGCCTCTTGTCGTAACTTTTGCCCCGTGGCAGGTCGGGTCAGGAGGTGCGCAGTGCGACTGGCGGAAACGGTGACATTCGGGGGATCGGGGCTGGATCGCGCGGCGCAAAAGCGCAGCGATCCCGAGGCGATGGCTGCGCTTCTTTCGGATCCTGCAGCGCGGGTGCTCCCCTTTTGGCAGGAAAAACCCTATTCGCGTGCGGCGGGCGAAGGGCTGGTTTGGGTCGAGACGGGCTCAGACATGCTGATCGGGGCCGAGTTGATCTTTCTGGGGCTGGACGCGGACGGGCCGCGGTTTGCGGCGGATCTGAAGGACTGGGCGCCTGATGCGATCCCCGACACGCTTGGTGCGTTTCTGGATCCATCGCTCCAGACGCATCCCATGGGCCCCAAGGACGCGGCGTTCGCAGAGTTGCGCGCGATCATGGCCGGGCTCACTCCGCGCGAGGCCGAACTGGCTGCGACAGGGCGGGGTCTGATTGCGTGGCACAAGACCCACGGGTTCTGTGCCAAGTGCGGACATGCGAGCGACATGATCGAAGCGGGCTGGCAGCGCAAGTGCCCGGCCTGCGGGGCGCGGCATTTCCCGCGTACCGACCCGGTTGTGATCATGCTGATCCTGCGCGGGAATTCGGTACTTGTGGGCCGCTCACCAGGTTGGCCTGAGGGCATGTATTCGTTGCTTGCGGGCTTTGTGGAGCCGGGCGAGACGATTGAAGCTGCCGTGCGGCGGGAAGTGTTCGAAGAAGCGGGCGTTGTGATTGGCGAGGTGACGTATCTTGCCTCACAGCCCTGGCCATTCCCGGCCTCGTTGATGATCGGCTGTCTTGGGGTGGCGACCACTGACGAGATCACGATCGATCCCATTGAGATCGAAGACGCGCGCTGGATCACGCGCGAAGAGATGGTCGAGGTTCAGGCTGGGCGCCATGCCGACATGCGCCCAGCGCGCAAGGGGGCGATTGCGCGGTTTCTGATCGAGCATTGGCTCGCGGATCGATTGGACTAAGATTTTCCTATGAAGTTTTCGACGCGTGAAGATATCGACAGACCCATTGCAGAGGTTTATGCGCAGGCTTCGGATTTTGCGTTGTTCGAGAAGCTGGCCGCCAAACGGGGCGTCTCGGTTCGTGGTGAAGCGCCGATAACCTCCCTGACCGAGGGCCAGAAATGGACCACGGGGTTCGATTATCGCGGACGCACGCGTCAGGTGGGTGCCGAGGTTGTCAGCAGCGATCCCGGGCAGGGATACGCCGTTTCCTTTGAAGGTGAAGGCATCGTCGGGCTCGGAGTAATTGACCTACTGGCGCTATCGAATTCGCGCACGCGGATGTTTGTGTCGCTTGATCTGCGACCCCAATCGATTTCAGCGCGGGTCATCCTTCAGTCGCTGAAGTTCGCCAAGAAATCTCTGAATGCGCGATTTGAAAAGCGGGTAACGGCGTTCGCGCGGATGATCGAAGGCAACTAACGACCACAAAGAATTCATAGCCTTTTGGGATGAAGCCTTGCGCCACTCATCGC
>CAZWZG010000138.1:2747-6363 GCA_964638245.1 uncultured Rhodobacterales bacterium
TTTTTGAGCTAGGGAGGACAACATGCTCAAGTCAACACTATGCGGTGCGCTGGTCGCGGCCACGTCGCTTGTTGCGTCAAGCGCGGTTGCACAGGTGAACCTTACGTCGAACACTGCCGGAGCGGGCACGACCGCGGGTCTGACGGCTTCGTCGCTGGTCGAATATGCCGCTGAGCGGAATATCGCGAACATTCAGCTGAAAGACGGGCAAACGGGTACGAACTATGTGCTGGCGCTTGCTGAGGGCAAGATCGACATCGCCAATGGCCCCTATATCCTACCGTTCTTCCTTGGGAACGCAGTGGGTCCGTACGCCAACATCGACAAGGCAACCGGGAAAGAGCTTGGGGCCAACGTGCAGCTTCTTTACCCGTATACCCTCAGCATTTTCACAATGTACGCCTTTGACTCAAAAGGCGTCGACGGCTGGAACGATCTTAAAGGGCGCAAGATCATGAATGGTCCGCCGCGGGGCGCAGCAACGGCCAACTCGCGCGCCTTGTTGCAGCTCTTCGGGGGTGTGAAGCCAGGCGATGACTATGAGTCCGTCACCGTCAGTTGGGATCAAGTTCCGACGGCTATCATTGATGGATCTGCAGACGTTGCTGTGATTCCGGCCATGTTTCCCGGCCCGCGTGTCACGCGGATTGGGTCTGCAGGCGCAATGACGCTCTTTTCGCTGCCCAAGGACATCTTTGACTCTGATGGCGGACAGGCACTTTTGAACAAACCGGGTTCTGGTGCCTTCACGATGCCCGTCAGCGAGCTTCAGGCTGTTATGGGTGACGGTTGGACTATCGACAGCGAAGATGACACTTTCCGTGCAATGTCGGTTGTCGGTGGCGATTTCGTCAATCGCAGCATGGACGCAGACCTCGCCTACGAGTTGACAAAGGCGCATATCGAAAACCTCGACAACATTCGTAACAAGGCGCCTTTCATGGCCTCGTTGAACTTTGGCGTACTTGATCCGGCCGTTTCGGGTCTTTGCGGGAACAACCCTGTGAAGTTCCATGTCGGAGCCGTTCGGGCATGGGAGGAAGCCGGATACGAGGTTCCGGAGTGCGCCAAACCCTAAGCTGAGAACAGTCTTGCGGGCGGCCACTGGGGCCGCCCGTTTCTCTAATTCGGATGCGGATCCGGGCAAGTGGGGTGGCTATGGCTAAAGTCAAAACAGCAATGAACAATCCAGAAGTCGAACCAGGGCCAATGGTTCGACGTCTCTTGTTCTGGATCGGGCTGGCGATGGTTATCGTAGGCTTGCTCAATGTTACGCCCGCGATCCCGGGTTGGGATGACCTTTGGAAGACCATTACCGGCAACGAGTTTTTCCGGATCCGCCGTTACCCCACTGAATGGCTCTATCCCATCCTGTTCTCGGTGATGATGCTGATTGTTGCCTTGCGCCATTCCATGTGGCGCGCTTGGGTTGAAAAGTCGTCTCTGAGGCGCGGTGCAGGTCTTTTTATGGATATCGCACTTGTCGTGGCCGGCATTGCGATTTCGCTGACATACTTGATCGAACTTGAGGCGGTCTGTCTTTTGGATGTCCTTTCGGGTGATCGAGAGCGCCTTATGGCCGAAGCGCTTCAGTCAGAGGTCGAATACGCGACCATGCTGGGGCTGCCGATCCCGGATACCGCGGACGATCCCAGTTGCTTGAACACGACAGGCGGTTGGTTGCCGTTCATCCTGTTCGGCGCGATCGTGATCTTCTTGCTGTACAACATCAAGGTCTGGGGGCTGCCGCTGGTTCTCGTGTCGATTATCGTGGCGACCTATACCTTCGGCACGGTCTTTAACTGGTACCTGTTTGGTGCCGAGGACCAGAACAAGTACCTCGTCACTATACTCAGTAGCGAGGAGCCGCGAACGCTGGCGTCTGGGCGTGAGTTCGTACGCGATGCCTTGATCAACAACAATTCCGGTCTCTTAGGGCAGTTCATAAACGTCCTATTCATACTCGTGTTTCCCTACATCATTCTCGGAGCGCTCTTTGGGCGGAGTGCGGGGGGGCAGGCGCTGATCAAGCTGGCGTTCAATGCCACGCGCAACCTGCGGGGCGGTCCGGCGCATGCGGCTGTGGTGTCTTCGGCCATGTTTGGGACAATCACCGGCGGTCCGGTGGTCAACGTGCTATCGACCGGCGTTCTGACGATCCCGATGATGATCAAGCGGGGCTTTTCGAAGGTCTTTGCGGGCGGGGTCGAAGCGGCGGCCTCATCGGGTGGTTCGATCATGCCGCCGATTATGGGGGTGGCAGCGT
Organism: uncultured Rhodobacterales bacterium; assembly: GCA_964638245.1. Lineage (GTDB taxonomy): Bacteria > Pseudomonadota > Alphaproteobacteria > Rhodobacterales > Rhodobacteraceae > CAZWZG01. Next base: position 5,014 of record CAZWZG010000138.1, read on the forward strand.
TCATCATGGCGTCGCTGACGGGTGTTCCCTATCGCGACATCATTATTGCGGCCGCTATTCCGGCAGGATTTTATTTCTTTTGCCTGTTCATGTCCGTGGTTTTTCAGGCGCGAAAACAGAACATTGAAGCAGTGGGCGAGCTGACCGAGGACATGCGTCTTACTGGGAAGGACAAGCTACATCTGATGCAGATCTTCGCACCCGTTCTGCTTGTGTTAGTTCTGCTTTTGACGCCCAAGGACGGGATCGGTTGCGGTTGGCTCGGTGCGCTTTTCGGCGCCGTCACGGAAATGAACGGAGACACTTGCCGAGCGGTTTCGCTGCCCTGGGCATTCCAGCTTTTCCAGAACGCGGCTGGCGACGCCAGTGCCGCTGGGTGGTGGGCTGTCTTCCTACTTCTCTTTCTGATGTTTTTGGATGAGGATATTCGCCGCAAACCGGGAATGATCCTACAAAGCTTGTCTATGGCGGGCTCGACCGTTTCGACGCTGTACCTGATGTTCCTTGCGGTGACGGTCATTGATGTATGCCTAAACTTTACCGGACTGGCACGATTTGTGTCGGTGGACGTGTTGAGCTTCCTCAGTTCGTTCGAAGTGACGGCGCAATCGGTTGGCTTCCAGCTTTTCGCACTGCTTCTAACAATGCTCCTTGCAGTGCTCCTAGGCATGGGGATGCCCGCTGTGCCGGCCTATATTAACGTTGCCTTGCTGATGGGACCGATGCTGGTTGGCCTTGGAATCGCAAATTTCACGGCCCACATGTTCATCTTCTATTTTGCAGTGGCCTCGGCGATCACTCCGCCAGTCGCACTAGCAGCCTTTGCGGCGGCGAGTATCACGAAGGCGGATCCAATGGCGACCGGCTTCTCGGCCGTGCGTTCTGGCATTGTGATGTTCACGCTGCCTTTTGCCTTCGCGATTTATCCTGAACTTCTGCTGATTGATCAGGCCGTCATTGATCCCAACACGGGTGCGTTCCTGCCGGGATATGATGGTGATCGTGATTGGGCCTGGCTCGTTTTCTTGATCGCACGGCTGGCTTTCGCACTGTACTTTGTTTCGAGTGCGCTTGCTGGGTTTGATCAGAAGCGATTGAATGGGATCGAAGTCGGCCTTCGGCTGGTTGTCGCGATATTGATCATGTTCCAGCCGGTCGAGATCTATGGGCCCGCCATCGCTGCTGGTGTGGCGATCCTTGCGCTACATACGTTTCGCGCGCGCCTCTCGCCTCAGCCGCAATAGCTGCTAGGCTTGGGCGACCGGATCTGTTGGAGACGTCAATGACTGATCGCCCGAGCTATATTCTGTTTATCACGGATCAGCAGCGCTACGACCATCTGGGCTGCAA
>CAZWZG010000138.1:6463-8340 GCA_964638245.1 uncultured Rhodobacterales bacterium
GATGAATACATCTCGGTCACGCGCCATGGCACGATGAATGGCGGGGACTATGAGGAATGGTTGAAGCGGGAAGCGCCCGAGGTACTGCCGTTGCGGGGCCGTGCTGATCAACTGCCCCATGACTATATCGTGCCCCAAGCGATCCGCACCAAGATCCCCGAGGACAAGTATTCCTCGGCTTATGTAGCTGATCAGGCAGCGGCGTGGCTGGCCAATCGCAAAGGCAACCCAAAGCCGTTTTTCCTGATGGTCAGCTGGCCTGACCCGCATCATCCGTTCAACCCGCCGGGCAAGTACTGGGACATGTACAAGCCCGAGGAGATGGAGGTTCCGGCCGCCTATTCGGCCAATGACTGGGACCCGCCGGACTACGTGAAATTCGTCGAGCGGGACCGGGCCAATGATACCGAAGGCAAGCTGGGTCAGATGGCCGGGTACTCGATCGCGGTATCTCAGCGCGAGGCGCTTGAGGCGCGGGCGCTGACCTGCGGGATGATTGCGATGATCGATGATGGGGTGGGGCAGGTGCGTGCAGCTGCCGAGGACGCTGGGCTGGCGAGCTACACGGTCCAGATCTTTACGTCTGACCACGGCGATCATCTTGGCGATCACCGCCTTCTGTTCAAAGGGGCTGAGCAATACGACACGCTGAACCATGTGCCCTTTATCTGGGCCGATCCCAAAGGCGAGAGCGGTGTGCGGTCATCGGATCTGGCGCAGACCCATGATATCGGCTCTACGATCTTAGAGCATGCTAAGGTCGAGGCCGCGATTGGTATGCAGGGTCAGGTGATGGCTGTTGCGGGCGGTGCCGGGCGCGAGGCGGCGCATATTCAGTATGAAACGCAACGCACGCAGGAGGCGTTCGGCAAGCGGCCGCGGGCGCATTCGATCGTGAAGGGTCAGTGGCGGCTCACGATGTATCTGGGCAAGTGTCCGAACGAACTATTCGACCTTGAGGCAGATCCGGGCGAGATGACGAACCTTTGGACCAGCCCGGACCATGCGGCCATCAAGGCCGATCTGATCGAAAGCCTTGCCGAAATGGAGATTGCCGCGGCGAACCGAGTGCCGATCCCCAGGCAGGAGGCTTAGCCGCCCTCAAGCTCTTTCGCGCTTTGGATGTAGTAGTGCCGGGTCGGGCAGTTGATTTGCGCGACGGCATGCTCGCGCAGGATCTCGGCCTTCATGGACTTCAGGTTTTGCGGGTCGCTTTCCACTGTGTAGATCAGGCGGTCGATCAACTGCAGGGCCCATTGGAATTCTCCGTCCGCCCGTGCCTTGACGATTGCGTCCATCACGGCGTCTGCGCCTCCCGCCATCTCGACAAAGCGGGAGGCTTCATCTTCCGGGGCCAAGGGGCTGAGCGAGGTGGGGTTGCCGTCAAACCAACCCATGGTCCCAACAAAATAGGCGCGCACGGCGTATTCGACGCGCCCGTAGTATTCGCGCAGGTAGGGGCGTTCGGCGAGGTCGGGGGGCAGTTTTACGGTGGCGGCAAGCTCGTCGATGGTCTTGCCTTCGTCCATCCCTTTGCGGGTTTCATCGATCACGTAGCGGATGCCGTCGCGATACCCTTCGAGGGACGCTTTGATGTCGCCCGCGCCAAAGATCGCCTTTGTGTGGCCGGGCCCGAGCACCTCGGCGTTGAAGGATGCGAGCAGGTCCAGCGTATCGGCCCATGCGTCGAAATCGCGGTATTCGGTGCCCCGAATGGCGTAAAGATTTGGGAACGAGCGATAGAAATTGTCGCCACTGATCAGCACCTTTTTGTCAGTGTACCAGACGACAATGTGGTCGGGCGTCTCACCCGGAGCATGGACGAGTTCCAATTCGAGACCGCAGGTCGTGATCGTCTCGCGCTGGTTTTCGATGCG
>CAZWZG010000139.1:0-8328 GCA_964638245.1 uncultured Rhodobacterales bacterium
AGGATGTGTTCCGGCGTGACTTGGGTAATCTGGCCGATGCATACACCGAAGTTGCGCGGCGGCTTGGGGTCTTGCCGGCGAATGCAGCTGGAATGACCAAGCCGACATTGATCAACTGAAGACACCGGGGGGCCAGCCCCCCGACCCCCCGGGATATTTGCGGGCCTTTGGAGGGGGATTTGAGAAGGGGGCAGGCGTGAAGGCACGTGTGACGATCATGTTGAAGGACGGGGTTCTGGACCCCCAGGGGGAAGCTGTGCGCCATGCGCTGGGAACCCTAGGGTTTGAAGGGGTCTCTGGTGTGCGTCAGGGCAAGGTCATCGAACTGGACCTGCCCGATGGGACAGATAAGGCGACTGTCGCCAAGATGTGCGAAGACCTTTTGGCCAATACCGTGATTGAGCGCTACGACGTGGATCTCATCAGGTGAGAGCCGCCGTTCTGAAGGCTTATCGCGCACCTCTGGACATTCAGGAGGTCCCGGACCCCGATTGCCCTTCGGACGGGGTCGTTCTGGAGGTCGCAGCTTGCGGCGTATGCCGCTCGGACTGGCACGGTTGGACGGGATCGCACCCATTGGTGAAGCCGGGTCATATTCCGGGGCACGAATATTGCGGAACGGTTGTTGAAACCGGGCGCGAGGCACGCTGGGCCGTGGGTGACAAGGTGATCGCGCCTTTCATTCTCGCCTGTGGGAATTGCCCTGATTGCCACGCAGGCGAGCAAACGGTTTGCGCCAATCAGCGTCTGCCAGGCTTTACCGAGGCGGGCGCGTTTGCTGAATACGTGGCTGTGCCGCATGCCCATAACCTTACGCGATTGCCCGAAACGGTGTCGCCTGCACTTGCGGCGGGTCTTGGGTGCCGGGTCACCACGGCGTGGCATGCTTTGACCGGGCGCGCCGCTTTGAAGGCGGGCGAATGGCTCGCGGTCCATGGCACGGGTGGGGTTGGTTTGGCGGCGGTGATCCTGGGGCGCGCATTGGGCGCACGGGTCATTGCGGTCGATATCGTCGAAGAAAAGCTGGCCCTTGCGCGCGCCTTGGGTGCTGAGGCCGCGATTGATGCGCGGACCGAAGATGCGCCATCGGCGATCCGCGACCTCACAGGCGGCGGCGCACATGTGTCGGTCGAGGCTTTGGGCATAACCGAGACCACGAACGCGTCGCTGCGCTGCCTTCGCCCCTTGGGGCGTCATGTCCAATTGGGCTATCCTGCCGGAGAGAACGCGGTGATGTCGTTGGATATCAAGGCCATTTATGCTGGCAGCTTGGCCGTCTATGGGTCGCGCGGTATGCCGTCCTGGCGGTATCCGTCGCTTCTGGGGTTGATCGAGCGTGGGGACGTTGATTTGACACCTATGATTGGCGCAGAGATCGGACTGTCGGAGGCGTCGGACGCCTTGGCGGCCATGGATCATCCGACGCCGCCGGGTGTCGTTGTTGTTACGGATTTCAAGGAGGCGCGGCCATGAAGGCAGCTGTCATCGTCTTTCCCGGTTCCAATTGCGACCGCGATCTTGCCGTGGCGCTCAGCCAGTCGGGCATCGATGTCTCGATGGTCTGGCACAAGGAAACCGAGCTGCCCGATGGGATCGATCTTGTGGGTCTTCCGGGCGGCTTTTCCCATGGTGACTATTTGCGCTGCGGGGCCATCGCGGCCCGCGCGCCGATCATGAGCGCGGTGGCAGATCACGTGAAGAGAGGCGGCTATTGCCTTGGGATCTGTAACGGTTTTCAGGTGCTGATCGAGGCTGGGTTGTTGCCGGGGGCCTTGATGCGCAATGCCGGTTTGAAATTCGTATGCCGTTCGGTGCGCCTGAAGGTGCATCAGGGGTCGGAGTTCACCAGCGGGTATGGCGAAGAGCGTGAAATAAGTCTGCCCGTTGCCCATCACGATGGCAATTACACCGTAACGGATGATGATTTGGCCCGGCTGGGTGATGAGGGTCGGGTTGCCTTTCGCTACGACGAACCAGTGAATGGCTCGATTGGCGACATCGCCGGCGTTCTTTCTGCCAACAAACGGGTTCTTGGCATGATGCCACACCCCGAACGCGCCGCGGATCCCGCTCTTGGATCAAGCGATGGGCGCCCGATCTTCGACGCATTGGCGCGCGGGCTTGTTGACGCCTGATTGCACAGCCTTGAGCGGTGCGCTTTCGCGGGATACCTTAACCCCATGAGCGACAAGCAAATTGCTGAACTGGCACCGCCTGCCAAGTCCCGCCGATCGCCGGGGCAGGTTTGGCGCGTACGTATCGTCATGCTGTGCTTCCTGACGATCGCGGTCGCCGTTGTCTGGGTGACGAACCAGCTTTTGACGGAACGCTTTACCGAAGGGACGCGCAACCGTGCTGAAGTACGGCTTGCCCTGCATTCTTCGGCGATCCAGACCGAACTCCAGCGGACGCGCGTCGTGCCCCTTCTGTTGTCGCGCGACACGTCTTTGATCACGGCACTGACGTCGGAAGATTACTCACAATCCACCCAGCGTCTCATTTCCTATCGCGAGGAAACCGGGCTGGGCAGTCTGCTTTTGCTCGATGCAGACGGACGCGCGGTGGCGGCGACCGATCGCCAGGAATTGGGCGCGCAGTATCGCGCTTTGCCGTTTTTTATCAATGCGTTGCGGAGCGATGATACAGTCTTCACGACCAACGATCTTGACTCCGGGAACCGGGTGTTTGCCTATTCCAGGCGGATCGAGTTGGGCGCCGACAAGATCGGCGTGATCGTCGTTGTCGTCGACCTCTACAAGTTCGAGCGGAGCTGGGCGGGCTTCACGGATGCCGTGATCGTCACCAACAGCGAAGGCGAGATCATTCTGACGACCGAAGGCCGCTGGCGGGGACTGGAAGAGGCCGAAGCGCTCGAGCGACAGTCTGTGCCTTCCGCTATCGGACAAGCCCTGAGAGCGACGGCGGACTGGGGTATTCCGCCGGACGCCTATGTTCAGGGAGAGGCCGTGATGCGCCTTGAAACACGGATTGGATTTCAGGGTTGGAAGATGACCTCGTTCACGACCTATTCGGGCGTGCGTGAGCGGGTGAACACGTTCCTGGCACTCGAGATCATGGGATTTGCGATCCTGCTGGCGGGAATCTTTTACATGATCAGCCGGCAGGCGAATTCGCGCCTGCTCTTCTTCCAGCGGGAGTCGGCGGAGCTTCGCCAGTTGAACCAGGCCCTGCAGCGGGAAATTGCCGAACGCGAACGGGCTGAAAAGAACCTCGAAGTGGCCGAACAGACCATCGAGCAATCCTCGAAACTGGCCGCCCTTGGCGAGATGTCGGCGGCCGTTAGTCACGAGCTGAACCAGCCTTTGGCGGCGATGAAAACGTACCTTGCCGGTGCGAAATTGCTGCTTCAGCGGCGTCGACCTGAAGAGGCGCTATCCTCGTTCGGGCGCATCGACGATCTGATCGAACGAATGGGCTCGATCACGCGCCAACTCAAGAGTTACGCGCGCAAGGGTGGCGACGCGTTTGAGCCCATAGATGCAAGGGAATGCGTGTCCTCGGCGCTGGCAATGATGGAGCCGCAGTTTCGTCAACGCGATATCTCGATCACGCGTTCGTTGCCGCGTGAATCGGCCATGGTGATGGCGGATCGCGTCAGGCTGGAACAGGTTTTGGTGAACCTGTTGCGCAATGCCTATGAGGCCACGCTGAACCTGCCCAAGCCGGAAATCCAGATTATGGTGTCGTCCGGCGAAGATGTCCTCGTGACAGTTCGCGACAACGGAACCGGCATCGACGACCTCGACAGTCTGTTTGAGCCTTTCTACACCACCAAGGCCCCGGGGGATGGGGTGGGACTCGGGCTTGCCATTTCCTCCAGCATCGTCAACGACCTTGGAGGACGGTTAACGGCCCGAAACGGTCGTGAGGGCGGCGCAATTTTCGAGGCACGATTGCCGGCCCTGACCGAAACAGTTGAAGCGGCGGAGTAGCCCCATGGCGCAAGCAATGAAAATCGCGATCGTGGACGACGAGCAGGATATGCGGCAGTCGATCAGCCAATGGCTGGCGCTGTCTGGCTTTGAGACGGAAACCTTTGGCAGTGCCGAGGATGCTCTGAAATCGGTCGGGGCAGATTTCCCAGGGATTGTCGTAAGTGACATCCGCATGCCCGGAATGGACGGCATGGGCTTTCTGAAGCGGCTGATGAGCGTTGATAGCGCGCTGCCAGTGATCATGATCACGGGCCATGGGGATGTGCCGATGGCGGTCGAAGCCATGCGCGTCGGCGCGTATGACTTCCTTGAAAAGCCGTTCAACCCGGATCGCATGACGGAACTGGCCAAGCGCGCCACGACCAACCGGCGACTGACGCTAGACAACCGTGCGCTTCGTAAAGAGCTGTCCGACGGCACCGGACTGATGAAGAAACTCATCGGCTCGTCGCCGTCCATGGAGCGTCTGCGCGAGGACATCCTTGATCTGGGGCAGGCCGATGGGCATGTTCTGATCGATGGCGAGACGGGTACGGGCAAGACGCTTGTCGCCCACGCGCTGCATGCGGTATCAGCCAAAGCTGGGCGCAAATTCGTGATCTTTTCCTGCGCAGCACATGATCCTGATACGATGGCCGAGCGCCTTTTGGGGCCGATGGAGGACGGAAAGTCACCACTGGTCGAAGAAGCCCGTGGCGGGACGCTGGTCCTGGAAGACATTGATGCTCTACCGGCGACAGCGCAGGCCAAGTTGCTCAACTGGATCAATGATCAGGGCACGCCGCCCGAAACCCGCATCATCGCGATTTCGAACCTGCAGGAGCCCGGCAAGACATGTGAAGACGTGCTGCGCCCGGACCTGTTTTTCCGCATGGCGGGCATGAAGATCACGATCCCACCGCTCCGGGCACGCGGCGAGGATGTGTTGACCCTGTTCACTCGTTTCTCTGAGCAGTTCGCCGATGAATACGGCTGCGACACGCCGGAATTGACGGCCCAGGAAGCCGCACAATTGCTTCAGGCGCCATGGCCGGGCAACGTGCGTCAGTTGATCAATGTGGCAGAGCGGGCGATCCTGCAAAGCCGTCGCGGCACAGGGACGATTTCCTCGCTTCTGATGGCAGACAATGCCGAGGTGCAGCCCACGATCACGACGGAAGGCAAGCCGCTCAAAGAATACGTCGAGGCGTTTGAGCGGATGCTGATCGACAACACGATGCGGCGTCATCGCGGTTCGATCGTCAACGTCATGGAAGAGCTCAGCCTTCCGCGCCGGACCTTGAATGAGAAGATGGCGAAGTACGGTTTGCAGCGCTCGGACTATCTCTGACCTCGAACCGCCGGCGACCGGAGCTTTTGCAACAATAAGCAGGGCTGTAGTGTTTGCATCGGCTCACCGAATGCAGCAAAGCCGTCGGTGTGAAGACTTAGAGTAGTACAGTGACGGACCGGCGCGGTGTTCTTTTCGATATGGATGGGCTTCTTCTGGACACGGAACGGGTGTCCATGGAGACCTTTGTCGCCTTGGTCCACCCTTATGGACTGACGGGACCGCCGGCAGAATCGTTTTTCCTGACCCTTATTGGCTCCAGCGGTGCGCAGACGGAGCGGGCGGTTGCCGAGCGCTTGCCTGACGTAGATATCACCCAGTTGCGCAAGGACTGGCATGCGGCCTTTCTCGAGGCGATTGCAGATGACGTCCCTGTCATGGAGGGAGTGCGCGAGACGATTGAAGCGCTTGCCGCAACGGGGCGCGACATGGCCGTGGTCACCTCTACCGATACACACCATGCGCGCGAGGAATTGCGGCGTGCGGGGTTGCTGGATGCTTTTCAGGACGTCATCGGTGGCGATGCGGTTTCTGCAAACAAACCGGACCCGGCGCCGTATCTGAAGGGCGCTTCTGTGCTCGGGCGCCAACCAGAGAATTGTGTAGCGTTCGAAGATAGCGACCGCGGTGTCACCTCTGCAGTGCGGGCAGGTTGCACCGTTTGGCAGGTGCCCGATCTTCGGCCTGCCGACGTGCCGCTTCCTGATCTTGGGCAGTCTTTGGCGAAGAGCTTGTCAGAAGCGGTCAGGGGGGCTGGATTGCTGTGACGCGCCTTCGCATCGTTTCTTTGAACGCTTGGGGCGGTCAGGTCTGGGATGAGTTAAAGGCGTGGATCCCTGAAGTCGGCGCGGACGTTTTGTGTCTTCAGGAAATGATCCGCGCGCCTGTCCCGTCGCCAGAGTGGTTGCGCTATGTCGATGCGAACAGGGACCTTGCGCAACGCGCCGACCTTTTTGGCGATGTTTCGGCTTTGCTTCCCGGCCACCAGGCTCAGTTTGCTGCTGCGGCGCGTGGCCCGCTGACGGATGTCGGCGGCAAGGTCCATGTCTCGGAACATGGGCTTGGGATCTGGGTTGTGGATCGGCTTGCGATTTCACAGGCGAGCGCCCGGTTTGTCCACGGCGCCTTTCGTGAAAGGGGTTGGGGCGAAGAGCCGGTGCCGCGAACAATGCAAATCGTGCGCGTTGAGCACGACGGGGCGTCCGTTCTGGTCGCTCATATGCATGGGCTCCGCGATCCGTCCGGCAAGGGTGATACACCTGCAAGACTGGCTCAGGCGCGTGCTGCCCTCGCAAATATCGAGGCTATGAAGCGGCCAAACGACAAAGTTGTCTTCATGGGGGACTTCAACATCCTGCCTGACAGCGGGTGTTTCGATATCTGGGCCGATGGCGGGTTGAGCGATCTGGTCGCACGCTTTGGGATCGACGATACGCGGACGTCGCTTTACTCAAAGCCCTCTCGGCACGCGAACTACTGTCTCGTCAGCGAGCAGGTACAGGTTCGCGCCTTTGACGCGCCTGCTACGCCGGTTGTTTCAGATCACAGACCCCTGATCCTTGATATCGACATCTCCTAGAGAAATCGCGCTATACGTCTCTTTGGCATTGAACTTTTAGGCTTTTGACCCTTATTGTCGCACCACCGGGTCACGATTTTGACCCCATGAGTTTCGCTGCATGTGCCCCTGATCCAATGATCGACCGCATGCAGGCTGAATGACCGAAAGGTCCAAACCCACGTCTGCCGACCGCCTTAGGCGCGCTCCGGCGGATGACCGAACGGACGCCGCGCCAGGTTTGTTGCGGTGTCGGAGAAGAAACGCGATGGCCACGGCCTGCAGCTTGGACTGGACCACGGGCGCCCTTGAGGGCGCTGCTGGATCCCGTGTTGCGCGCCCCATCGCTCCAACAAAACACCCCAGAACCGACGCGCCCCCAGGGGCGCCTGTTTGGGGTGCAGAAAGTCACCATGGCCAAGAAAATGCTAATCGACGCCACGCACGCGGAAGAAACCCGCGTTGTCGTGGTCGACGGGAATCGTGTCGAAGAATTCGACTTTGAATCGGAGAACAAGCGGCAGCTCGCCGGAAATATTTATCTAGCGAAAGTCACACGTGTAGAGCCGTCTCTTCAGGCGGCCTTCGTGGACTATGGCGGAAATCGCCATGGCTTCCTCGCGTTCTCGGAAATCCACCCCGACTACTACCAAATCCCGGTCGCTGATCGCGAAGCGCTCCTTGCTGAAGAAGCGGAATATGCGCGCGCTGAGGCCGACGAGGATGAGGCGCCAAAGAAGAAGCGCTCGCGTTCGCGCAGCCGCTCCAAAGCAGCCAAGACCGAGTCCAAGGATGCGGTCGCAACCGAAGACGCAAAGGCACCCGAAGGCGACAGCCCATCGGGAATGGATGTCGTGGACACCGACGGCGGTGAAGCGGACGCGTCGCTGGTTGCTGACCTTCCAGAGGGCGAACAAGCCACAGCCGACGCAGAGCCAACACCAGAAGTCGAAGCGAGCGCCGAAGGTGCTGCCGCCGACGACGCGGACGCGCCAGCGCCCCCTGAGGAGGCAGCCTCACCAGACGCTGAAGCAAAGGATGAGGTACCCTCGGACGACGACGATGACGCCGCGAAGGTGGCCGACGCAACCGAACGCGACACATCCATCGAGTCTGTTGCGGACGACGATGTCACTGAAGAAATTCGGGCACCGCGTCGCCAGCGCGCCCGCCGCTACAAGATCCAGGAAGTCATCAAGGTTCGCCAGATCCTTCTGGTGCAGGTCGTCAAGGAAGAGCGCGGCAACAAGGGCGCGGCTCTTACGACCTACCTTTCTCTCGCAGGTCGCTACTGCGTCCTGATGCCCAACACCGCCCGAGGCGGCGGGATCAGCCGCAAGATCACCAATGCGACTGACCGCAAGAAGCTCAAGGAAATCGCCAACGAGATTGATGTGCCCAAGGGCGCGGGTCTTAGCGTGCGCACGGCCGGGGCGAAGCGGACGAAGACCGAGATCAAGCGCGACTACGAGTACCTTCAGCGC
>CAZWZG010000140.1:0-8144 GCA_964638245.1 uncultured Rhodobacterales bacterium
TTTCGACGTGATCCCCAAGGCGGTGGACGAATACCACCAGCAACTGCGCGCCTATCCCGATCAGGAAACGCCGCAGAAGCTCGGCAACCCGGTGTTCCACATCCACGGCCACAACGCGCCGGGGTCCAACATGGTCGTACCCTTCGCGATGCTGTTGAACCTCGCCAGTGTCTCAGCCGCCGAGGATACGGAAAAAATGTGGGGCTTCATCCGCCGCTATGCGCCCGACGCCAGCCCCGAAACCCACCCCGACCTCGACGCGGCGGCAGGCTTTGCGGTGCGCTACTTCAACGATTTCGTCAAACCCACCCGCACCTTCCGTGCGCCAGACGCCAAAGAACGCGCCGCGCTCGAAGACCTAAAATCCCGGCTAAAGGCATGGGACGGCGGGCTCGATGCCGAAGAGCTTCAGTCCATGGTCTTCGCCGTGGGCAAAGAGCACGAGTTCGAGCCCCTGCGTGACTGGTTCAAAGCGCTCTACGAGACGCTTCTGGGCGCCTCCCAAGGCCCCCGCTTCGGCGGCTTCATCGCGCTTTACGGGATCGAGGAAACCATCACCCTGATCGACGCCGGTCTGAACGGCGACCTCGTCTCATAACGAAAACGCCCGCCAAAAGGCGGGCGTTTACAGTGTTCTTTGCCGCACGGACCACACGCCAAGCTACCAGCCCCCCTTGGCGCGAAGCTCGCTCGAACTCATGGCCACCATTGGCACATTTACAAAGCACCAGGCCGGAGTCTCTGCCCGGCCCAATCGTAAAGCCTCGCGCCCCCGCAACCGATACCGCTCATAGCGCGCCGCGGCTGGCGATAGACGCGCCGAAATCCGCTCGCCCGGGCGCGCCAGAACCCCGATGGGCACCCGTGCAAAAATCTCTTCCCAGCGCTCCCACCGATGAAAGCTCGCCAGATTGTCCGCCCCCATCAGCCAGACAAACCGCACACCCGGAACAGCCGCCTGCAACGCCGCAATCGTCTCGGCGGTATAGCGTGTCCCCAGTCGCGCTTCCAAATCCGTGACCGCCACCCGCGGATGCTGCATGACCTCGCGCGCAGCGGCCAGGCGCCGCGCTATCGGCGCTGGCCCATGGGCCTTCAACGGATTGCCCGGACTGACCAGCCACCACACGCCGTCCAGACCAAACCGGCGCAGCGCCTCGCGCGTGATATGGGCATGCCCGGCATGGGGCGGATCAAACGACCCCCCCAGAAGCCCGATGCACTGGCCCGGACGCGCCTTTGGCCAACCGACCCGATCCATCCCGCTCCTCCCAAAGGCGCATGGCCCCTTCATCTGGCCAAAAATATCCCGGAGGGGCAAGGGAGGCAGCGCCTCCCAGATGCGCCCTTAGACACCCTCGCTGGACTGGGCCCAAAGATTGATGTCCTCGTCCTTGGCAAAGGCATCGATCTCGGCCAGCTCGGCATCGCTAAAGCTCATGTTCGCGACAACCCCGGCGCAATCCACAACCTGATGCGGTTTGGTCGCCCCGATCAGCGCCGTGGTCACCGACCCCCGCAACACCCAGGCAATCGCCATCTGTGCCAGCGTCTGACCGCGCCGCTCGGCAATCGCATTCAGCCCGCGGATCTTCTCCAGCGCGCTCTCGGTGATCATCCCCTCCGACAACGCGCCGCCATAAGCGATCCGGCTGTCCCCGGGGATACCCTTGAGATACTTCGACGTCAGCATCCCTTGGGCCAGCGGCGAAAACACGATCGACCCCGCCCCTACCTCGTCCAACGTCTCGAGCAGCCCATCGCGCTCAATCCAGCGGTTGATCATCGAATAGCTTGGCTGGTGGATCAGGAACGGCGTGCCCAGATCCTTCAGGATCGCCGCCGCCTCGCGCGTGCGGGCCGAGTTATAGCTCGAAATCCCGGCATACAGCGCCTTGCCCGAGCGCACGATCTGATCCAGCGCACCCATCGTCTCTTCCAGCGGTGTCTTGGGATCAAACCGGTGCGAATAGAAGATATCGACATAATCGAGCCCCATCCGCTTCAAGGACGCATCACAAGACGCAATCAGATACTTCCGGCTGCCCCATTGCCCATAGGGTCCCGGCCACATGAGGTAACCGGCCTTTGAACTGATGATCAGCTCATCGCGATAGCCCGCGAAATCGGTGGCAAGAATATCCCCGAAGGCTTCCTCGGCACTCCCCGGAGGCGGACCATAGTTGTTGGCCAGATCGAAATGCGTGATCCCGTGATCAAACGCCGTGCGACAGATCTCGCGCTTGGTGGCATGCGGGAAATCCTCCCCAAACCCGTGCCACAGGCCCAACGAGACCACCGGCAAGTCGACCCCCGACCGCCCACAGCGGCGATACTCCATACGGTAGTAACGATCTTCGGCGGGGACATAGGTCATGGGCTGGCTCCTTCTTGGTCGACCCGTTTGCCTTATCGCCCCAGAGCGCGAGCGCCAAGTCGATTGCGCCCTATGGGCACTCCTGCAAACCACTCTCCAGACACACGTTCACCGCTTTGGACAAAGCCGTCCTCTGGAACACACCAAGATAACGGCGCGCGTTGTCCATCACGTCGATTGCATCTTCATCGCCGTTCTGCGCCGCAATCTGTATCCAGACGAACCCGTCCACCTGCCCGGCCTCGTTTTCAGCGCTGTTGTACAAAAGCGCCCCTAACCCGTATTGCGCAAAGGCCACGTCCGCTTTTGCCGCAATGCGGTAGAGCCGTTCCGCCTCATCCACATCAGCTGAAACACCATTCCCATCCAGATAGAGAACGGCCAGATTAGCTGTTCCCCAGGGATCGCCTGCCTCATGGGCAAGGGAAAACTGCTGATACGCGCCCTCTCCGCTTGGTTCGACCCCGCGCCCGTCGACGTACATCAAACCCAAGGCGACCTGTGCATCTGTGTCCCCCTGTTGGGATGCCAATGCATAAAGGCGCGCCGCCTCGACCTCGTCCCGGTCCACGCCGCGCCCCTCTTCAAACTGACGGGCAAGGTTGAATTGAGCGTCACGGTCCCCTTGGGCAACCGACTTTCGAAACAGCTCGACGGCCCGCACGGAATCCTGCTCGACACCAAGCCCCATCTCGAAAAGCACGCCCAAATTGTTTTGGGCCACCGCGTCCCGCTGTTCCGCCGCAGCCGCGTACCACCGCGCCGCCTGTGCGTAGTCCTGTTCAACGCCTTCGCCGAACTCATACAGAACACCAAGGTTGTTCTGGGCGGAGGGATCGCCCTGATCCGCCGCCAAGCGGTACAAGCGGGCGGCCTCGACACTGTCTTGTTTCCCGCCGTTCCCAAACTCGTAGAGCAACGCAAGATTGTACTGCGAAAACGCGTCCCCCTTTTCCGCGGCAAAGCGATACAGGCGACGCGCTTCGACGTAATCCTGCTCAACACCTCGCGCGGTTTCATAGGCCCAAGCCAGATTGGCATGTGCAGTAATGTGCCCGTTTTCAGACGCCATCTGGAACAGACGCACTGCCTCCTCGGCATCCTGCGCAACACCGTTGCCCGACATCATCAGCGTGCCGAGGTAATTCTGCCCCGCCGGGCTGCCGAGCGCGGCAGCTTTCCGGTAAAGGTCAACCGCACGCTCCAGATCGGCTTCGACCCCGAGCCCGTTCTCATAAAACAGCCCCAGATGCGCCATGGCTGACTCCTGGCCCAACGCAGCAGCCGCTTCATAAAGCGCCCGCGCCCGCCCATAGTCCTGCGCGACGCCAATCGCGTGATGGTACATCCAGCCGAGGTAAAGCTGCGCTTGCGCATTACCGGCCTCGGCCAACGGTTCAAAAAGGGCGCGCGCCGTGTCCAGATCATCGGCCTGATAGGCTTCCACCGCCGCGTCAAAATCACTGGCCTGCGCCAGAGAGGCACTCAACCAGAACGCAATCGCCAAAGGGCGCAATGCAGAAACAACAGTTTTTCCAAACACGAGCTCAATCCAATATCGGGATCCGAGCTCAGCCTACCGCAACTTGGCTCAATTGCGATGGTCTTGATCGCAGGAATTTGACGACATTCCGCCCGATCCGTCTCGACAATTCTGAACCTTGCCCCCTAGGGTGCGCTCAAGCACTAGCCGGGAATTTCCATTGTTCGTAAAACTGTTCCGCCCTGTCCTGATTGTCTTGGCGCTGTTTCTTCTGGCCGCCTGTACGCCCAGCCCGAACTACACCGAAACGACGGCCCAGCGCATTGCCGCGCTTCAATCCCAGATCCTTGGTCTCGGCCCCGGGATCGACCCTGAAGAGGCGGCGCGCGCGGCGCGTATCTCTTTTGAATACACCGCCCAACTCAAGGCCGAATACGAAATCACCGACCCGCCCCTGATCCACAACACCAAGGTCAACATGGGCATCAAGCCGCGCGGGCTCTGCTGGCACTGGGCCGAGGATATGCAAACGCGCCTTCTGGCCGAGGATTTCAAGACGCTGGACCTGCACCGCGCCATCGCCAACGACCAGCACCCGATCCGTATAGCCCATTCCACGGCCGTGATCAGCCGCGCAGGCGACAACATGGAAGACGGCATAGTGCTTGATCCATGGCGCTATGGCGGCACACTGTTTTTCAGCCTCGTGAAAGAGGATACACGCTATCCCTGGCTGCGCCGGGAAGAGGTTTTGGCCAAACGCTATGGTGTTGCCGTCGAGGACATCCCGCAGTTCACCGCCCTACCCGAAGAGCTTGAAGCCATCCGCCCCTAGAACCGATCCGCCCGGATCACTTCGACATCGCTGACCGTAATGATCCCGATATGGCGCTCCAGCACCTTGAACGCCCCACTTAGAAGCGCATCCAGAATGTCGGGGCGAATGACACAGATCACCTGCCGCATTCCGCCCGCACGGCCCACCTGCCCTTCCGCACTCCAACGCCCCGACTGACCGTTCCCGCCAATCACCGGCAGGATTGAATAGCCCGTAACACCGGCCTCATCCAGCGCATTGGTCAACCGCCGCTCCATCGGCGCCTCGATGATGATCGCGACGCGCTTCGCCTCATGGGTTTCCATCTGTCAGCCTCCGGTCAGGGCGCGGGCAATGGCCAGGTAAATCGGCAAGCCCACAGTCAGGTTGAAAGGAAAGGTCACGCCCAGCGACAGCGTCAGGTAAATCCCGGGATCCGCATCCGGCACCGCCACCCGCATCGCCGCAGGCACCGCGATATAGGACGCCGACGCCGCCAGAACCATCAGAAGCGTCACACCCCCCGTCGACAGCCCGATCGCAACGCCAAGGCCCGCTCCAATCGCGGCGCCAATGATCGGCATCAGGATGCCGAACGACAGCAGCCCCGGCGTCAAAAGCGCCCGGTTCTGGCGCATCCCGCGCCCCGCAACCAGCCCCATGTCCAGAAGGAACAGACACAACGCCCCCTGGAAGGGTGAGACGATAAACGCTGATATCTGCTCCAGCCCGTCGGTCCCGGTAATGCCACCGATAAAGAACGAGCCGACCAGCAGCACGATGGACCCGTTCAGCAGGATTTCCCGCCACAGATCGCTGTCCATATGCGTCTGTGACCCGCCCCGCGTGATCAGCCACAGCGCCGACAGAATTGCAGGCGCTTCCATCGCCGCCGCAACGGCCACCATGTACCCTTCGGCCGTGAAGCCCGCCGCATCTACGACCGAGGTGCCCGCCACGAAGGTCACGATGGAAATCGAGCCATAATGCGCCGCCACCGCAGCCGCATTCGTGCGATCCAGCCGGCTCATGACGCGCAAAAGCCCAAACGCAATGATCGGCAGGGCAAAGGACATCACGATCCCCGCCGTCAGCGCCAGCCCAAGCGTCAGGTCGATGCCATGCTCGGCCACCGACACGCCACCTTTGAAACCGATAGCAAACAGCAAGTAGATCGAAAGCGCTTTGGCCGCCGCCTCGGGAAACGACAGGTCCGAGCGGGCAAGGGCCGCGAACACCCCCAAAACAAAAGACAGGATCAAGGGCGATCCAAGGTTTGTCAGCGCAAGCGCGAAAAAGCCGTCCATAAGCGTCGGTCCTGTCCCGTTGACGGCTCTATGCCCAATTCCGCGGGTCACTGCAAACAAGCTAAAATGCAAACCGTTCTATGGGCCTGCATTAACCGACCTTGCGAGGGGCTTGGCATACACAGCGGCCACGTCATGGCTACCTAGGCATCCGAACTCTTGATGGCTGATCCGAACCTGCTCGCTTTGATGGCTCTCGCGATGGGAGGCGGGGCACTTGGCGTGCTCGTCGCCCTGCGATTTCGCGACGTCGTGAGGGCCAGTTCGGACGCAGGCCCAAAAGACGAATGCGCGACCCAAGCCCTCATCGAAGACGAAGCCATCCACAAGGCCGTCGCCGAACAGGCCAACGACGGGCTCGTCTATCACGACATGCAGGCGCGCATCCTTTGGGCCAACCCGGCCTATTGCCGGATCATGGGGGTCGAGCTGGACGAAATCATCGGACGCCGCCCGCAGGAATTCTGCTTTCCCCCCGAAGTCAAACCCAGCGACGAGGACATCGAAAGCTTCGTCTTCGATACTGAAGATTCCGAGTTTCATCAGCTGACACGACGCCTGAACATCCGTAAAAATGGCGAGCGGTTCTGGCACGAATTCAACCTCTCGCTCACCAAGTCCCCTTCCGGCGAGGACCGCGTGATCCTCGTGTCGCGTGACGTCAATGAACAGGTCGAAAAAGAACTCGCCCTCGAGCGCGCGCGAAGCGAGCTTGCCTATTCGGCGACCCATGATGCCCTGACCGGGCTCAAGAACCGCGCCGCGTTTCTTGAAGACGCGTCCGAGGTGCTCGAAGCCGGGCGCAGCCTTGGCGTGCTCTATATCGATCTGGACCGGTTCAAGCAGATCAATGACAGCCTCGGCCATGCCGCGGGCGATGCGGTGCTCTGCCATGTGGCCGACGCGATCCAGGCCTGTTGCTTGGGTCGCGAATTTGCCTGCCGCCTTGGCGGGGATGAGTTCCTTTTAGCCTCACCGGATGCGGCCGATCTTGAAGAGCTTGAATTCATCGCCGATGCCTTGCGTGACCGCATCCTTGCGCCCGTTGCTTGGGGCGGCGGGGACATTCAATGCGGCGCCTCGATCGGCATTGCCATGGGCGAGTCAGCAATGGCTGATGACATCATCAAGGCCGCAGACTTCGCGCTTTACGACGCCAAGGCCATCGGTAGCCCGCCTATCGCGCGCTACGACGCCGACCTGCACGCCCGTCAGGAGGCTGAAAAAGCCGTCCTTTCCGAATTCGTCGACACCCTTGATGCCAACGCGCTCGACTTCGCGTTTCAGCCGCTCCTGGACACTCGAACCGGATCCATCAAATCCTTCGAAACCCTTGCCCGCTGGCGTCGCAAAGACGGCACAATGGTCCCGCCTGACGTCTTTCTGGGCTACGCGCGGCGCCTCAATCGACTGGCCGACATCGATTTCGCGGCGATCACAGCAGCAGCCGACCTCGCCGCCGCCTTCAAGTCCCGCGATCAGGACATCGTGGCCGGGTTCAACACGTCCCCCGAAACCCTCGCGAACCCCAATTTCCGAAAACGACTGGACGACACGCTGACCTCCAAGGATCTGACACCCGACCGTCTGATCGTTGAAATCCTCGAGACGACGTTCTTTGGCGCAGACGCGAGCGGAAGCCCGGCAGCCAAACAGATCACCAACCTGCGCGACAGCGGCTTCACCGTCTTTCTGGATGACTTCGGCGTCGGCTACGCGGGCCTTGCGCATCTGGGACAACTCGATGTCAGCGGCATCAAGCTCGACCGCAGCCTGATCACCCATATCGTCGAAGATCAAAACGCCCGCACCATCGCCACGTCGATCCTGCACCTGTGCCACGAACTTGGCATGCGCACCTGCGCTGAAGGCGTCGAAACCGCCGAACAGGCCGAAATCCTCGTCTCCCACGGATGCCTGCGCCTGCAAGGCTTCGGCATCGCCAAGCCGATGTCCTTTGAAGAGGCGCTGACATTCGGCGAACGCCGCGATATTGCGTTGCCCCATGCGGCGACACTCAAGAGCGCCTGAACCACCAACCATCGATTGTCCTCGAACGCTGCCTCGGCTATCCCGTGGAGCGATCGCAGACCCAGTGAGGATTCCATGGCAGCCTATCAATACGTCTACCACATGGATGGCGTCTCCAAGACCTATCCC
>CAZWZG010000141.1:0-1271 GCA_964638245.1 uncultured Rhodobacterales bacterium
TCGAACTCCGCAAGGTCATCGACGCTCGCCGACGCATTCAACCGCAGCGTGATCCGCGAACGCTCGACCTCCGCGGCAAACCATTCAAGGAGTGGTACGAATTCCTCCTTGCCCGGCACCCGCGCCGCAAGCTGCATCAACCCGCCGATCTTGTCGCCAGCCTCGAATAGCGTCACGGAATGACCGCGATCGCTTGCCGTCAGTGCGGCTGCCAGCCCTGCTGGCCCGGCCCCCACCACGGCAACGCTCTTCGGGGTTTCGGCCGGTGTGATCACAAGCTCAGTTTCATGCCCAGCGCGCGGATTGACGATACAGCTGGCCGTTTTCAACTCGAACGTGTGGTCAAGGCAGGCCTGATTGCACGCGATACAGGGCGTGATCCGCCCGGCGCGCCCGTCGTGCGCCTTGGCCATGAAGTCCGCATCCGCCAGAAACGGGCGCGCCATGGACACCATCGAAATGCCGGTTCCGTCAAGCGCGGCCTCGGCCACCTCGGGCGTGTTGATCCGGTTCGAGGTGATCAAAGGGACCGACACCTCGCCCACCATCTTTTGCGTCACCCATGTAAACGCCGCGCGCGGCACGCTCGTCGCAATCGTCGGAATGCGCGCCTCGTGCCAGCCGATCCCGGTGTTGATCGCGCTCGCGCCCGCCGCCTCGACATCGCGTGCCATTGCAACGACGTCCTTCCAGGGAGAGCCGCCATCAACAAGGTCCAGCATCGAAAGCCGGTAGATCAGGACCGGATCGTCGCCCATCGCATCACGCACCGCGCGTACAACCTCGACGCCAAAGCGGCGCCGTCGTTCGGCATCCCCGCCCCAGTCATCGTCGCGCTGGTTGGTACGGGCCGCCATGAACTGATTGATGAGGTAGCCCTCGGAGCCCATCACCTCGACCCCGTCATAGCCCGCCGCGATCGCGAGCCGGGCCGCTCGGGCGAAATCGGCAATCTGCGCCTCGATTTCATCCGAGCCCAGCGCGCGCGGTGTGATCGGGGAAATCGGTGCGCGCACCGCGCTCGGGGCAACCGCATCCTTGCCGAACGCATAACGGCCCGCGTGCAGGATCTGCATAAGGATGCGTCCGCCCTCGGCGTGCACAGCGTCCGTCACCACCCGATGTTTCGCAGCGTCGTCCTCGGACATCATCGCAGCCGCGCCGGGATAGACCGCGCCTTCGATATTGGGCGCAATGCCCCCCGTCACGATCAGGCCCACGCCGCCCCGCGCCCGTTCGCCGTAAAACGCCGCCAGCCGCTCCAGCGTCGG
>CAZWZG010000141.1:1371-8138 GCA_964638245.1 uncultured Rhodobacterales bacterium
CCACGCCGCCCCGCGCCCGTTCGCCGTAAAACGCCGCCAGCCGCTCCAGCGTCGGACGTTCTTCCAGCCCGGTGTGCATCGAGCCCATGAGCGCGCGATTGGGCAGCGTCAGTTTGCCCAGCGTCAATGGCGCGAACAGGTTCGGATAGGGGGTCATAGTTTTCTGCAACATCTCTTGAACAGACTGTTCAGCAGAGCGCAGCCTGTCACGCAAGACCCGACGTCACGCCAAGGCGTGCCGTGGCGTCACGATGTTTCGGCGCAATGGCGTCGAAACGCCTTTTTCAGGAGGTCGATTTCAGCCCTGAGCAGCGCCATCTCGGCGCGCATGTCATCGTCGGGCACCTCTCCCGCCGTGATCTGCAACGCATCGAGCACGGTGCAAGAGGTCGGCTCCAGCAGCACAAGCGTCTGGATTCCGTCGCCCAAAAGCCCGGGCGGCAAGGCAAAGCGGACGCGGATCGTCCCGTCATCCTCGCTCAGGATTTCCGGCGCCAGTTGGTCGCCAAGGTCGGTATGAATTTCAAGCGCGGGAACGGATGCGGCTGCGATCTCAACCTCCCAAATGCCTGACTTGAAAGAGCGGCGCAGGCGCGTTGGGGGCGCAAGGGGTTCGTTTGCGAGATCCTTCACATTTCCGCCCTCGGCCAGCGCGCAAGGCTCATCGAATTAAGCCGGATCGCATTCATTTCTGGCCCTTCAAAGATCAGATCGACCCAGGCCCGTTCGATACGTTTTTCGTTGATGTCCGAATACGCCAGATCAAACTCGACCGCCGCCTCAGTTGTACCCGCAGGGATTTCACGCACGATCTGTTCGGTGTTCGGCCCATGCCGGACATTGAGGCGGGCGAAAATCTCGATATCCCGCTCGACCTCCAAATTCGTGGTCAGGCCAAGGATATGGCGCTTGGACAAGCCTGCAATGGCACTGTCAGGCAGATTCAGAACAAGGCTCAGGAACGAGCCTTCAAAGCGGAACACATCGATCAACAGACCAAACGGCATCGCCGCGTCCGCGCTCTGGTTGCGCAACTGACGCACCGTGATCTCGGAGCGGTGACAGTCGTGATAGACCGACGTTTCGGGTCCAAAGTCGTAACGCGTTGGAATTTCCGCTGCACCCGACGGGAACACGGGACCTGACCAGAGCGGCGGCTGCCACGACCAGTCGGCATGCAATGGCGCGCCCGGAATGTGGGCCGAGGAATGAGGAAGGTTCAGACGACCGTCCGCCACATGGATCAGTCGATCAACTTCGCGCTTCAAGGCCCGCGCACGGCCCCGCATTGTGCGTAGTTCCCGCGGTTCAGCGTCCGACGCACGGTCGGCCAAGGCCGCCCATTGCTTTCGGATGCGCCCCGCACTGGCACCGCCCAGTCGTTTGGTGATCTGCAAGTCCATATCTGCTCGGTCTCAGCGTCTTTGGCTGGTTAACAGGCAGAGTACCCGGAAATGGTTAACGGGCCAAGGGCGAAGGCAGCCTCAGCCTGTATTTGCCGCGACAAGCGCTTGGGCAAGGGCGTCGAGCGCTGCGCGCGCCACCTCAGGCGCTGTCGGCTCTTCAGGCGGATAAAGCACGCGCGCCGAAATCAGCGTACCGCTGACGGGCAACAGCGCACGCCATGTTTCGGCGCGCCCTTCGTTCGTGCGCAGGAACAACGCATCGGGTTCAAGATCGGTTTCAAGCACCGCGCTCGCCTCCGCGCCGGGCACGTGCGCGCCCTCCAGCGAAAAGAGCAGTGCCAGTTCGTCAAGCGAGACATCCACACCCGAGCGCACAGACACCGCCATGATCGTGGGATCAGACGGCGTGGGTTGAGCCCCATCGCGCGTGATCGCCGCGCAACTGCCCAACAGCACGAACGCCTCGCCCGCCCCAAGACGCGTTGCGCCTTCGTCGATGCAGTACCCGACGGGCCCGGTCACCACGATGTCGCCGGGCACCATGACCGCAGAGGGTGCGGTGCGCGTCACAGGCTCAAAACCGTCGCAGGCCGCAAGCGCCGCAACGGCTGTAAGCGCGAGTTTAGAGGTCCATGTAGACATGTTTCTCTTCTTTGGCGCCGGGATGGGTGACCGCGCCAAGGCGGGTCGAGCCGACGAGTTGTGCGTATTTCCAAAGCGCGCCGGAGGCATAGATCGTTTCGCGCGCGCCGCCCCACTTGGCTTTGCGGGCCTCAAGATCGGCGTCGGAAAGGTCGACCGAAATCTCGCCCTTCAACGCATCGATCGTGATCATGTCGCCGTCTTCCAACATTCCGATGGGGCCACCATGGGCCGCTTCAGGGCCGACATGGCCGACACAGAAGCCGCGGGTTGCACCCGAGAAGCGACCGTCGGTGATCAGAGCAACCTTCTTGCCCATGCCCTGGCCTGACAGCGCGGCGGTGGTTGCCAGCATTTCTCGCATTCCGGGGCCGCCTGCGGGGCCTTCGTTGCGGATGACGAGGACTTCGCCTTCCTTGTAGCCGCGCGCCTTGACCGCCTCGAACGCATCCTCTTCGCATTCGAAAACGCGCGCCGGGCCGGTGAAGACCTGGTCTTCCTCGGACATGCCCGCGACCTTCACGATCGCGCCTTCGGGGGCAAGGTTACCCTTGAGGCCAACGACACCGCCCGTCTTGGTGATGGGCGTATCGATGGGATAGATCACGCGACCATCGGCCTCGCGCGACACGATGTCGATCTCTTCGCCCATGCTGCGGCCCGTGGCGGTGATGCAGTCTTCGTGGATGAGGCCGGCCTTGCGCAGTTCCTTCATGACAACGGGCACGCCGCCGGCTTCATAGAGGTCCTTGGCGACGTATTGGCCGCCAGGTTTGAGGTCGACGAAGTAAGGCGTGTCGCGGAAGATTTCGCAGACGTCGTCCAGATCGAAGTCGATCCCGGCTTCGTGGGCGATGGCGGGCAAGTGCAGACCCGCATTGGTCGACCCGCCTGTACAGGCCACGACCCGCGCCGCGTTCTGGAGCGATTTCAGCGTCACGATGTCCCGCGCGCGGATGTTCTTTTCCAGAAGGTTCATGACAGCGCGGCCCGATGCCTCGCCATAGGCATCGCGGCTTTCGTAAGGAGCCGGGGCGCCCGACGAGTTCGGGAGTGCAAGGCCCACAGCCTCGGACACACAGGCCATGGTGTTGGCCGTGAATTGACCCCCACAGGCCCCGGCGGAGGGACACGCGACGCGTTCGAGAACGGCCAGTTCCTCGTCCGAGTAATTGCCCGCCTGGTGCTTGCCGACGGCTTCGAACACGTCCTGAACGGTGACATCCTTGCCATCAAGGCGCCCCGGCAGGATCGAACCGCCGTAGATGAAAACGCTGGGCACGTTGAGGCGCACCATGGCCATCATCATGCCCGGCAGCGACTTGTCACAGCCCGCAAGCCCGACGATGGCATCATAGCAATGCCCGCGCATGGTGAGTTCCACCGTGTCGGCAATGGCCTCACGGGAAGCGAGCGATGAGCGCATGCCTTCGTGACCCATGGCGATGCCGTCGGTGACGGTGATGGTGTTGAATTCGCGCGGGGTGCCAGCGGCGGATTTCACGCCGAGTTTGACCGACTGCGCCTGACGGTTGAGCGCGATGTTGCAAGGGGCCGCTTCGTTCCAGCAGGTGGCCACCCCGATGAAAGGCTGCGCGATCTCGGCCTCGGTCATGCCCATGGCATAGTAGTAGGACCGATGCGGCGCGCGGGCCGGGCCTTGGGTCACGTGGCGGCTGGGCAGGTTTGATTTGTCGGTTTTCTTGAGCATCGCGGCATCCTCCGGGCGTTTGCCCAATGGCTTACGGAAGGACGCCAAGACGGGCAAGCCGGTTTCGCAGATGTTTCGCGCGCGAAACGCGTTCGGTGGGGTAAGGGTTTGGTCAGTTTTGTGGCGCCAGCAAAAGCGAAAAACCCCACGGATTTGGCGATTTTGAGGTCCCGCGGTATCTTTCGGGCGCCCAAGGGATTCGGGCATATATTATTGAAGCATTGACGGTGGGGGTTTTTCAGTCATGCGAAAGGTACTTTTGGCCGCGGTCGTAGGCCTTGTTGCGAGCCCGGTTCTGGCCGCGCCGATCACAATCAACGATGCGTATCATTTCGTTGACCGCGTTGGGACGCGATCCTGGGCGCCGGGGTTCGATCGTCTTGCTCTGACATTCGGAGTTTTCGAGATCAACCTCAACAGCACGGAAGGAACGTCGGGGACATACGAGCAAGGAACAGTGAGCGGTACGCTTTTCGACGCGTCGACCTCGCTCAACAAACAGTTCGCGGCTCGGGTTGACTATGACACGGAGCTTACCCGTTCGTGGACATTGCGCTTTCAAAATGAGGGCGACACAGCCGTATTCGTAACGCCGGAAGTCGGCGACGCAGACGCACCGGAGTTCACGACAGAAGTTACTCAATCTGGCTCCGGAACGACGCCCACATTCAACTTCACGCCTCCGGAAGGAATAGACCGGCTACAGATCCAAATATTGAACCTGAATGAAGTAAGTGTGGGCGGCATTTCCCCAGACATTTTCTTCCAAGAAAACCTCGACAACGGTGAAACGTCATTCACTGTCCCGGACGGTGTTCTCGAAGACGGCGGGGTCTATTCCATTGCTTTCCAAGCCGACACGTTCCGAAATGACGCCACTTCCAGCCTGCTTGGACGCTCTCGCGTCTGGTATGATTTTGTGGCGGGCGATTTGCCTGACACTGGGGGCGAGCCGGTCTTCTTGCCAACAACCGACACGACGTCTGGCACTCCGATCTTCAACTTCGACAATCCCGTAGTGAAAGAGGAACTTGCCTTCTATGACCCGCTGGTTGCGATCGGATACGATTATGCCATCGGCGAAGGTGATCCGCTGTTCCACAGCGTTGAACTGCCGTTTCTCGGCGACGATCTGTATGAGCTCCTCCTGCCGGACGGGTCGGGCGGGTTTACGTTCCTGACAAACCTGATGGCAGGCGTCGAATACGTATTTGATACCGGCGTTGAGGCGTTTCGCGTCTTGGGAATCGAGCCGTCGCTGAGCCTTGATCCCTTCGACAATACGGCCTTCGTGACCGGGCTTTCGTTCAAGGACGATGGTCGGTTTACGGGCACAATGACCCCGATCACGGTTGATGTCGCGCCGATCCCGCTGCCGGCAACTGGCCTGTTGCTGATTGGTGGCGTGGGCGTCCTTGCCCTTAGACGTCGAGTGAAGACCACTGCGACCTAGACGCGGCGGGTGCTGAGACCTATCTGACGGTTAATGACAGCACCCGCCCCTACCTATTCCCATCGCCACAACCTGGCCTTTTCGCGCTTTATCCTTCCGGCGGAGCGTGCGCCGCAGGCGTGGAAGCTTCTGCTGGGGATCGTGTTGATCCTTGTGATCTATGCCTTGGGCATTGCGCAGCTGGTGTTTGGGGCGGTTTTGATCACGGGCACGTCGGCGGACGTTTTCATGTCGATGATCCAGGTGCCCAAGACGCCAGGGACGACGTATTTCGTTCTGGCGACCTTCATCCCGCTTCTGATCGGTATTTTCACGGCCGCCGCGGTGATCCATGGGCGTGGCCCGATGAGCCTGATCGGCCCGCCGGGCAAAACGCTCCGCCATTTCGGGGTGGCTTTTGGTGTGATGGCCGTCGTTCTGGCCGTGGCGGGGACGGCGAGTTTCCTGACGGCTGAGACGATCCCGAACCTCAGCTTTCCGACATGGGCGATGCTGTTGCCGCTGTCGCTGCTCGGGTTTCTGATCCAGACCGGTACGGAAGAAATCCTGTTTCGCGGCTACATGCAGCAGCAGCTTGCAGCGCGCTACAAAAGCCGGGTGATCTGGTTGCTGGGGCCGTCGCTGATCTTTGGGCTGATGCATTTTTCGCCGACCTTGCCGTTGCCCACGGTCCTGTATGCCATCGGGGCAGCGACGCTTTTTGGGCTGATCGCGGCGGATCTGACGGCGCAATCGGGGAGTATTGGCCCCGCGTGGGGCATGCATTTTGCCAACAACTGTTTCGCGGCCCTGATCCTTGCGCCGCGCGATACGATTGAAGGGCTGGCGCTGTTCCTGACGCCGTATTCGATGATCGACGAAAGTTCTCTTTCGGTGGGTACGGTCGTGGTGCATGCCACGGTGCTGTTGTCGACATGGTGGGTCATACGGCGCCTGATCCGGCGGTGAGGCGCTGCCCGGCGGCGTCGCCGGGCGTGTCGGTTGAGCTAGGCCGCACAACTGATACCGCTCTATTTGCAAATCTCCCTTGGCTTGATTAACTGGACGCCATGAGCAGACAGGGGTGATCGAGCGCCAATGAACTGGATTTCAAATTACGTCCGGCCGCGGATCAATTCGCTGTTTTCGCGCCGCGAGGTGCCCGAGAACCTTTGGACGAAATGCACCGACTGCGGCACGATGCTGTTTCACCGCGAGTTGAGCGATAACCTGAACGTCTGCACCAATTGCGGGCATCACATGGCGATCCGCCCGCGTGACCGCTTTACGGCTCTGTTCGATGGCGGGATTTTCACGGAAGTTGCGGTTGAGGCGCCTTTGGTCGACCCGCTGCAGTTTCGCGACCAGAAACGCTATCCCCACCGGATGAAAACGGCCCAGCGCAATACCGGCGAGGCCGAGGCGATGCTGGTGGCCGAAGGGGAAATCGGGCGCACGCCCATCGTGGCTGCGGCGCAGGATTTCAGTTTCATGGGCGGCTCCATGGGCATGTATGTGGGCAATGCGATCATTGCGGCGGCCGAGCGTGCCGTGCAATTGAAACGCCCCCTCGTGC
>CAZWZG010000142.1:0-8048 GCA_964638245.1 uncultured Rhodobacterales bacterium
GCGCCGATGGTACTGCGTCTTAAGGCGTGGGAGAGTAGGTCACCGCCAAACCTAATGAGCAACATTGGTTGATCTCTCGAACGATGTTTCAAAAATTGCCGCCCTTCGGGGCGGCTTTTTTGTGTGTACTGCGAACACATCAGACGTCTAGATTTACTGCAGCACGGATGCCGAGCGGTGCCGCTAGTTCGCAATGGATCAGCTCAATATAGGTGCAGTGTGAGATCCGAGATTCTGGATGGCTACGAGGAAGCCGCCAACGGCGACTTCATCGACCGATTAGAAGCTATCTCATCAGCCGACCTACTGGCGCCAGTCATCAAGCATATTCCAACACAGCCATCTCGAATCCTTGATGTCGGGGCAGGGACTGGACGCGATGCCGGATGGTTCGCTTCACACTCCCATAGTGTAGTTGCCGTTGAGCCAGTCGATGCGCTGAGGCTGGCAGGCAAGAGCAAACACACGTCACCAAATATTTCATGGGTAAAGGATGCGTTGCCCGAACTTGCACAAACGATATCACTTGGACCAACGTTCGACATCATTCTCCTATCTGCCGTATGGCAACACTTGGACGCTGATGAACGTCGAACTGCTCTGTCAGTATTACGATCAATGACTATCGATGGCGGCAAGGTCATCGTTTCGATCAGGCACGGAGCAGGTGCGCCAACGCGACCCGTATTTCCAGCGAATGTGGAAGACACTGTGAAATGGGCGGAGGCTGCGGGTTTCGCTATTGTCGACAAAACAACCACCCTGTCCGCTCAATCAGGCAATCATCAAGCGGGCGTCACATGGACTTGGCTGGTGCTGCAATCGCAAAGTAACTGTAGCTAATGGCTGAAAGCTGACTTTAGCGGCAAGTTGCGATGCTACGGTCCCGCTAGCATAATTTGCACATGAAACGCGCTGCCAACCCAATGCCGGAAAATGTTCGCGATGCTCTTGAAGCGGCAGAGCTTATGGACCACTACAACGCGCGGCCCTGGTATCAGCGTAACGACTACCTCGGCTGGATCTGTCGTGCGAAGCGCGCAGAGACGCGTGACAAGCGGCTTAAACAGATGCTCGATGAGCTCCGACGCGGCGACGTTTACATGAAAATGGTGTGGCGTAGTCGTTAGATGCGGGGTTTGGCGGGGCGGAGCTATGGCGTTAAACTCGCAAACGATGCCCCAAAAACGCTATCTGATCCCGATCCTCCTCGTCGTGCTCGCCGCAGTACCTGCAGACGCGCGCAAATTCCGCTTCGATGATGTCTGCCTGTCGGTCGATATGCGCCAACATGAGTACTACAGCAGCGCCAATCGTATCGTGTTCGGGAGTCCGTTTCTTTTGATCCCTGCGCCCTATCCGACGCCTGAACTGACCGATGACGAGGATCGCACCGGCCTAGGGGTATATTTCTCACCTATAACGGAACGTCAGCGGGAGCGTCGGATCACTAGGCGGGATCGCTCGGATCCAGGCGATTGCATCGAAACGCCCTACGGGTTTGGTCTGGTTGAGGTGTCCGACGACCCGCTGCATCAACCCAAAAGTACGGACCCCATAACCTGCGCGGCAGTGAGCACGCATACTGATCTTGTCCCCGAAGACATCAACGTGCCCGTAGAAATCGACTGCCCCGGACCCGGGCGTGCTGGCGCATGCTGGGGGAGTTATTTCCTTGAGCAGGATTTCGAGGCGCGGGTTTTGATCTCGCGTGAGGACGTGCCGGAGTGGCGCGTCATCGGAGACATTGTTCAGACGTTTTTCAACAACGAGGTTGAGGTCTGCACGCGCTAGAGCGCGCTCTTGCGCCGCTCACGGCGTCGATGCATTCCATAAAGGACTGGTGCCAATATACCCTCGTAGACGACTGAAGCGACCTGTCGGATGCCGGGCAATCCGACAAATGCCCCAAGCCATTTGAACCCCGGTGTCGCTTTCCAGAGGACGACAAAAGCGTCCACACCGCTGAGCAGTTGTCCGTCTTTCAGAACGTGGAGCCGTCGTGCCGCCTCATCTCGGGTCAGGCCGACTTCTGATGCGGTCTCCGCGCCGATGGGTTCGAATTTCAGATCGACGCCATTTGCGGTGCACCTTGCGCGATAGGCTTCGATCTCGCGCGAGCAAATCGGGCAGGTTTCGTTGTATATGACAGTTGTCTCGCTACTCATGGCAAAGAGGTATTCGAGGCCACCGCCGCTTCAAGGAATTCGGCCCTTGTGTCGCAGTTGAGCCGCCATCTGGACTTAGCGAAATAGTTTGCCAAGCCTTTGGCTGGTCTGAAAAATCCCGGCAGAACGCTGAGGACCATCATGCCAGAACTCACTTGGGCCGACTTTTGGGTCATCGCTGCTGCGGGCAGTTATGTCGTTGGATATCTGATCATCAATCAGGTCGTCCTGCGACTGCTCGTTCTTCTGGGGACGGTTTTCTATATCGTCTATTATGCAGTGGTCTCCGTTGACCCGCTTTGGACGGCGATCTGGACGTCTGCGGCGTTGTTGGTGGCCAATTTGATCGGGCTGGGATTGCTTCTTTGGTCGCGCTCGGCGCGGGCCATTCCGAAGGACTACGCGGATCTTTACGTCGGAAATCCGATTTTTGCGAAGCTTCCGCCAGGTCATTTTCAGTCGATCATGTCGATCGGGCAGCGCTACACGGTTCCAGAGGATACCGTGATCACACGTGAGGGCGCGCGCAATGAACACTTCTTCTACATCGTAAACGGGTCGACCAAAGTAGAGAAGCTCGGAAAGAGTTTCGAGATGCCTGCAGGTATTTTCCACGGTGAGGTCGCGTTCCTTCTCGATCGCCCGTCCGCAGCGACGACAACTGTGATGGCGGGCTCAGAGATTATCGAATGGAACATTGCGAGGGTGCGGCGCCGTGCGGCGATCAAGCCGTCTTTTGCAATCGCACTTGAGGCTGCTTTCTCGGTCGATCTCGCGTTGAAGGTCGCCAGTGCGGTTTCACCGAATGCGCGGCCACACTCCGCTCAGCCAGCGATGGCGGAACCGGCCGTCTAGGCGACGTCTTGGCTCAGGGCAAACGGGGCGTGGTTCCCAGCGCGGGACAGCTCACCGGGCCATTCGCGGTCGCAAAAGTGATTGGCAATGTAATTTCCGAGTATTCAGTGGCCTGACCCTTAGCGACAGCGAAGTGCAGGTGAGGGCCAGAGGAAAATCCGGTATTGCCCGAAAGACCGATGGGTTGCCCGGCTTCGACCACGTCGCCGATTTCGACAAGCGCACCGTTGAACTGAAGGTGGCTGTAGATCGCATGGGTGCGATCCTCGTGCAGAATAACAATGCGGTTGTCGAATTCGCGGAAACGTTCTGAAGGGCCGCCCCGTCGATTGCTTTCGATGGCATCCACAACCGTTCCCGCGCGGGCGGCCGTTATCCTTGTACCGAAGGGCGTTCCGAAATCCACTGCGTAGCGATCGTTGCCCATATGGGAAAACGATCCGTTGCAGCCTTGGTTGATGCGAAAGGCTTCGCCATCGACAAAGGGCAGGCGGTATTGGTGATCGTCGTCATGTTGGGCCGTGTAGTCCCCGCGCGACCAGCCAAAGGCATAATGCCAATTCCACGGTCCATCCGACGCCGCGCGAAGGCTGAAATAAGGACGCCGTTCGCCGCCCGAAACGACGATTGGGGTGTCGAGGCCCGCCACGATGTTCAAATTGTCCGTCGTCAGTTCGATGCTGACGGTCACCGGAAGAGCTTGCGTTCGGTTGATGGCATAGAAATCCACGCCGTCTTCGAGGTCGACCGTTTCGATGCAGATGTCATCGGCGCAGATGATTTCTGCCGCCGCCAAGGTGGCCGCGAAAACAAAAAATGTGGCGAGCGTGAGGGGGCTGAGGGCGTACATGATGTCTCCGGTTCAGTGACCGAATGTAAGCATGCAGGCCCGTGCAAAATCAAAGCGTTTGAGCGTCGCAGGGCTTCGTCACCAAAGCGTCACAAATTTCTTCGTCGCCCCCCTTGCAGGTCCCTCCAAGAGGGCGTACATCGCATCCGTTGGCGCGGGGTGGAGCAGCCCGGTAGCTCGTCAGGCTCATAACCTGAAGGTCGTAGGTTCAAATCCTACCCCCGCAACCAACCAACCTTCCGGACAATCAGAACGGTGCTTGGGTCGCGCGCGGCCTCTGGAGCAGGACCAGTCCTCCGAGCAATAGCAATGCCGGGATAAAGAACAGCTCTTTTGGCAAGCGTTCGTTCTCGACCTCGATCTTGGTGATCTCGACCGGGAAGTCGCCGTAAAAGTCGTACTCGATCCCGAGGCTTTCGAAATGCGGTGTGCCGGGGAAGGGCTCGTCCAGCACCAGCTTGCCGTCGTCTTCGAACGTGGTGAGCCCTTGGGCGTCAAGCGCGCCGGTGCCGTCGCCCATGACGGCTGGGACAATGATGGTCGTCGGTCGCGCTTCTGCCGTGTCGAAATCCGGGCCGACAATGGTCAGGCGGATGTCCTCCCCATCGGCCACCCCATCCATCAGCGCGATGGCGGCTGGGCCTTCCGCGGTCGAGTATTTCTCGCTCACCTGATCGAGGAAAAAGTCTGGTCTAAACAGCATGAAGGCGATGAACAGGAGGGCAACGGTTTCGTACCATCGGCTCTTGGCGATGAAGTAGCCTTGGGTGGCGGCAGCGAACAGCAGCATCGCGATCAGCGAGATGAAGAAGACCATCACCGCCTTGGCAAAGCCCACATCGATCAACAACAGGTCCGTGTTAAAAATGAACAGGAAGGGCAGCAAGGCCGTTCGGATGTCATAGGCAAAGCCTTGCACGCCGGTCATGATCGGATCGCCACGGCTGATGGCGGCCGCCGCATAGGCCGCGAGGCCCACAGGCGGCGTGTCATCCGCCAAGATCCCGAAATAGAAGACGAACATGTGGACCGCGATCAATGGAACGATCAGGCCGGATTGCGCGCCGACGGAGACGATCACCGGGGCCATTAGCGACGACACAACGATGTAGTTGGCGGTCGTCGGCAGGCCCATGCCAAGGATCAAGCTCATCACGGCAACGAGGATCAAAAGGATCATCAGGTTGCCGCCGGACAGCACTTCGATCACCTGGCCGATGACCTGGTGGGCGCCCGTCAGGCTGATCGTGCCAACAATGATACCCGCAGCACCCGTCGCCACACCGATCCCGATCATGTTGCGCGCACCTAGGATCAGACCATTCACGAAATCGAACCAGCCTTGGCGGGTTTGGGTCGAAAAGCCTTGGCCGCGGAACAGCGCCTTGAGCGGACGGTGGGTCAGGGCGATGACAATCAGGAACATCGTTGCCCAGAAGGCCGACAGGGCCGGGGACAGGCGGTCCAGCGACTCGGTGCGCACCATCAGGTTCCACACAAGGATGAAGATGGGCAGCGCGAAGTAGGATCCGCCGATCAGTGTCGGCGTCAGGCGCGGCGCGGACACCACGTCGGCGTTGGGGTCATCCATTTCGATGTCGGGATACTGTGAGGCCCAATACACCAGCCCCAGATAGATGACGGCGACGAGGCCGACGGCGGCGTAGATGCTGTCACCCAGGACCGGGTCCAGAACGGCGCGGAAGCCGATCATCAGGAAGGTGCAGACGCCAAGAAAGATGAAGCCTGACAGGAACAGGATCAGAATCATCAGGACGTTGATCTGACGCCCGGGTTTTTCGAGGCCCTTAAGACCCATCTTCAGGCTTTCCAGGTGCACGATGTAAAGAAGCGCGATGTAGGAAATGACTGCCGGAAGGAAGGCGTGTTTGACCACGTCGATGTAAGGGATGTTTACGAACTCAACCATCAGGAAGGCCGCGGCGCCCATGACTGGCGGGGTCAGCTGACCATTGGTGGACGAGGCGACCTCGACCGCGCCGGCTTTTTCGTTGGGAAAGCCGATCTTCTTCATCAAGGGGATCGTGAACGTGCCTGTGGTCACAGTGTTGGCGATCGACGAGCCCGAGATCATGCCGGTCATCATTGACGAAAGCACCGACGCCTTGGCCGGACCGCCACGCAGCGCGCCCAAAAGCGCGATAGCAACCTTGATGAACCAGTTCCCCCCGCCCGCGCGATCAAGGATCGCGCCGAACAAAACGAACAGGAAGATCATCGAGGTCGACACACCAAGTGCGACGCCAAAGACGCCCTCGGTCTGCATCCAGTAGTGCCCAAGCGCTTTGGACAGCGACGCCCCGCCGTAGTTGGTGATGTTGCGCGCCCATTCGCTTTCCCCGCCGAAAAACGCGAAGGCGACGAAACACGAGGCAATGATGACAAGCGGTAGCCCGAGCGAGCGCCAGACCGAGATCATCAGGACAAACATGCCGATGGCGGACACCGCGACATCGGTGGAATTCCAGAGGCCGGGTCGGTCAGCGATCTGGAATCGGAAAATCACAAGGTACAAACAGGCCCCGACCCCCAGGATCAAGAGGATCCAATCATAAAGCGGGATGCGATCCCGCGGGGCGGATTTGAAGAGCGGAAAGGCCAGCGTTGCCAGCATGATGGCGAAGGCAAGGTGCACGAAGCGTGCCTGCGCGACGATATTGGCAAAGATCCCCATGCCTGTGGCTTGGCCCAGAATGCCCGGCAGCTTGGAGGCGATATAAAGCTGGAACAGCGACCAGACGATGCATGTCCCGATGATCAGATTGGCTTGCCATTTGACGGTTGGATTGCGCGCGCCGGTGTCGGCTTCAGCCACCATATCGTCGGCGGATTTTCCTTCGGCAACCTGATCGGTCATGGTGTGTCCCCTCGCGTTTTTTCGCGTTTTATGTGTTTGGGGCGCCCGGTTTCCCGGACGCCCCTTTGTTTGGTTTGGCTTAGTTCATCAAGCCGAGTTCTTTGTAGGCTCGCATTGCGCCCTCGTGGATTGGCGCGGACAGGCCGTCAGCAACCATCTGTGCCGGGTCGAGGTTGGCGAAGGCCGGGTGCAGGTTGCGGAAGTCGTCGATGTTTTCCATGACTGCTTTTGCCACAACATAGACCGTATCAGCGGGGACCGTGGCCGAGGTCACGAAGGTTGCGCCCACACCAAAGGTCGTCGTGTCGCTGTCCGTGCCCGCATACATGCCGCCTGGGATCGTTGCCACACGGTAGAACGGGTTGTCAGCGACCAGCTTGTCAATCGGTTCGCCCGTGACCGAAACCAGTTCAACATCGCAAGTGGTCGATGCTTCTTTGATGGCGGCGGCGGGGTGGCCGATCGTGTAGATCATGGCGTCGATGTTGCCATCGCAGATCTCTTTGGCCATTTCCGAGCCCTTGAACTCGGTTGCCAGAGCGAAGTCGCCCATTTCCATGCCGAAGGCGTCCATGACGACTTCCATGGTGGCGCGCTGACCCGAACCGGGGTTGCCCACGTTCACGCGCTTGCCGCGGAGGTCTTCAAAGCTGGAAATGCCGCTACCGGCACGTGCGATCAGTGTGAACGGCTCTGGGTGAACCGAGAACACGGCGCGGATGTCGGGGAAGGCGGCATCGCCTTCAAAGCGCGAGGTACCGTTGAACGCGTGATACTGCCAGTCCGACTGTGCGACGCCGAATTCCAGCTCGCCCGCCTTGATCGTGTTGATGTTGTAGACCGAGCCGCCCGTGGACTCCACGGCGCAGCGAATGCCGTGGTCCTTGCGGTCGCGGTTTACAAGTCGGCAGATCGCACCACCGGTCGGGTAATAAACGCCCGTGACGCCACCCGTTCCGATCGAAATGAACTCTTGTGCGCTTGCGGCCCCACCAAAAGCAATGCCAGCAGCAGCCATCGTTCCGAGAACGAAGTTTCTCATACTTTATCTCCCTGTTAACTCATCTTGTTTTCGTCGAGATGATCGTCACAGTAAAAACAGACAATGATCAGAACGCAACTCCGAGTGTTAACGGAGCCGCCGCAACGGGGGACCACGTTGGATGGGACATGTTTTTCCAAGGCATTGCCACGCAGAGTTGCCCGCGGTGGCGCGCGGCGATGGCGTTTATCTATATGATAGTAATGGGAAAAAGTATCTCGATGGATCGGGCGGGGCCGCGGTGTCCTGCCTTGG
>CAZWZG010000143.1:0-8017 GCA_964638245.1 uncultured Rhodobacterales bacterium
GCGACCGGGGACGCATGGCAAAGCCGCGTGCCGTGATCGACGTTGTTATGCCCGAACCCCTCGCGGATGAACCGCTGGAAAAGGTAGGCTTCTTCGTTCGTGCATTTGGCCGAGCCAAACCCGGCCACTTCGCGTCCACGGCCTTTCAACCCACCGGCGGCGAAATCAAGCGCTTCGTCCCACGTCGCTTCGCGGAAGACCTCCAGCACGTTGCCGGGATCGACATTCAGCCCCTTGGCAGGTGCATCCTCCCGCCTGATCAGCGGCTTGGTCAAACGGTGGTTGTGGTGGATGTAGTCGAACCCAAAACGACCCTTCACACAGAGCCGTCCTTCGTTCGCAGGGCCATTGATCCCCTCAATATACTTGACGCGCTCGTCCTTGACCTTGATCGAAATCTGACAACCCACGCCACAGAACGCGCAGACACTCTCGACCTCCCGGTCGAAATCCGCGCTGTCCCCGACGCTATCGCCCGGCGTCACCGTCGCGGGCATCAGCGCGCCCGTCGGACAGGCCTGCACGCACTCGCCACAAGCCACACAGGTCGACGCGCCCATCGGGTCGGCGAAGTCGAACGTCGGATAGCTGTCATGCCCCCGCCCGGCCATCCCGATCACGTCATTGACCTGAACCTCGCGGCACGCCCGCACGCAAAGCCCGCACTGAATGCAGGCATCCAGATTGACCGACATCGCCACGTGGCTTTCATCGAGCAGCGGGATACGCGGTTCTTCCAGCGCCGGAAACCGGCTCTCGGAAACGCCTTGCGCGGCGGCCATATCCCAAAGGTGGCTGGACTTATCATAGGCTGCGGCCTGCTCGGGCTGATCGGCGACCAGCATCTCGATGACCATCTTGCGCGCGGACTCCGCCCTCGTCGAATTGGTCGTCACAACCATGCCTTCGGAGGGCTCGCGAATACAGGACGCCACCAGCGTCCGCTCGCCTTCAACCTCGACCATGCAAGCGCGGCAGTTTCCATCGGGGCGATACCCTGGCGCAGGCTTGTGGCAAAGATGCGGGATCACAAGGCCGCGCCCATTGGCGACCTCCCAAATCGTCTCTCCCGGCGCAGCCGAGACCTCTTTCCCATCCAGCGTGAACGTTACGCGCTCGGCCATGTCCGGCTCCCCTTTATCGGGGTCAGCCTAGGGGGAGTTGATGGGAAACGCCAAGGCGTGAAACGACATGGTGCGCCGGTTCTGCGACGCGGATCGGAAACCGCGTTAGCCGAAGATGCGGTAATACATCCAATCGGGCATGAACATCGTCGAGCGGAAGAACGCGCCAAAGCCCCACGGAAAGTTCTTCTTGAAACGGCGCGAGTTCATACCGTCGAAGAAATGCATCGCGGCTTCTTCCGGCTCCATGATGAACGGCATCGTGATGCTGTTCTTGTCGGTCAGCCGCGTGCGCACGTAACCCGGGTTGATGCACTGCACATCCACGCCGGTATTCTTGAGATCATAGTACATCGACTCGGCCAGCGACATGCAGCCCGCCTTGGACGCGCCATAGCCGATGGCCCCCGGCACACCACGGAAACCGGACAGCGACCCGGTCATGACGATGTGACCGGCATCCTTGGCCACCATCTTGGGCACCACCTGACCGAACACCCGCACGGCGCCGGTAAAGTTGATGTCGACCATCTGGTTCACTTCGTCGGCGACCCATTCCCGCGCGCTTTGGGGCCAATACACACCTGCAAGGAAAACGACCCCGTCGACCTCGCCAACCTCTTGGGCGGCGGCAACGACGCTGTCATTGTCCGAGATGTCCATCGTCACAACCGACGCCTTTCCCGGAAGGCTTTCAGCAAGTTCGTTCAGGCGATCCGCGCTCCGCGCGCTCAACACCAGCTCGGTGCCAACTGCCGACAGCTTTTCAGCAACCGCGCGCCCAAGACCTTCGGACGCGCCGACCAGCCAATACCGTTTACCCGTCCACTGTCTCACGCCGCTTTCTGCTCCTCTTCAAGCTTCGGTCGAATGGTCGCGATCAACTCGGCGACCTTGATGCCGAACTTGCGGAACTGGCTGTGGTTCATGATCGTCCCGTTATCGGTCAGGTACATCCAGTCCGTGCAATCCAGGACATGGCCACCGGCATCCTCGGTCAGCCGGATCTTGTACTCCAGATGCAGCGCCGAACCGATCATGCGGCCCTCTGCACGGCCTACGATATCATCGGCCTCACCGATAACGGTGCCGTCGTTGCCAATCTGCAGCCGCCACTGGCGCACTTGGGTCGAGCCACCGTCATAGCGAAAGAACTCGTCCATGACGCCCTTGTTGCCTTCCCACTTGGCGTGGAAATCAGCAACAAAGCGGCTCGAGACACGGCCCGTCGGACCATAGATCATGCCTTCGCAGACAAGCGGGCCGCTCAGGTGTTGGCGTGGATCGATCACAGGGCTCGATCCCTCGAATTCGGAAATACGCTGACCGCGAAATCCGAAATATCGTATTCGAACGAACACAAGCACGAGGGCCAGCGCTCCTCCAAATAAGACAGTCAAAAGGGTCTCCATCAGTTCACCTTTCTTTAAGGTCGGTTGTCGCCAAAAGCGCGATGGCGAAGAGTTTCAGGGCGCACGGAACAAGTGCGTAGAGAATGGACAGGAGGCGCAGCGCATCCGCGTCCGGCCCTCCATCGGCTTGCAAGCCTGCCGCATCCAATGCGGGCAGAACCGCGACCGCAGCCACGGCCAGAGTGAATTTGTTGACAAAGGACCAAAGCCCAAACCCCTGTCCGGCTTCGGGTGCGATCCGCGCCATGTGACGCGAAAAGATCGCAGGAAGAAGGGTCAGGTCCGCACCCATCGCGGCGCCAGACGCCGCACAGATCACTGCAAACGCGATCACCTGTCCTTGCCCAAGGAACGCCGCATAGGCAAACGCCGCGATGGCCAGAACCATCGCAATCAAAAGGGCCGCTTTTGCCCCGATGCGCGCGGCGAGCGCCCCCCAAAGCGGGGCCGACGCCGCCGCGCAGAGGAAAAACAGGATCAAAAGCGCGCCTTGCCACCATTCTTCGGCGCCAAGGCGCAACTCGACGAAATACAGGAACAGGGTCGACGAAACCGCGACGGGCAGCGCGTTCAAAAGGGCGATCAACAACAGCCGCCGTGCAAGCCCATCGCCCAGAATTTCGCGAAGGCCTGTGGGCGCCGCAGTGTCGGGCGATCCGACCCATGCGTTGCGCATCACAAGGATCGCGATGAAGCAGATCGCCGCGAAAACCCCGGCAAATCCTGCAAACGGCTGATCCGTAGCGTCCATCAAAAGCGTCGGCATCGCCGCGGCCAGGCAAACGCCCAAAAGCGTCCCCGTCTCGCGCCAACTGGCCAGTCGTACATGCCCGGACGGCCCCATCGCCGCACCGGTGTGAACGCCTTGAGAATAGAAGTTGATGACCAGCAGGCTGTAGCCCGAAAACAGCCCCGTCAGCGTCAGCGCAAACCATGCAATCGGCTCAATCGGCGGCGTCACAGCGAACAGCCCCAGCATCGAAATTGCCATCAGCGCGCCGCCCCCGGCAACCAGCATGGCACGCGCATTCGAGTACCGCGAACTCAGCCATCCGAAAAACGGATCCTGCACCATATCGATCAGACGCAGCACCAAAAGTACCGCCCCAATCGCAGCCAGCGAAACACCATACGTGTCGCCATAAAACTTCGGCGCGTGGATATAGATCGGCAGCCCCGCCATCGCGAGCATGCCGCCAAAAATCGCATACCCTGGAAGGTTCACGCCCTTTTCGCGCACTTGCATGGCGTCGACCGCGCTCATCGCGACACCTCCTCTGCAGGAGGTTCGGGGCGCGTGTTGAACCGCGCGCCCTTGAAGTACAGCTTCAGCGCCTGCCAGTGGATCAGCCCAAGCACCCGGCGCGACCCAAAAGGACGGCGCACCAGCGCGCCCAAAAGGCCAGAGGTCGTCATAGGCTTGCGATTGCCCACCAGCGTCGCGTAAAGCCCCGCGCCATCGTTGCGATAATCGATCCAGACGCCAATCTTCTCGGCTCCGATGTTGAAGCGGAACCGGTATGACCCGGCGACATCCTGAAACGGTGAGACGTGGAAAATCTTGTCGGCTTCCATGTGGTCATGGGGCTGGATCGGCGCGAAATCGGGATGCGCGCACAGATAGGAATGCTTGTCTCGGTACGTGTTGTTCACCTCGGCAATGACGGCCCGCAGGACGCCCGCATCGTCTTCGACCAGCCAGAAGGACACCGGATTGAACACGTGGCCCATCACCCGGGGCTGAGCCAACAGAAGAATACGCCCGATCAGGTGTTTTGGCATCTGGTATTCGCGCAGCACATCCCGCACCCAGGCTGCCCCGCGCCCATCGCCGTGATCACCGTCATAAAGCGCCATCAGCGCACGCTTGTTGCGCCGAAATGGCCAGGGCGTGCGCAGCATTGCCTCAGCATCCAACAGGAAATA
Source organism: uncultured Rhodobacterales bacterium (assembly GCA_964638245.1). GTDB lineage: Bacteria > Pseudomonadota > Alphaproteobacteria > Rhodobacterales > Rhodobacteraceae > CAZWZG01. The sequence continues at coordinate 4,463 of CAZWZG010000143.1, forward strand.
ATCCACGCCGTAGCGAAAGCGGTTCTCGACCGCTCCGCCGCGACCGTGAAAGGTCTCGCCCATGATATGGTCGAGCGTGCTCATTCTGCCGCGATGGCCGCCGCTGTTTCTTCTGCGATCATGGCATCGGCAACGTCCGCCGCACTGGCGATCCCGTCCTCGTGGAAGCCGTTCTTCATCCATGCGCCGCAGAACCACGTCCGGTTGGTTCCGTTGATTGCGCGCAAGGTCTCCTGTGCCGCAAGCGCGGGCATGTCATAGACGGGATGCATGAAGGTCGCCTCGTCGTAGATGAGCGACTCATCAATTGGCGAGGTAGCATTCAACGTCACAAACAGCGGATCGGATTTCGGGATCGGCTGCAGCTTGTTCATCCAGTAGGTCAGGCCGATCCGATCGCGGTTCTGGCCCTTCATTTCGGTGTAATTCCACGCCGACCAGCAAACCTTGTGATTGGGCATCTGGCTTGCGTCCGAATGGAGGACCGCTTTGTTGGGCTGATAGCGCACCGCTGAAAGGGCCGAACGCTCGACCCCGTTGGCATCCGACAACAGCGCCAGCGCCTGATCGGAATGGGTCGCGAAAATCACTTCGTCGAACGCTTCCCACTCGGCACCCTCGGCGCGCACGTCGACACCAAGTCCCGTGCGCCGCACACCCTGCACAGGCGCACCAAGCCGAATCTCGACCCCGCGCCGGAACAACGACTGGTTCAGACGACGCACATATTCGATCGATCCGCCTTCGACCGTGTACCACTGATGCTGACCCGTGATGCCCATCAGCGCATGGTTCTTGAAGAACCGCACCAGCGCTTCGGCCGGGAAGTCGAGGATTTTCTGGGTCGGCGTTGACCAGATCGCGCCAGACAGCGGCAGAAGGTAATATTCACGGAACCAGTCCCCGGTGCCCAACCGCTCCAGGAATTCACCAATCGTGATCCCGGGGTCGTTGGCGACCTCCAGCCCGTGTTTGTTGAAATGCAGGACGTCTCGCATCATCCGAAGATACCCAGGGCGCAACAGGTTCACGGGCTGCGCCGCGACCGAGCGAAGGCTTTGCAGACCATACTCGATGCGCCCGCCATCAATGGACGCCCCAAAGCTCATGTCGCTGTCCGCAATCGGGACACCAAGCTCGTCGAACAGTTTCGTCAGCTTCGGATAGTTGGCGTTGTTGAAGACGATAAAACCTGTATCCACCGGCTGATCGCCGTTCTTTCCCGCCAGTACAGTGCGCGCATGGCCGCCCAGCCGCGCCTCGTCTTCGAAGATCACTATATTATGGCGATCGGCCAGATAGTGGGCCGCGCCCATGCCGGAGATTCCCCCGCCGATGACAGCAATTCTTTTCGACGGATTGTCCCGTGGCTCGTATGGCATAAGGTCGTTTCTCCAAGACGTTTAAAGGAACTACGCCCCGCGCCCGACAGCGGATTAAAAACAGACATTAATTTCTTTTTGATCCGGTCGCGCCCTCCCCCCGTAGAATGGATATGTTAACGAATGTGTCTGAAGCGCAAAAAGCGGATGCATCGCGGGATCGGGCTGCCTATGCTCCTGATCATGCGACATCTCTTATTGCCAAGGCCTCGATGAAAACGACCCAGCGCGACAGTGATGCCGACTGGGTCGAGGCCATGGATCGCATCCGTCAAACACAAGACAAAGCGGCCTTTGCGGCGATCTATCGTCACTTCGGACCGCGAGTGAAAGCTTTTTTGATGCGGTCGGGCGCTGACTCCAGCCTGGCCGAGGAATGTATGCAGGACGTTATGGCGACCGTATGGACCAAAGCGCATATGTTTGATGCCAGTCGCGCCAGCCTCGCGACATGGGTGTTTACCATTGCGCGGAACAAAAAGATCGACGCCCTGCGCAAGCAACGCCGCCCTGAGCCCGAAGATCTGGCATGGGGCCCCGACCACGAACCCGATCAGGCCGATGTTTTGGCCATGCAAGAAGAAAGCACGCAGTTGAGCAAGGCGATCGCCGAGCTACCTGAAAAACAACGCGTCCTGATCGAGCGAGCCTTTTACGCGGATCTCAGCCACTCCGAGATCGCAGAGCAGACCGGCTTGCCCCTTGGAACGATAAAATCCCGGATACGCCTTGCCTTGGAACGGCTTCGGCATTCGATGCAGTGAAAGTTAGTTTGATGACCAATATTAATCATCACCTGAACGACCAGCTTCTTCTCGGCTATTCCGCCGGGAACCTGCCCGAGGCGTTCAACCTGATCGTGGCGACGCACCTGTCGCTGTGTGACGAATGCCGTGCACGCCTTGAAAGCTTTGATGCCCTTGGCGGCGCGCTTCTGGATGAGCAGGAAATGGTCGAGCTGGATGACGACAGCTTCGACAAGGCGATGGCCCTGATCGAGAATGCGCCCATGGCGCGCCCCGAACGGACCAAGCCAACCTGCGGCGTATTGCCCTCACCGCTTATCGACTATGTCGGTGGTGACCTCAGCGCTGTGAAATGGCGCGGGATTGGCGGCGGCGTGAAGCAGGCTGTGCTGAAAACCTCCAAAGAGGCCAACATTCGGCTTCTGTCGATCCCGGGTGGTACGGCGATCCCTGATCACGGCCACCACGGCATGGAGCTGACCATGGTGTTGCAGGGCGCATTCACCGATGAAGACGGGCGATTTGGGCGCGGCGACATCGAAATTGCGGGCGAGCATGTCGAGCATACGCCAATCGCCGAGCCGGGCATGGACTGCATTTGTTTGGCCGCCACAGACGCGCCATTGCGCTTCAACGGCTTCCTGCCGCGGATCGTTCAGCCCTTCATCAAGATCTGATGATCAGTCCCGGGTGAGCTTAACAACCTCAGCCGGGTGATCCTCTGACAATTCCTCAAAGTCAAAATTGTCGAGCCGGGCAGCACGTTTGCTTGCCCGCTCCGCTGCCGTGCCGATCCCTTCGACATCGCGCCGCGCCTGATCGAAATGCGTCTCCAGCTTGCCGACCCGCTCGACAACGATCTCCACGTCACGGTGCAATTGGCCGAGGGTCTTTCGGATCGCCCCGGCCTGTTCGCGCATCCGTGCATCCTTCAAAACCGCGCGCATTGTGTTGAGTGTCGCCATCGCCGTTGTCGGGGATACGATCCACACCCGCGCCGCGAAGCCTTCGCGCACAATCTCAGGGAAATTCGCGTGCAACTCGGCATAGATCGCTTCGGACGGCAGGAACATCAGCGCCCCATCCGCCGTCTCGCCGTCCAGAATATACTTCTCGGCAATCGCCTTGATATGCACCCGCACCGCTTGGCGCAGCGCCGTCGCGGCCCGATTGAGCGCCTCCTGCGTTTCTGCCGCGCGCAAGGCCTCATAGGCTTCCAGCGGGAACTTGGCATCTATCGCGATCGGCCCGGGCGGGTTCGGCAGGTGGATCAGACAATCCGCGCGTTTGCCGTTCGAAAGCGTCGCCTGAAGCGTGTAGCTGTCGCGCGGCAGGGCCTTGGACACGATATCCGTCAGCTGGATTTCCCCGAACGCCCCCCGCGTCTGCTTGTTGGACAGTATGTCTTGAAGGCTCAGCACATCGCC
>CAZWZG010000144.1:0-7979 GCA_964638245.1 uncultured Rhodobacterales bacterium
TTGCAGGGTCTCTCGCGCTGATCGCGGATGCGCTGCATAACTTCTCGGACATGGCGGCGCTCGTCATTGCCTTTGCGGCTCGCAAAATCGCGCGGCGGCCTGCCGATGAACGGATGACGTTTGGCTATGGCCGGATCGAGACCGTGGCAGCCTTGATCAATTACACGACGCTGATCGTGATCGGGCTCTATTTGATCTATGAAGGCGGCATGCGCCTTATCGAGCCGCCCGAGGTGAAAGGGTGGACTGTCGTCATCATCGCGGGATTAGCGTTGGTGATCGACGCCCTGACAGCGGCGCTGACCTATTCTATGCAGAAGGGCAGCCAGAACATCCGCGCCTTGTTCCTGCACAACCTGTCCGACGCTTTGGCCTCGGTCGCCGTGATCGTCGGCGGCACGCTCATTATTCTCTACGACATGCGTTGGGTTGATCCCGCGATCACGATTGGGATCGCGATTTACATCCTGTACCTGGCATTCGCTGAGATTGGTGGCCCGATCCGGACGCTTATGCTCGGCAGTCCACCGGACATCGACGGAGGGGAGGTGGTGGCCGTTCTGCGACAAACAGATGGCGTTAAGGACGTCCACCACGTGCACTTGTGGCAGATGGAAGAAAACGCACCAGCACTCGATGCCCATGTCGTCGTTGAAGACACGGCATGGGACCAGCTGGAGCAGATCAAGGCGGATCTAAAGACGAAGATTGGTGCAGAATTTGGGATTGACCATTCCACTCTGGAGTTCGAGCGCATAGGTGCCTGTGACGCCGAGGCTCCACTGTTCGGTCATGACAAGCTCCACAGTCAGTAGGTCTCAGGTGTCTTCCGTGCTTATAATCATCGGCCTTTTGATTGCCGTGGCAACTCTCGGTGCGCTGGTTTGGTCGATCGCCTGTCCTGCGAGGCGCATATGGCCACCGAAAGCCTACAGTGTCTGGACGCCGATCCTTGTTTGGGTTCCCACCTTCGCATTGTTTGGGACGCTCATTGCACTTGGAGTGATTGGCTGGGGCCAAATGGAGTTGCCGGTTTGGATGCGGTATGGGTTGGGCATCCCAATCATCGTATTGTCGAATATCGTGGTCTGGAGTGCCGTCCGAGGATTTGGAATTGCTCAGACAGGTGGTGCTCAGGGTACGCTTAAGACCGACGGCCTGTATCGCTACTCGCGAAATCCGCAATATGTTGCAGATGCTTGCATGATTTTTGGATGGCTCCTGCTTTCCTCTTCCGTAGCGGCACTTCTCGTGGGCGCGGCTGCAATAACTGTTCTTCTTTTTGCACCCCATGCAGAGGAAAGTTGGATGAAAGAACGCTACGGCGAAGCTTACGAAGCCTACTTGAAAGTGACACCTAGGTTCTTTGGATAACCATAGGCCAAAAGCTAGAAAGCTATCCTTGAATTTACATAATAAACCTTATCAGCCTCGGAATACCCGCTGCGACGCACCCCTGCCTCAGCCGCGACAATGGGCAAAACCTTGCCCAACAGGACCACTCCGCCTCGCTGCATGAGGTCACCATGCTATCTTATTCAACCAAATGGCGAGCTTGATCGACACCTTTAGAAATCGAAAATCACACAGTATCAGCCGCTTCATCGTCGAATGTATAGTATATTGCGTGGTTAAATACGCCACATCATGGCCGAGCTTCGGTCATGAATCTGAAGGAACGAGTAGGTCTAAATCTTCAAGATGCCCGGCGCGCCAAGGGCATCAGCCAGGAGGAATTGGCGCATCGTGCAAGTGTGAACCGCGGCTATGTCGTCAAGATCGAAAACGCCAAGTATTCCGCCTCGCTGACAACGCTCGAAAAGATCGCCCAAGCTCTGAACATCGATCCTTCGGAACTTCTCAAACCCCGCTGCTAGGAGGCCGGACGACACCCTGCTCCGGGATGGCGGGTGGATGATCGTCCGCTCAAAGGCGTGCCCGTGCGCGAAGGCGTAGCAATCGTGAAGGGGTCAGAACTTGTCGTCTGGCAAGAGCATCTCTGGAACACCGGCGACCGCACGCGGGTCTGGCTCGTAAGGCCCGAGGAGATTTGCGTAGTCAATATCATCGAACGAGATATCGATCTCGATAGATCCGGACCCGCCTAGTCTAGCGCGCCTTGTTCGATTGCGAGAGAACCGTTCCTGCCAACGATTTCGTGTCACTGCTGTACTTGTAGCTTTGCAGGACCTTGGAGGCTTTGTCCTCCATCGCCGCGCCCGTCTGTTTACCAGTCCCGGACTGCGCCAGCGCCGATGCCGCCAGGCTCTTGGCGGTTGCGGAGGCGTTCGGGTCGCTCAGTGTGGCCGCTGCCTGCGACGCGACTTTCCGCGAGGTGCGTTTCGTGTTCTTGCCCATGATACTGCTCCGTAAGGCGATTCTGTTCCTGTTTTGTTTACACTCGATGGCGCGACCCGTCTAACAAAATCGTTACACTTATTTCACTTATTTCGTTTATTTCTCTTGCATGTGTGACTCCCTGGGTACATCTAAGGGGTGAACCGAGGAGAAAAACCATGGCCGATACCGCGGAAAGACCAGCCCAGAGCGGGCTTATGGAGCGCCCGCCGACCCCGGAAGAAATCGACAGTGCCGCGCATGCTGCGACAGCCATCGCCGTGGCCATGGAACTGGACGGAGGCTTGAAAGTCTCGGGAGAGAACGGCGATCCGGTCTCCATCGCGCCAGAGGTTGGAAAACTGATCATCGAACTGCTCGGCCATGTGAGCAATGGCAACATGGTCACGCTCGTTCCGGTCGGCACAATGCTCACAACCCAAGAGGCCGCCGACATGCTGAACGTGTCCCGCCCTCATCTCACGAAGTTGCTCAAGGAGGGGAAGATCCGATTTGAAGAAGTGGGCAAGCACCGGCGCGTGCCTCTGACGGCGCTCATGCAATACCGGGAAGAGAAAGAGAGGCGCCAGGAGCAGGCGATGCGCGACCTTGCGCGATTGGGTCAGGAGTTCGACAACGCATGAGCTTTGTGGCCAACCCCTTCGTGGTTGTCCTCGATGCCAACGTCCTGTTTCCGTTCCGGGTTCGGGACGTCCTCTTGACGTTCACACAAGAAGGCCTGTTTCGGGCCAGGGTCACCGATGAAATCCTCGACGAATGGACACGCAACCTGATCGCGCTCAAACCACATCTCGAAGAGAGCGTTCGCCAGCAGGAAGCCGCGATCAGAGAGACTTTCGAAGAATGCTTCGTGACCGGATACCAGCCCTTGATTGCTGGTCTGGACCTGCCGGACCCGGACGACAGACACGTTCTCGCGGCGGCGATCCGATGCTCAGCACAGGTTATTGTGACAGAAAACCATCGAGACTTTCCAAGCAAAGTCCTCGATGATTATGGCGTCGAAACGCTCGGCGCGGATGACATGCTCGCCAATACCTACGACCTGTATCCATCTGGCGGCGCCCGTGCACTCCGCCGCGTGAGAAAAAGGTATGAAAACCCGCCGATGACGCCGTCCGAGTTCCTGCTCGACCTGACCCGGCATGGCCTGTCGAAACTGGCGGCGCAGGCCCGTGCCGATATCGAATACCTTTAGTTGCCGAACGACGCCTCAGTATCTGACCCAATCGGTGTAATCCATGGCGCCGTCGTAATCGCCATACTCCATCATGACGGCGCGGCTATAGAAGGTCCAAAGCCCACCCGAGCCAGGTGTCGGGATGTCCTGACCGTTTTCCGACGCGAACGAAGCCGGCCAAGGCGAATGTGAGCCGTAGACGCGCACGATGTAATGACAGTTCTTGTTTTTATGATCGCAGGATCTGATGGACCAGTCCCACTGACGTGGTTCATCGCGCGGTTCATAAGATCGACCGTGCCACCAAAGCACGCGCGTTCGGCGTAGCCATTCGTAGTCCGGTGTCGAAATATCGAGAGCATCCTCTTCCCCCGGTCCGCCCAAAGCAACCGGAACGGCGGCATAGGTGCAGACCCCAAAGGGTGGCCGGCTCGGCCAGGGCGTAATCCGCCGGATCATTTCGGCATAGGCGGCTGAACACACAGCACTCGACGGAAACCCCCCGGCCATACACAGCATGATGGCGCAATCCATATCGTAGGCATAGGCCTTCTGGACGTCGACCGTTAGCCCGGCTGCCAGAACCAGTGACGCAAGGCGGGTGTGTCTCATATCGGCCTCCTGGAGCGATTAGGCCAATTCTCGCTCAAAATACGTATTGCGCAAAATTATATATTGCAGAGTGATGGCTTTCTGCGGAATGCTGCCGATTGTAGAAGGACTCCCAGTGGGGGAGTCCGGTGCCGATCGCAAGAGACCAAATCTTGATTACTATTGATGGGGTGAAGGACCTCATCGGGTCGGGAGTCGACTTCCGCTGTCGGTACGAGCTTGTCGAGTTCACGGACGATGGGAAGCCCCGCTATCAGTGTGTCTACCTGCGCGAAGGAGAGCCCGAGGCGATCCTGGTCTCCACACGGTTCGGACCTTACGGACCAGAACCCCGCCTCTTCAACATCTGGCCCGGCCTCTTCAAACATCACCACGAGTTCGGCGATGGTCGCACTCTGTGTTTTGACAGCGACTACTCTATCCCCTTCGACGCTCCCGGCGGAGGCGATGATCTTCGGAGCGGACGGAAGCGTCAGAACAACTGACGGCTGGACGGTTCACGGCCGGGAAGACAAGACCCCCCCGCCCACACACTCTCAGAACTTTACGACCACGGCCCCGTCGGATGTGCTGGCGGCCATTCATGCGACAGCTTCAAGACATGAACGCAACCGAGCCCTACGAGCACTCGAGATCAGCTCCGATGACTGGCTGGCTCTGTTCCGCGCCTTGATCGAAGCCGAGAGCGCCTATAGCCCTGACGCCATCAGTGACAAAGGCGCTTATGGTCTCGGCCAACTCATGGCCGCCACCGCACGCGACCTTGGCGTAGACAGAACCGATATCGCGCAGAACCTCGACGGGTCAGCACGGTACCTTTTGGCGCAGCTGTCATCCTTCAACGACATCGACCTTGCGCTGGCGGCCTACAACGCCGGTCCGCATCGCGTCGTAGAATACGGGGGCGTGCCGCCCTTCACGGAAACACGCGACTACATCGCCCGAGTGCATCGCATCCGCGCGCGCCTTTCCGGCGCAGCCACGCAAGACCTGACCGGACCGACGATGCGCGACGCCACGCGTCCCGTCGTCGTGCTCGACATGAAGTAAGACCTGAAACGAGGGAAACCGATGCGAAGATTGCCTCCAGGATACCTGCCTCCAATCATTGGCCTTCTGGCCTTATGGGCCTCCCCTGCCCTTGCCCAGGACCTCTCGCCCATCCAGACAATGCTCGAGACAATCGAAGCGGCGCTCACCGGCCCAATCGGCATCGCGGTCGCGACGCTCGCCGTCCTCGGCGCTGGCTTCATGTGCATGATGGGGCGGCTCAACTGGGGATGGTTCGCCTCCGTGGTGATCGGGATCGTCCTGATCTTCTCCGCGGGCACCATCGTTGACGGGTTTACCTGATGGCCATGCGATCCCCTCTCTTTCTCGGGTTGGCCCGCCCACCGAAATATCTCGGCTTGCCGGTCGGATATCTCGTCGTGCTCACGCTTGGCGTGGTCCTGCCCTTTATCTGGACGAAGTCACCGGTCTTCTTTCTGGTCGGCGCGCTCGCCTATCCTGTCCTCTGGTTTGTTGCCGACAAGGAGCCGCATTTCTTCAAAGTTCTGCGCGTCTCCTACGGCACGGTGCGCGGCACGCGCAATCGAGCGCTTCACGGCGGAGACAGCTATGGCGCTTGACGGGATGAAATATGCAAAGCCTAGCCCGGCGGTCATTGAAACCAGCGGCACAGCTCTGACACGCGAAAGCCATCTCGCCGAGCATTTGCCCTACGTCGCCTTCGCCGAACCCGACGTCATGGTCTTGCGGGAGGGCGATCTGATGGCCACGCTCCGCCTCGAGGGACTTGCGGCACCGACGACACCGGACATCGATCTCGATGCCATGAAACGCGCGGTCGCGGCGGTTATCGCGCAAACAGGCAATCTCTACGGCTTCTATGTTCACCGCATATTTGTTCCCCAGAACCTCACGCTGCCTCCTGTACAACGTGACGGCTTTGCAGCCGAGATCGACCAACGCTGGCAAGCTCACATCGCGCAACTCGCGCCCAAGAAACCGCAGCTTTATCTGAGCATCTTGCGACGTCCGGAGATCGGGGCACGGGTCCCGCTGCTCAACGCCTTTGCCAAGCGAACCTGGATGAAAGACCGCGCGGGTCGCGCGCGGGAACTCGATGAAGTGGCCGGATTCTTCGAGACTGCGCTTGGGCCTGCAAAACCTGTTCGTCTCGACAACACCACCGGCGAATGGCTCGGGTTTCTTGCGACGCTGCTCACCGGCCAATACGCCCCGATTGCCCGACCAAACGCCCCCCTGCCCCTGGCCTACGCGCTTGGGTCCTGCCGAGCGACTTTTGACGCAGATACGGCTCGGATCACATGTGGCACGACGGGTGAGACACGGTATGGGGCCCTCTTCAGCATCAAGAGCTATCCTGCACTGACCGATGTCTCTCTGTTTGACGGTCTCGACCTTCCGCTTGATGTCGTGCTGACGAATTCCTTCACGCCGATCCCCACCAATATCATGGCGGAACGGATTCAACGGATCGTTCGGCAGATGCGCGCGGCCGATGATGCGGCAGTCTCCTTGCGGGATCAACTCATGGAAGCGGCCGATGACCAGGAAGCAGGGCGCATTGCATTCGGCGATCATCACCTGTCCATCGCCGTCCACGCGCCCGATCAACCGACGCTCGAACAGGCCGCAGCCGAGATCAAACGTCTGGGGCAGGAAATCATGGCCGTGATCGTGCGAGAGAACATGGCCCTCAAGGCAACCTATTTTGGGCAGGCTCCCGGTAACTACGGCTACCGTGCCCGAAAGACACCGATCTCCACCATCAACTTCGCGGATTTCTCGGCGCTGCATGGATGCGTCGAAGGACGTTCGGATCGAGATACACCGTGGGGAGCGCGCCTAACGGTCTTCCCGACGACGGGCACCTCTGCCTACGGCTTCAACTTCCACGAACCCGGATCGCCCGAGCGCGAACCGACTGTTGGCCATACGCTTGTTCTGGGCCGCACGGGCAGCGGCAAGACCCTCACGACTGCTTTTCTCGCCGCCCAAGCGCAGCGGGTCGGCGCGCGGCTGTTTTTCTTCGACAAGGATCGCGGGCTCGAGATGGCGGTGCGCGCCCTGGGCGGTCACTACAATACGATCCTTGCCGGTATCCCGACGGGCCTCAACCCGCTGCAGACAGAGACGGATGAACGCGGACGGGCCTGGCTGTCGGACTGGCTGGCGACGCTTCTGGCGCGGGCGGGCGATCTGTCCGGAGAGCAGTCTCGGCACATTCAGAGCGCGGTGTCGCAAAATGCGGATGCCGGCCCCTCGCTGCAACGGTTTGTCTCGTTCCAAACCTTGTTCCAATCGCTCGACGATGATGGTGAGTTGCAGGCGCGTGTTGGGGAATGGGCACCGGGTGGTCGTTATGGCTGGGTCTTCGATATGCCGCAGGACAACGATGCCTTGCATATGGACGGCGACATTGTCGGATTCGACATGACCGAGATCCTCGACATGTCGACCGAACGTATGGCTGTCTTGTCCTACATCCTGCGCCGGATCGAGCGGATCGTAGAAGATCGCCGACCGACAGTGATTGTTCTGGACGAAGCCTGGAAGCTTCTCGACGATCCCTATTTCGCGGCGAGGCTCGAAAACTGGCTCGTCACCCTCCGCAAGATGAACTGCGTCGTCGTGATGATGACCCAATACCCCAGTCAGTTGCGAGAGGCTCGGGTCGGCAAGACCATTATCGAGACGGTACCGACCCAAATAATTTTCCCCAATGAACGGGCGACCCCCTCCGATTGTCTGACGTCAGCACCAATGGGACAGTTGAGGGTGATTTGATAAGAGAGGGTTT